>NZ_JANXRJ010000191.1 GCF_025353065.1 Lapillicoccus sp.
GAGGTCGGCCTCGCGCTTGGCCAGCTCGCTCTCGAGCGCGACGACCTGCTCGATCGCCGACGTCTGCGCCATCAGCGTGCGGATCCGCTCGATGCTCGCCCTCATCGTGGCGATGCGCGACGAGGTGTCGACGTAGGTCGAGGTCACGTCGTCGCTGCTCGTCGTGCGCTGCAGCACCGTCCCGAGCCGGCCGAGCTGGTCGAGGGCGGTGTCGAGCTTCGCCGCCGGCACCTGCACGGCCATCGTGCCGCTCTCGTAGGGGACCGTCGCGCTTGAGGTCCCGGCGCCAGGGGTGGCCGGCCCGCCTGCTCCCGTCGCGACCGGGTCCGGGGTGCCGTCGAACGAGTCCCCGGAGGTGATGTTCTCGCTGCTGACCACCCCACCGAGGCCAACGGCGATGGCCCGCACGTCGGCCGCCGCGACGCCCACCTTCTCGACCCGCATCCGCAACGTCGCGGTCCGGACGAGCTTCTGGTTGACGACGGGTATGCCGGCGGCCGGCACCGCTTTGGCGTTGGCTCCGGCCGCGGCGCCCGCCGCAGCGCCCGGTGCTGCGCCCGGTGCCACCGCGACACCCCCGGCCGGGGCCTGGGCGGGCGATCCGTTCTCCGCCGCCCCTGCCGCCCCTGCCGCCCCTGCCGCCCCCGCCGACGACGACGCGGACGAGCCCGCGGAGCACGCTCCGAGCGACAGGGCGACGGTCAGGGCAAGAAGCCTGGCGACGGCGCGGAACGGCGTGCGCCGACGAGGGATCCGTTCGGTGCCGAAGGGTGTCCTGGAGTGACGTGGTGCCCTGGAATGACGCGGCATGGCGTGGTCCTCTCGCCGGGGTGGGTGCTTCTCGACTGTGAGGACACGACCCCCGCCCGGAGCGTTCCGATCCTCGGGACACAGGCAGGTTGCGGTTGCCTCACGGCCCGGCCTCGGGCGGCGACCCGGATCTCCGGACCGGGCCCGGCGGACCCGCCCGACCGCCGCCGCCGGCGTCTGGGATCGTGGGAGCGTGTCCTCCCGCGTCGTCGTCGTCATCGGCGGCGGCATCTCGGGTCTCGCCGCCGCCTGGGAGCTGACCCGCGGCGCCCACCCCCCGCGCGTGATGGTGCTCGAGGGCAGCCCCGTCCTCGGCGGCAAGCTGCGGACCGCCGACGTCGCCGGTCATGGCATCGACGTCGGGGCGGAGTCCGTCCTCGCCCGGCGACCCGAGGCCCTCGACCTGCTCGCCGAGGCCGGCCTGGCGGCCGGGATCGTCCACCCGACCGACGCCACGGCGACGATCTGGTCGCGCGGTCGGCACTGGCGGTTGCCGCCGCGCACCCTGATGGGTGTCCCGTCCGAGCCATCGACGGCGCTCGGCCTCCTCACCGAGACCGAGGTCGACCGGCTCGCGCACGAATCCATTTCTGCGCCCGTGGAATCGGATGTCTCTGTGGGCGACTTCGTCGAGGCGCGAGTCGGCCCGGCGGTCGTCGACCGGCTCGTCGAACCGCTCCTCGCGGGGGTGTATGCCGGGCACGCCCGACACCTCAGCCTCCGGGCCACCGTGCCAGCCCTCTGGGCAGCCGCCAGCCGCGGGACGGGTCTCGTCGAGGCGGCCGCGCACGCCGCGCAGCTGTCCGCGCCCGCTACCCCGGCGACCACCGAGTTCACCGACGTGACAACGGTCCCCGTGAAGTCGTCGGCTGCGGCACCGGTCTTCGCCGGCTACCTCGGCGGCCTCGGTCTGGCCGTCGCTCGGCTGGCCGACCGGCTGCGCGCCGCCGGGGTCGAGCTCCGCACCGACGCCACCGTCCGAGACCTCACGCGCACCCCGACGGGGTGGTCGCTCACCCTCGGCCCCACGACGCGTCCGGAGCAGGTCCTGGCCGACGCGGTCGTGCTCGCCACCCCGGCCCCGGCGACGGCGCGCCTGCTGCACGACGTCGCCCCCGTCGCTGCCCGGTCTCTCGCGGCGGTCGACTACGCGTCGATGGCCGTGGTCACCCTCGCCCTCCCGCGCCGCGCCATGGGGGCGACCCTGACGGGCTCAGGCTTCCTCGTCCCGCCGACCGAGCCGGTGACGATCAAGGCAGCGACCTTCAGCGCCACCAAGTGGGCCTGGGTCGGCGCCCTCGACCCCGACCTCGTGCACCTGCGCACCTCGGTCGGTCGGGCCGGCGAGACGCGGGTGCTCCAGCGCGACGACGCCGATCTCGTCGACCACGCCCTCGGCGACCTGTCGACCGTGCTCGCCACGGCCCTGCCCCAGCCGATCGACGCGCACGTCCAGCGCTGGGGCGGCGCCCTGCCGCAGTATGCCGTCGGCCACGTCGACCTCGTCCGCGAGACCTTCGCCGCGCTCGAGCCGCTGCCCGGGCTCGAGCTGGCCGGCGCGGCATACGACGGCGTGGGGGTGCCGGCCTGCATCGCCTCGGGTCGGGCCGCTGCCCGCCGGGTGCTCACCCACCTCGGCGCCGCCGGCGTTGCTCTGGGATGATGGGGACATGAGCCGCAAGCCGTCCCCGAGCCAGGTCCGCGAGATCAACGACTCGATCCGCTACGCGATGTGGTCGGTGTTCGCGAGCGTCGAGCCCCTCGGTGACGACACCGACCGCAAGCGGATGGCCTCGGAGCTGCACGACCTCGTCGCGGAGCTGGCCGAGGGCGACGTCGTGGTCCGCGGGGTCTACGACGTGGCCGGGCTGCGGGCCGACGCCGACTTCATGATCTGGTGGCACGCCGAGACCATCGAGCAGCTGCAGCAGGCCTACCACCGCTTCCTGCGCACCGAGCTCGGCGCCGTGCTCGAGCCGGTGTGGTCGGTGGCCGCGCTGCACCGTCCGGCCGAGTTCAACAAGAGCCACGTGCCGGCGTTCCTCGCCGGCGAGGAGCCGAAGAAGTACATCTGCGTCTACCCGTTCGTGCGCTCCTACGACTGGTACCTCATCGACGACAAGGAGCGCCGCGACATGCTCGTCGAGCACGGGCAGATGGCCCGCGGCTACCCCGACGTGCGCGCCAACACCATCGCGGCGTTCGCCCTCGGCGACTACGAGTGGGTGCTGGCCTTCGAGGCCGACGAGCTGCACCGCATCGTCGACCTCATGCGTGACCTGCGGGCGTCCACGGCGCGCAACCACGTCCGCGAGGAGGTCCCGTTCTACACCGGCCCGCTCGTGGAGATCGACGACCTCGTCGCCGCCCTGCGCTGACCCGCTCCCCCCGCTGTCCCGCTCCCCCCGCTGTCCC
>NZ_JANXRJ010000211.1 GCF_025353065.1 Lapillicoccus sp.
CGATAAAGGGACGCTTCGAGGGGGGACGGTTCTCGGGCGCACCGTCCCTTTCTCGAGTCATCCGATAGGCGGCTTTTGATAAGGGGACGCTTCACTGGGGAACGGTTCTCCAGCGAACCGACCCTTTATCGGGTCACCCGATAAAGGGCAGGGGCATCGCGGCGCGCACGACCCACGACGGTGGCCGCCGGACGGGCAGGGGCGAGCCAGGGTCAGGCGCGCGGCGGCAGCACGTCGGTCTGGGCCGGCGTCGAGTCCGACGACAGCAGGCCGACCGGGCAGGTCATCCCGTTGGGGCCGTGGTTGCAGTAGCCGCCGGGGTTCTTGTGGAGGTAGCCCTGGTGGTAGTCCTCACCGAGGTAGTACGGGCCGGCGTCCTCCGCGGAGCGGATCTCGGTCGAGATCTCACCGAACCCGTTGTCCGTCAACACCTTCTGGAAGGCGTCGCGGGTCGCGATGGCGGCCCGCTCCTGCTCTGGCGTCGTCCAGTAGATCGCCGAGCGGTAGGCGGTCCCGACGTCGTTGCCCTGCCGGTTGGCCGTCGTCGGGTTGTGGTTCTCCCAGAACTCCTTGAGCAGCAGCTCGGCCGACGTGGCTTCGGGGTCGTAGACGATGTGCACCGTCTCGGCGTGCCCGGTGCGCCCGGTCGTGCTCTCCTCATAGGTGGGATTCGGCGTGTAGCCGCCCATGTATCCCACCGAGGTCACATAGACCCCTGGCTGCTTCCAGAAGATCCGCTCGACACCCCAGAAGCACCCCATCGCGACGTAGAGCTCCTCGAAGCCCTCGGGATAGGGGCCCTCGAGCGGCGTCCCGAGGACGACGTTGGTGGGGTCGACCGCGTAGGGCCTCGTCGCACGACCGGGAAGGGCGTCCTCCGGCGTGGGCATCGTCGACTTCCGGCCGAGTCCGAACATCAGGGTCTCCTAGCTGTTTCGCGAATACGCCGACACGGGCGCCTGTGGGAGGAACGAGTGGCGCCCACCGACCATTCCACACCCGCACCACCTCCGGATTACGGGGCGATGACGGCACGGGGTGCCGCGGTGTGGGTTCCGGACCTTGAAGGCTCAGCGCAGATAGCTCGCGCCGTTGAAGTCGATGACCGACCCGGACACCCACTCGGCGTCGGGCGCGGCCAGGGTCACGAGAGCGCGGGCCACCTCCTCCGGCGTGGCGACGCGGTCGAAGGGGCTCTGTGCCCGGATCGCGGCCCCACCGGGACCGTCGAGCAGCGTCGCAGCCATGTCCGTCGCGATGAAGCCCGGCGCGAGCGAGACCACCGAGATCCCTTCTGGCGCCAGGGCGATGGCCATCGACTGGCCGAAGGCGTGCAGCCCGGCCTTGCTCGCACCGTATGCCGGGACGTCGGGTTCGCCGCGGTAGGCGCCGCGCGAGCCGACGTTGACGATCCGGCCCCGGGGCATCCCGGCGGCGGGCGGCGTCGCGATCATGTGCCGGGCCACGCACCAGGTGAGGTTGGCCGGGCCCATGAGGTTGGTCGCCAGGGTCGTCTGCCACGCGCGGACCCACGCGTCGTAGTCGACGTCGGTGATCCGGTGGTCGCCGCGACGGCTCCCGCCCTCCGGGGCGGCTGCGGGGTCGAGGAACAGCGCGGCGTTGTTGACCAGCACGTCGATCCGGCCCAGCGCGTCGGCGGCCTCGTCGGCCAGCCGGCGGACCTCGTCCGGGCGCGACAGGTCGGCGCGCACGAGCGCATGACCGTTGCCGGCGAGGCTCTCGAGCAGCTCCCTGGCCGGCGCCTCGGCCGACCGGTAGTGCACGACCACCCGGTCACCGCGCGCAGCGAACGCCCGCGCGGTCGCGGCGCCGACCCCGCGGGACGAACCCGTGACCAGCACGCCTCGCGTGGCAGTGCTTCCCATGTCGCTGACCATGACGCGACCCTAGGTGACCCGAGGCGATCCTCGATGGCCGGACGCGAGAAGACGCCCCTGGTCGGCCTGAGCTCATATCGCCCCCCGACGACGTGCAGGCCTACCAGTGGCGCCGTTTCCCGTTGAGATCCGCGGTGAGCGCGACCGGAAAGCAGGGGAATCTGCTGTTCCGATCCATTCTCGCCGCTGAATCCATCGTGACATGCGGCGACAGGTCAAGGATCAGTCAAGTCGTCAGGTCGGGATCGTCCGAACGGACGACGCCCCCGTCCCCTCAGCATCCTCCCGGGCGGGCGGAGATAACCTCCTCCCCATGACCCCGCCTGCCGACCACGGCTTCTCGACGCGCGCCATCCACGCCGGCCAGGAGCCGGACGCCGGGACGGGCGCGGTCGTTACCCCGATCTACCAGGTCTCGACCTACAAGCAGGACGGCATCGGAGGGTTCCGCGGCGGCTACGAGTACTCCCGCTCGGCCAACCCGACCCGCACCGCCCTCGAGGAGTGCCTGGCCGCGCTCGAAGGCGGCGGGAAGGGGTTCGCCTTCGCGTCGGGGCTCGCCGGCCAGGACACCGTCGTCCGCTCGCTGCTGACGCCCGGCGACCACGCGGTCGTCCCGTCCGACGCCTACGGCGGCACCTACCGCTACTTCAACCGGGTCGCCAGGCCGCAGGGGATCGAGCACTCGGTCGCGGCCACCCACGACGTGGAGGCCGTGCGGGCGGCGATCAGGCCGGGGGTCACCAAACTCGTGTGGGTGGAGACCCCGAGCAACCCGTTGCTCGGCATCACCGACATCCGCGCCATCGCCGAGGTCGCCCACGCGGCCGGTGCGCTGCTCGTCGTCGACAACACCTTCGCGACGAGCTATCTCCAGCAGCCGCTCGCCCTCGGCGCCGACATCGTCACCCATTCGACGACCAAGTATGCCGGGGGCCACAGCGACGTCGTGGGTGGCGCCGTCGTCACGGCGAAGGACGTGACCGTCAAGGGACTCGAGGACATCGCCGAGCGAATCGCGTTCCACCAGAACGCGATCGGCGGGATCGCCGGCCCATTCGATGCGTGGCTCGTGCTGCGCGGGCTGAAGACCCTGGCGGTGCGGATGGAACGGCACTGCGACAACGCGGAGGCTGTCGTGGCTCACCTCGCGGGCCACCCGGCGATCGAGAAGGTGTTCTATCCCGGCCTCGAAGGCCATCCCGGCCACGCCGTCGCCGCGCGGCAGATGAAGCGGTTCGGTGGCATGGTCTCGATCCTCCTCGCCGGCGGCGAGCAGGCGGCGGTCGACGTGTGCGGCGCGACGGCGATCTGGACTCTCGGCGAATCCCTCGGTGGCGTCGAGTCGCTCATCGAGCACCCGGCCAGGATGACCCACGCGTCGGTGGCCGGGACCGAGCTCGAGGTGCCGCGCAACCTCGTCCGGCTGTCCGTGGGCATCGAGGACGCCGACGACCTGGTCAGCGACCTCGACGCCGCCCTCAACGCCCACGGCTGACCGCGTGGTCGCGGCGCAGCCCCCGAGCCCCGACCCCGGTGGGCCGGGGTCGCTCCTGCTCTGCGTCGACGTCGGGTCCACCTTCACCAAGGCCGCGCTCGTGGACCTCGGCTCAGCACGGTTCGTCGGGACCGCTTCGGTGCCGACGAGCCTCGGCACCGACGTCCTCGACGGGGTGCGCGAGCTGCGCGTCCGGCTCGGCGTGCCCGACGGCGTGGAGGTCGTCGCGTGCTCCAGCGCCGGGGGAGGGTTGCGGCTCGCCGTCGTCGGATACGAGCGGTCGGTGACCGCCGAGGCGGGGCGTCGGGTCGGGCTCAGTGCCGGTGGACGCGTCGTCCACGTCGCTGCCGGACCGCTCGACCGCGTGGCGGTCGCGGCTCTGCGCGCGGCCCGACCGGACCTGGTGCTGCTCGTCGGCGGCACGGACGGTGGCAACTCGGAAGTGTTGCTGCACAATGCTGCTCGTCTTGCTGCAGCCCGTGTCGCTGCTCCGGTCGTCGTCGCGGGCAACGTCGCGGTGCGTGACGAGGTGGCCACGCTGCTGGCCTCGACGGGCCGGCGGCACGTCCTCGCCGACAACGTCGTCCCCGAGATCGGCGTGATCGCCCCGGAGAGCGCGCGCGCAGCCATCCGCGCCGCCTTCCTCGACCACGTCATCGGGGGCAAGGGACTCTCCCACGACCCTGCCTTCGCGACGGCGGTCCGCGCGGCGACGCCCGATGCCGTCCTGCGCGGCGTCGAGGTCCTCGCCGACACCTCGGGGTGCGACGTCCTCGTCGTCGACATCGGCGGCGCGACGACCGACGTCTACTCCTGCCTCACTCCTGCGGGCGAGGACGCCTCTCTCCGTAAGGAGGTCGTCGCACCGCTCTGGCACGCGCGCACCGTCGAGGCCGACCTCGGCATGCGGTGGAACGCCGACGGGATCGTCGAGGCGGCCCACCGGGAGGTGCTGGCGACGAGCCCCGCCCTCGAGCCGTATGCCGCGCGGTTGGCCAAGAACCCGACCCACCTCCCCGACGACGCCGCGGAGCAGGCGCTCGACCTCGAGCTGGCCCGGCTCGCCGCCCTCGTCGCGGTTCGGCGGCACGGTCGACCACCCGCTCCCGGGGACGGTCCGCGTCCCCTGACCCGGGTCGGGCTGCTGATCGGCTCCGGCGGCGTGCTGCGCCACGCCGGTCCCGCCGCGTCGGGCGTCCTCGAGGCGGTCACCGCCGACCACGGTGGCGGCTGGAAGGTGCCGGCAGCCGCGCGGACCGGGGTCGACACGGCATACGTGCTCTTCGCGGTGGGCCTGCTCGCTGACTCCCACCCCGAGGTCGCCGCCGCCCTCGCCGGCACGGTCGAGGCGGTCGCGCGGTGAGCAGGCCCGACCTCGCGACGACGATCATCCTGCTCACGATGGCGGTGGGCTTCGGGCGACTCGTCGCCGAGCGAGTGCCCGCGACGTGGCCGCGCTCGCTCGTCTATCTCCTGCCGACCGCGGTCGTCGGCATCGCCCTCGGCATCGGCACCAGGGCGACGACCTACCTCTGGCGCTGGGTCGGGCTCGACGTGGGCGTGCCGATCGCCGTGCTGGTGCTCGGGCTGCTCGCCGCGGCCGTCGGTCGGCAACGCGGTCTGTCCTGGACCCTTGCCCTCTGGCTGGGCGGTGCGCTGGTCCTCATCGGCCTCGTCACCCTGCCGTCGTCGCTCGGGGCCCCGCGACTGCTCGACGACGGTGGCGCCCGTCTCTACGAGTGCGTCACGAGACGCAGCCGGTGGTTCCCCACGGGCGAGTACTGGGACGGCGGGACGACGGTCGTCCTCGTCCAGGCCGTCGCCAACGTCGCGCTCTTCGTGCCCTTAGGGATGGGGCTCGGCCTCCTCCGGGCCCGGCCGCGCTGGCTGCTCGCGCTGGCCCCGCCGCTGCTCACCTCGATGGCCATCGAGACCTTCCAGGCGCTGTTCACCGCGCGGGTGTGTGCGCCGAACGACGTGATGTGCAACGCGCTCGGGGGCCTGCTGGGTTTCTGCCTCTCCGTGCTGGTCCTGCACGTCGCCCGGGCCCGCCACCGCGCGGTGTCGGAGCCGCCGGACCCGGACGCGCGGGATGCCGGGGCGGGCGGGTCCGGTCGCCCGGACCTCCGACAGGAGAGGTGACGTGCCCAGCGATGTCGGCGCGGTCGCCCTGCTCGGTGTCCTCGCGCTCGGCGGTGCGCTGCTGCTGCGCGAGCGGTCATCCCGGTCGTGGCCACGCTCGCTGGCGGTCCTGCTCCCCGTCGCAGCCGTCCTCGCCGCGCTCGTCCTCCGGACCGACGCAGCCACCTACCTCTGGCGGGGGATCGGCTCCGACGAGCGGTGGTTGCCGGTGGCCCTCGCGGCGGTCGCGGTCGGCGCCCTGGCCCTCTGCCGGACCCTCGGCGCGTCGTGGGTGGCGGCCTCCTGGGTCGCCGGCGGGCTCCTCCTCGTCGGGCTGACGACACTTCCCTCCGGGGAGGACGGCCCGCACCTCGCGGCCGACCCCGTGGGGCAGCTCCGGTCCTGCCTGCTCGCCGAGCACCGGGTCCCCTCCTTCGGCTTCGGTGGTGCGAGCGTCGGCGGCGGGAGCGTCGGCGGTGGCAGGACGCAGGCGCCAACCGTCCTGGCCCTCGCCGTCCCCCAGGTCGGCGCGCCGCCGACGGTGACTCCATCGCGGCTGCCTGCTCTCGACGTCCACAAGCTGACGACCGAACAGCTCCCCAACGTCGCGCTCTTCGTGCCGCTCGGCATCGGCATCGCCGCGGTCGCCCGGCGCCGCACGGGATGGTGGATCACCCTCGCCGCAGTGCTGTCCGTCGGCGTCGAGTCCTACCAGGCCGTGTTCACCAGCCGGACCTGCTCCACCGTCGACGTCGCCACCAACGCGCTCGGCGTGCTCCTCGGTTGGGCGGCCTACCTCGTCGCGACCCGGCTGACGACGGGGCTGACGACGGGGCTGACGACGTGGCCGACGACGGGGCCGGCGACCCGTCCCCCGGGCGATCGCTAGCCTTCGGTCATGGCCACCCCGTCCACCCTGCCGGTGACGATCGACGACATCCGCGCCGCCCAGGAGCTGCTATCAGGCGTCGTCCGCCCGACCCCCCTCGAATACAGCCGGGCCCTCTCCGAACGGGTCGGCAGCGAGGTGTTCCTCAAGTGCGAGAACCTCCAGCGCGCGGGCTCGTTCAAGATCCGCGGTGCCTATACCCGGATGGCGCGGCTCAGCGACGCGGAGAGGGCGCGGGGCGTCGTCGCCGCCAGCGCCGGCAACCACGCGCAGGGCGTCGCCCTCGCGGCGCAGCTGCTGGGCATCCACTCCAAGGTCTACATGCCGCTCGGCGCGGCGATGCCCAAGCTCATCGCGACCCGGGCCTACGGCGCCGCGGTGGAGCAGCTCGGCCTCACCATCGACGAGTGCCTCGTCGCCGCGCACGCGTGGTCGGCCGAGACCGGCGCCGTCCTCATCCACCCCTTCGACCATCCCGATATCGTTGCGGGACAAGGCACCTGCGGACTCGAGATCCTCGATCAGTGCCCCGACGTCAGGACCATCGTCGTCTGCACGGGCGGCGGTGGCCTCCTCGCGGGGATCGCGGTCGCGGTCAAGGCGGTCCGCCCGGACGTGCGGGTGGTGGGGGTCCAGGCGGAGCAGGCCGCGGCATACCCCATGTCGTTGCGGGCCGGACGACCCGTCCCCCTCGAGACGATGTCGACGATGGCCGACGGCATCGCCGTCGGCACCCCGGGCATCGTCCCGTATGCCGTGGTGGCCGAGCTCGTCGACGCGATCGACACGGTCAGCGAGGCAGACCTCAGCCGGGCGCTGCTGTTCCTGCTCGAGCGGGCCAAGCTCGTGGTCGAGCCTGCCGGAGCCGCGGCCGTCGCGCGGCTGCTCGAGCCGTCGTCCCGCCAGTTCGAGGGCCCGGTCGTCGCCGTCCTCTCCGGCGGCAACATCGACCCGCTGCTCATGCTGCGGATCATCCGGCACGGCATGGTCGCGGCCGGCCGCTATCTCCAGTTCTCGGTGCGTGTCCCCGACAAGCCGGGCTCGTTGGCCCTGCTGCTCGCCGACCTCGCCGGCGCGGACGCCAACGTCGTCGAGGTCCAGCACACGCGCTCGGAGACGACCCTCTCGGTGGACGAGGTGGAGATCGCCGTCGAGTGCGAGACCAAGGGTCCCGAGCACCGCGAAGAGGTCCTGCGCCAGCTCCGCGCCGACGGCTACCGGCTGGTCTTCCGCTGACCCTCGTTCCTTTGTCGGGTGACCCGATAAGGGGACGGCGGGCTCAGCCGGTGTAGGGCGCGGCCTTCAGGACCTTGACCTTGACGGTCTTGCCGGCCGGCGTCTGGTAGGTCGCGCTCTGGCCGACCTTCTTGCCGTTGATCGACTTGCCGAGCGGGGACTGCTCCGAGAAGACCTCGAG
>NZ_JANXRJ010000218.1 GCF_025353065.1 Lapillicoccus sp.
GTCGAGGTCGTGGTGTGCACACCACGACCACGACGCCAGACCACGACCTCAGCAGGATCAGCGGCGGGTCAGACCCCGCGCAGCTCGAGGGTGAGCTCGTGGGGGCCGTCGTCGACCAGCCGCAGCGGGATGCCCCAGTCCTGCTGGAAGAGGTGGCACGCCGCATGCTCGACCTCGTCGTCGCAGGCGGCGGCCTGCACCGAGACGTGCAACGTCCCGGCCGGTATGCCGCGGGCGAGCCGCAGGCGGCGCGTCAGCCCCGCCGCGGAGCCGTCGCCCTCGAGGAGCAGCCCCTCCGGACTGGCCGAGACGACGAGCCGGGTGGGGTCGCCGTAGCGGTCGTCGAGGTGCTGGCCGGTCGGCGGGGTGAAGGCGACGACGAGGTCGACGACCCCCGGGGCGAGATCGGTGGCGGGCCGCAGGGTGCGCCGCGCGGGTCCGCCGACAAGCTGCGCCTCCGCGGGCAGTGCGACGCGGACGAGTCGGTGGGCCGCGGACTCGACGACGACGAGCCGGGTGCCCTCCACGTCGGTCTCGACCACGGCGTCGCTGGGCTCGGCGAGACCGGTCGCGAGGGTGGTGACGCTGTTGGTCACCGGGTCATAGCGCCGGATCGCGCCGTTGTAGGTGTCGCTGACGGCGACCGAGCCGTCGGGGAGCACCGTGACGCCGAGCGGGTGCTGGAGGAGGGCCTCGCCGACCTGCTCCGACCCCACCGGCCCGTGGCCGCTGCCGTCGCGGTGGCCGAAGTCGAAGAGACCGGTGCCCACGTGGGTCGAGAGCTCCGGCCCGCCCGCACCGAGGGAGATCGAGCGCAGCGCCGACGTCTCGGAGTCGGCGATCCAGATGCAGCTGCCGTCAGCGCTCGTCGCCAGCCCGGACGGTTGGGCGAGCCACGCCGTCGCCGCCACCCCGTCACGGATCCCCTCCTGCGTCGTCCCGGCGAGGATTCCGAGGGTGGCGGCTGCCGGGTCGGCGTCGAGGCGGAGCTCCCAGAGCTGGTGGACGCCGGCCATCGCGATGACGACCCGGTCGCCCCACCAGGCGAGGTCCCAGGGCGTGGAGATGTCCTGCTCGAGGGCGAGGCCACCCCCGGACCGCGCCCGCAGAGGACGTCCCGTGCCTGCAACGACACGGATCTCGTTGGTGGCGAACGAGATTCCCGAAATCTGGTGGTGGACCGAATCGGCGACAAGGAGGTCGAGACCGATCTCGGCGGCCACGTCGGCCGGCAGCAGCAGCAGGCCCTGCGGCTCGTCGAAGGTGCCGTCCCCACCCCACCGCCGACGTTCCGTCCCGAGGTCGGCCTCGAGGTGGACGATCTGGTGGTGGGCGGTGTCGGAGACGACGAGACTTCCGTCGGGCAGGCCGACCGCCTTGCCGGGGAACGACATCCGGCTGGCGGGCAGGGTCGGCGGGACGTAGGGGGTGTCGCCCCGTCGCAGGGTGGCCTTCGCCCGGTGCTCCTCGACGAGCTCGCCGACGAGCCCCGCGAGGCCGGGCCCGTGGCCCTCACCGGACAGCGACGCGACGACATAGCCCTCGGGGTCGATGACGACGAGCGTCGGCCACGCGCGGGCGGTGTGGGCCCGCCACGTGACGAGGTCGGGGTCGTCGAGCACGGGGTGGTGCACGGCATACCGGCTGACCGCGGCCTCGACCGCCGCGGGCTCGCCCTCGTGCTCGAACTTCGGCGAGTGCACGCCGATCAGGACGAGCTCGTCGGGGAACCGCTGCTCGACCGGTCGCAGCTCCTCGAGCACGTGCAGGCAGTTGACGCAGCAGAAGGTCCAGAAGTCCAGGACGACGACCCGCCCGCGCAGCGAGGCGAGGGTCACGTCGACGCCACCGGTGTTGAGCCAGCGACGACCGACCAGCTCGGGCGCGCGCACCCGGGCCCGGGAGCGGAGGGTGGCAGTGGTCTCAGGGGCCGCTGGGGTCACTGACGTCACCGGACGTGGTCGGGCATCCGGCGGTCGCCGAGGACGGGGAACTGCCCGCGCCACAGGTCGATCGCCGCGAGGTCGATGTCGACGCTCAGCACCTCCTCGCCGAGGCCCGCCGTCGCGAGCGGTTCCCCGGCCGCGCCGATCACCTGCGAGTGACCACCCATCTCGTGCCGGGCGTGGGTGCCGGCGGTGTTGCAGGCGATGACGACGCACTGGTTCTCGATGGCGCGGGCCTGGGCCAGGAGGGTCCAATGGTCGACACGCCGACGGGGCCAGGCGGCAGGAATGACGAAAAGCCTTGCCCCACGGTCGAGCTGGGCCCGATACAGCTCGGGGAAGCGCAGGTCGTAGCACGTCGAGATGCCGGCGCGCACGGTCGTGCCGCCATCGGCACCGTCGACACCGTCGGCACCGTCGGCACCGTCGGCACCGTCGCCACCGGCGACCGGGAGGTCAGCCAGGACGAGCTCCTCGCCCGCCTCCATCAGGCGCGGCTCCCCCGCGCCGAAGCCGAAGCGGTGGATCTTGCGATAGGTCCGGACGAGCCCGCCGGTGGGGTCGAAGAGCAGCGCGGTGTTCCACAGGTTCTTGCCCTCGGGGCCGCCACTGCCGTCGGGAGTCGTCTCGACGATCGAGCCGGCGAGCAGCGTGACTCCGGCGTCCTTCGCGGCCTCGCCCATCGCCTCGGCGATCGCACCGGCGGTCGTCTCGGCGCGCTCGGCCCAGTGCCGGTAGTCGAAACCGCCGGCGGCCCAGAGCTCGGGGAGCACGACGAGGTCGTGGCCGCGCTGCTCGCGGACGAGGCCCGCGACCCGGGTGACGCGATCGGCCACGCTCTCGTCGTCGCTGTAGGCGAGCTGGATCAGGGCGACCTTCACGGCGTGGCCTTCGCGCTGGTGGGCTCGGCGACCTCGGGGTCCGTCAGCCGTTGCGCACCGGCCTCCTTGAGGGCCTGGAGCCGGGCGTTGTAGGCCGCGAGATCGGCGCCGCCGTCGCGCGCGGCCTGACGGTCCAGGCGCTTGGTCTCGACGGCGTCGGTGCGCACCCAGGCGATGACCACGAGCATCGCGAGGAGGAGGGTCGGGACCTCCCCGATGCCCCAGGCGTAGGAGCCGGCCAGCTGCTGGTCGGCGAGCACGTCGGGGATCCAGGACACGTGCAGCGCGGTGAAGAAATCGGGCGCGAGGACGGTGGTGCCCATCATCAGCGAGACCCCGAAGAAGGCGTGGAAGGAGATCGTCACGAGCAGGATGATGAGGCGCATCGACGGCGCCCACTTCGGCGGCCCGGGGTCGACGCCGATGAGCACCCAGGCGAAGAGGTATCCGCTGAGGAGGAAGTGGGCGACCATGAGGACGTGGCCGGTGTGGGTCGTGAGGGCCAGCCCGAAGAGCGGCGAGTAGTAGAAGACAGCCAGGCTGAGGAAGAACAGCGCCGCCGCCACGACGGGGTTGCCGAGGACCCTCAGCAGCCGGGAGTGCAGCAGCCCGAGCAGCAGCTCACGGGGCCCGAGGCTCCCATCGCGACGGGACGGCATACCGCGCAGGGCCAGGGTCATCGGCGCTGCGAGCGCCAGGAACACCGGGGCCCCCATGGCCACGAACATGTGCTCGATCATGTGCCAGGAGAACGAGATCCGGCCCAGGACGCCCGGAGCGCCGCAGACGGCCCAGACGAGGATGGCCCAGCCGACGACCCAGGAGACCGTGCGCCCGACAGGCCACCGGTCACCGCGGCGACGCAGCCGGACGACCCACACGAGATAGGCCGCGACCGCGACGATCGCGAGCACTCCCCAGAGCCAGTCGAAGCGCCAGACGCTCCACAGCGAGCTGATGGTCGGCGCTGCGGGCTCGGGGTAGCCGGAGAGGCTCTGGACGGGCGAGGGCAGCGCCGGCGTGCCGCTCGTGGGGCTGGCGCTGCGGGCGAGCGCCGTGGCGAAGCCGAAGGCCACCCCCATGACGAGGGTCTCGAGGACAGCGAACCGCACGAACAGGCCAGTCGCAGAGGGGTCCCCGGCGATCCGCCCGACGACCCGTCGACGGTGCAGGAGGCCGAAGACGCCGAGCACGAGGATGCAGCCGGTCTTGACGAGCACCAGCGCGCCGTATGCCGTGGTGAGCGACCCGAGGCCGCTCAGGCCCCCGAGGCGCAGGACGGCGCTGACGACGCCGGAGATCGCGACGATGACGAAGCACCACAGCGCCATCGTCGAGTAGCGGGCGAGGACGACCGGCAGGCGCTTGCCGAGGAGCGGGCGCAGCATGACGATCGCGAGGAGCCCACCGACCCAGAGAGCCGCCCCCACGAGGTGGAACGCGATGGTGTTGACGGCCGTCTCGTGGTCGCTGCTGCCGGCGGCGTGACCCGCCAGCGCCAGGGGCAGCAGGGCGCCGACCGAGACGAAAGCCGCTGCCGCCAACCCTTTTCGGGTGAGCGAGATCGCCGCGATGGTGGTCGCGACCGCGACCAGCGACGAGCTGATGATCGCCACCCGGAACGTCTCGACCGCCCAGATGAAGGCCTGGAACTGGGCCCAGAAACCCGGGTCGTCGAGCGAGGTCCCGGAGAAGTCCGAGAAGCCGAGCACCAGCCCCACGAGGCCTGCGACGACCCAGACCACGCCGCTCGCGACGGCCAGCCGGCCGGCCCGCAGCATCGTCGCCGGAGCGGCCTGGCCCGGCAGGAGGAGGGCCGCGACGACGAGCAGACCGATGGTCACCGACGCGGCGACGTCGTGCACCGTGCGGATCAGTGGCAGGCCCCACCGGACCACGGCACCGACGTCCGCGATCCCCGCCACCGGCGCGACTGCGGCACCGCCGATGACGACGGCGACCGCGCACGCGAGCAGCCCGACGACCACGATCCCGACGACGGGCATCCGGCTCGGGGCGGTCTCCCGGACGCGTCCGGGACCCGCGGGCGAGCGGGTGGGGGCGAGGGCCATACCACCAGCGTAAGTACAGTGGCCGGATGCCTTTCCACCCGGCACCCCCCACGGACCTGCACGCGCTGGTGGACGCCTTCGAGCACACCGTGCAGGCCATCATCGACCTGGGTCAGACCTGCTCGACCGCCGACTTCGACACGCCGACGGAGTGCCCGGGCTGGAGCGTCAAGGACCAGCTCAGCCACGTCGTCGGCCTGGAGACCTGGCTCGACGGGGGCCGCGCGCCGAGGGTTGCGCTGCCGTCTCTCGAGCACGTCTCGGCGGGCGTGGGGGAGTTCAACGAGCTGTGGGTGGAGGAGCGTCGAGGGCTCGAGGGCCCGGACGTCGTGGGCGAGCTCGAGGACGTGCTGGTCAGCCGGATGAGCGCGCTGCACGACCCGGCCCTGACGCCGGAGACGACGATGAAGGGCGTCACCGGGCCCGGTCCCGCGGCCAAGGTCACGCGCTTCCGTGTCGTCGACGTCTGGTGCCACGAGCAGGACATCCGCACGGCGCTGGGACGCCCTGGGGACCTCGACTCGGCCGGCGCCGCGGCCTTCGTGGGCGTCATCTTCGCTGCGCTCTCCAAGATCGTCGCCCGCGACGCCGGGGTCGAGCCGGGTCATACGGTCATCCTCGACGTCACCGGCCCCGTCGTCGGCCGCGCCGGGGTCCGTGTCATCAGAGGCGCGGACGGCAGGCCCTACGGCGAGGAGCTCTTCACCGGCGACTCCCCGGACCGGGGAGCGGGGGGAGCGGGGGGAGCGCGGGGGCACGAGGCGTCGGGCGGCACGACCTCGATCACCCTCTCGACCGACGCCCTGACCCGTCGGGCGGCGGGTCGTCGCTCCGTGGACGACCTCACGTACTCCGTCAGCGGCGGCCGTGACGACGAGGGCATCGCCAGGCGGGTGCTCGAACGGCTCGTCCTGACCCCCTGAGGGCGCTCGAGCGGACCGCTTCGGTGTGATCTGCGGCATACGATTCCGGTAGTTGCTTGCGCCATGCAACCTTATGTGTAACAGTTGTATGGTTCAAACAACTATTCGATGGAACGGGAGCCCCGCTTGTCCGTCTTGCCAGAGACCGCCGCGTCGATCTCGAACACCCTCGTCCGGGTGATGAAGATCGTCGGCTCGATGAAGAGCCACATGCCCCTCAGCCAGTTCGTCCCCGTCCAGGGCGTCGACCACTCCCACTTTCCCATCCTCTTCACCCTCGCTCATGAGCCCAACCGGGTGTCGGCGCTCGCCGAGCTGATCCACTCCGACGTCTCCACCCTGAGCCGCCAGGTCAGTCATCTCGTGCACATCGGCCTCGTCGAGAAGATCGGCGATCCCGACGACCGACGCGCCCAGCTGCTCTCCCTCTCCCCGCAGGGTCGCGAGGTCATCGACGAGCTCGTCAAGCGTCGCGGTGAGTGGTTCGAGGTCCTGCTCAAGGGCTGGAGCGAGCAGGACGCGGCGACGTTCCTCGCACTGCTGGAACGCTTCGGCGACGACGTCGAGCTGTACAAGGTCGACCTCACCACGTCCTCCCACACCCCCGAGCTCGCCCACACCAGCGCAGGCCACACGCCTTCACACATGCACTCGCACACGAACCAGGAGCACTGACATGGCTGCAGCCACACCGGCCGCCACGGCCCCCCCGGCGACGGACGGGTCACTGACCCATCGCCAGATCATCACCATCCTCGTCGGCCTGATGATGGGGATGTTCCTCGCCG
>NZ_JANXRJ010000136.1 GCF_025353065.1 Lapillicoccus sp.
GCCGAGACGCCGAGCGAGGTCCTGCCCCGGCACTCGTCGTGGGAGGCGAGCGCCCACCGGTGGTTCGACGTCGACGCCGTGCCGACGATGCATCCCGGCCTGGCCGGCGACTGGGAGCGGCTGGTCGCCTCGCTGGGCTGACGGTCCGCCCGCATGGGCGAACGGCGCCATCTGATCAGACGTTGAAGCGGAACTCGACCACGTCGCCGTCGGCCATCACGTAGTCCTTGCCCTCGATCCGGACCCGGCCGGCGGCTTTCGCCGCGGCCATCGTGCCGGCGGCCACGAGGTCGTCGAAGGAGACCACCTCGGCCTTGATGAAGCCGCGTTGGAAATCGGTGTGGATGACGCCGGCGGCCATCGGGGCGGTCCAGCCCTGGCCGATGGTCCAGGCCCGCGACTCCTTGGGGCCGGCAGTCAAATAGGTCTGCAGGCCGAGGGTGTGGAAGCCGACCCGGGCCAGCTGGGAGAGGCCGGACTCCTCCGCGCCAAAGCTCTGGAGCAGCTCGAGCGCCTCGTCGGCCTCCATCTCCATGAGGTCCATCTCGAGCTTGGCGTTGAGGAAGACCGAGTCGGCGGGCGCGACCGACGCCGCCAGCTCCGCCTTGAGAGAGGCGTCCGTCAGCTGGTCCTCGTCGAGGTTGAAGACGTAGATGAAAGGCTTGGTCGTCAACAGCCCCAACGCTTTCGCCTCGGGGAGGTCGACCCCGGCGGCCGCGCCCGCGGCATACAGGGTGTCGCCGGCCTCGAGCACCTTCTGCGCGGCGAGCGCGTTGTCGAGCGCGGGCTTGCGGTCCTTCTGCGTCCGCGCCTCCCGCTCCAGGCGCACGACCGCCTTCTCCAGGGTCTGCAGGTCGGCGAGGACGAGCTCGGTGTTGACCGTCTCGATGTCGCCAGATGGGCTGACCTTGCCGTCGACGTGCACGACGTCGCCGTCCTCGAAGACGCGCACCACCTGGCAGATCGCGTCGGCCTCGCGGATGGTGGCGAGGAACTTGTTGCCCAGCCCCTCCCCCACCGAGGCCCCGCGCACGATCCCGGCGATGTCGACGAAGGACACCGTCGCCGGCAGGATCTTCTCGCTGCTGTAGATCCCGGACAGCACGCCGAGTCGCGCGTCCGGGAGCGGGACGACGCCGACGTTGGGCTCGATCGTCGCGAACGGGTAGTTCGCCGCGAGCACGTTGTTCTTGGTCAGGGCGTTGAACATGGTGGACTTGCCGACGTTGGGCAGTCCGACGATTCCGATGGTGAGGGCCACGGGTCCAAGATTAGTTGCGCGCGCGGGCGCCCCCGACCACCGATAGCATCCCGCCATGCCGACGCTCAGCGAGACCCTGCTCGCTCCCGACCGCCGCCCGTCCACCGTCGACGCCCTCGTGGGGGTGGTCGACGCCGAGGTGAAGTCCAAGTCCGGCATCGGTGGCGCCGCCATCAAGACCGCCTACGCCGCCGCCAAGAAGGTCGACTCGCGACTGGTCAGCCGGGCGACGAACCGGATGCTCCCCGACTTCCTCACCGCGCTCGAGCCCTACTGGCAGGAGGGGACGGCTGACTTCGGCGCCCACCTCACCTCGCAGCAGGACGCCGTCACCGAGTCGCTCCTTGCGGTCACCGACCGGCGCGCCGACAACCCGAGCCACGCCGCGGTGGCCAAGGTCTACGGGATGGTCCGGCCCAAGGCCAAGACGCACGTCACGGCCGCGCTGCCCCGGCTCGGGTCGACCCTGCAGTCGCTCGCCGGCACTGTCGTGACACAGCCAGGCTCAGCCGAGACTCAGCCCGGCACGGTGTAGCCGTCGGGGACCCGCACCCCGCACAGCTGTCGCGACTGCGCCACGAGCCGGCCGGTGCTGTCCCAGACGACGGCGTCCTCCTCCATCAGCCCTCCGGACAGGTTCTCGCTCGTCACGCGCAGCTGCAGCCAGCCCGGAGCAGGTCGGGCCCGCACGTGAGCCGTGAACTCCAACGTCGGGGCCCAGCCCTGGATGCCGAGGTCGAACGCCACCGGCGGCAGCCCGTCGAGCGCGAGCAGCAGCAGCGTCGGGTCGGGTTCACGGCCGTCGGCCAGCCGGAGCCACGCCCGGATCTCGCCGCGCCCCGACGGCCTCCCCACCGCCCAGCCGGCCGTGGCGGGGTCGAGGCGCAGGTCGAGCCGGTCCAGCAGCGCTGACGCCTCGAGCCCCGGCGGTCGTTGCTCGCTGCTCGACACGCAGTCCTCCGGAGGGGGCATCGGCGGCGGCGCCTGCGCGCGGATCGGGACCGCCGACGCGGCGAGGTCGCCCAGGCTCACCAGGGCCCGCATCCGCTCCACCGGTATGCCGCCTCGTCCCGGCTGACTCACCGACACCTGCCCGGTGGTCAGGGTGCGCCCACTGCGCAGGACCTCCGTGTCGACGACCACGTCGCCGGGCTGCGACGCGGTGAGGAAGTAGCCACTGAAGGCGATCGGATCGAGGTGCCCGCCCACCTCGCCGATCCGGGTCGCGAGCGCCGTCGTCGCGAGGGCCATCACCAGCCCGCCGTTGACTGCGCTACCGATGAGCCACTGGTCGCTGAACTCCGCGGCATACCGGCCGGGGGTCGTCGTCGGGCGCAGGGTGATCGCCCGGTCGTAGTCGCTGCGAGGGGAGGGGGGCGCGTCGGTCATGCCGCAACATCTATCAGGAGGGGTCAATGCCGGGGCGGTGGTGGTGGAATGGTGGACACGTCATCGCCGACGCACCGGAGCGCCGGCGGCTGGATCGAAGGAGCACGGGATGACGCAGACCACCACTGCAGGCACCGAAGGCACCACCCCCACCGACCCGAGCGCCCAGGCCGAGGCGTGGCTCGATGGCTTCGACCGGGCCCTCTCGGCCGGCGACGCGCGTTCTGCCACAGCGATGTTCACCGACGACGGGCTCTGGCGCGACCTCGTGTCGTTTACCTGGAACATCACGACCGCCGAGGGACACGAGCAGATCCAGGACATGCTCACGGCGACCCTCCCCCGCGTCCAGCCGAAGGGCTGGTCGCTCGCCGAACCGGCCACGGAGGCCGGCGGGATCGTCGAGGCGTGGATCGACTTCGAGACCGCCCAGGCCCGCGGTCACGGGCACCTGCGGCTGCGCGAGGGCAAGGCGTGGACCCTGCTCACGACGATGGTCGAGCTCAAGGGCTCCGAGGAGCCGTCCGGCGACCGCCGCCCCAAGGGCGTCGAACACCACATCACCCGCGGCCGCAAGACGTGGCTCGAGCAGAAGACCGAGACGGAGCAGGTGCTCGGCGGGAGCGAGCAGCCCTACGTCGTCGTCATCGGCGGCGGGCAGGGCGGCATCGGCCTCGGCGCGCGGCTCAAGCGACACGGCATACCCACCGTGATCCTCGAGAAGAACGACCGGGCGGGCGACTCCTGGCGCAAGCGCTACCGCTCGCTCTGCCTGCACGACCCGGTCTGGTACGACCACCTGCCCTACCTCAAGTTCCCCGACCACTGGCCGGTCTTCTCCCCCAAGGACAAGCTCGGCGACTGGCTCGAGCACTACGTCGCGCTGATGGAGCTCAACTACTGGACGAAGTCGGCGGTCACGGGCGCGACCTGGGACGCCGAGGCGGGCACCTGGTCCGTCGTCGTCGACCGGGACGGGCAGGAGGTCACCCTCCACCCCACGCACGTCGTCGTCGCCCTCGGCGTCAGCGGCTACCCCCACGTCCCGACCTACCCGGGCCAGGACGTCTTCCGCGGCGAGCAGCAGCACTCCAGCGAGCATGCTGGCGGGGAGGCGTATGCCGGGAAGAACGTCGTCGTCGTCGGCTCCAACAACTCGGCCCACGACCTCTGCGCCTCGCTCTGGGAGGTCGGCGCGAAGCCGACCATGGTGCAGCGGTCGAGCACCCACATCGTGCGCAGCGAGTCGCTGCTGGACCTCGGCCTCGGCGACCTCTACTCCGAGCGGGCGCTGGCCGCCGGGATGACGACGGAGAAGGCCGACCTCGTCTTCGCGTCACTGCCCTACCGGATCATGCCCGACGTCCTCAAGCCGGCCTACGACGAGATGCAGGTGCGCGACAAGGACTACTACGACGCGCTGC
The DNA here is from genome assembly GCF_025353065.1 of Lapillicoccus sp. Classification (GTDB taxonomy): domain Bacteria; phylum Actinomycetota; class Actinomycetes; order Actinomycetales; family Dermatophilaceae; genus Lapillicoccus. Next base: position 4,075 of record NZ_JANXRJ010000136.1, read on the forward strand.
GAACGGCCGGCTTCGAGCTCGACTTCGGCGTCGACGGGTCGGGCCTGTTCATGAAGTACCTCCGGCGCGGCTCCGGCTACTACATCGACGTCGGTGCCTCGCAGCTCGTCATCGACGGCGAGGTGCCGGTGGTCCACGGGCAGGTCGACCACCTCACCGAGGACGCCGTCGTGCTCGCTGACGGCACGGAGCTGCCGGCCGACGTGGTCATCTACGCGACGGGCTACCAGTCGATGAACGGCTTCCTCGAGGAGCTCATCTCGCCGGAGGTCGCCGACCGGGTCGGCAAGGTGTGGGGCTTCGGCTCGGACACGCCCAAGGACCCGGGCCCGTGGGAGGGCGAGCTGCGCAACATGTGGAAGCCCACCAACGTCGACAACCTGTGGATCCACGGCGGCAACCTCGCCCAGTCGCGACACTACTCGCAGTTCCTCGGGCTGCAGCTCAAGGCCCGCTACGAGGGGCTCGACACCCCGGTCTACGGGTTGCAGGAGGCGCACCACCGGCGCTGAGGCCGGGGTGTCGCGGCCGGCATCTGACGAGCTGTCGGTGCCGGCTGCGACGGTGGAGCCATGGACGTCATCGCATGGGTCGTCGCCGGGTGCAGCCTCGTCGTGGGCGCGGTGCTCGCCGCCGCCCTGACCTCGCTCGTCGTGCGGACGCGGTATGCCGTGGACCTCGCCACCGCGAGCTCGGAGCGCGACCTGCTGCGCGAACGGGTCGTCGACCTCGAGGCCGCCGTGAGCGAGGACTCCGAGACGGCTCAGGTGCTGGGGCCCCTGCGCACCAGCCTCGAGCATGTCGCCCGTCAGGTGCACGACCTCGAGCGCGAACGGGTGAGGCAGTTCGCCCAGGTGTCCTCGGAGCTGACGCAGGTGCACGCGTCGACGAGCGACTTACGGGCACAGACCGCTTCGCTCGTCGGATCGCTCAACGCCTCCTCGGTGCGCGGCTCCTGGGGCGAGGTGCAGCTGCGCCGCGTCCTCGAGCACGCCGGGATGCTCGCGCGCTGCGACTTCGACGAACAGGTGTCGGCGACGACCTCCGACGGGCGCCCCGTCCGGCCCGACGTCGTCGTCCACCTGCCGGGCGACAAGCAGCTCGTCATCGACGCGAAGGCGCCGATGACCTCGTTCCTCGCCGCGCAGGCCGACGACCTCCCCGTCCCGGAGCGGGAGCGCCTGCTCCGGGCCCATGCGCGGTCGTTGCGGACCTACGTCGACGCGCTCGCGGCGAAGTCCTACTGGAGCGCCCTGCCGGTCTCCCCCGAGATGGTCGTCTGCTTCGTACCCGGCGAGGCCTTCCTCACTGCGGCCCTGGCGGCCGACCCGGGGTTGCACGAGCACGCGATGCATCAGCGCGTCGTCCTTGCCTCTCCCGCAACACTGCTCGCCTTGCTGCGCACCGTGGCCTTTACCTGGCAGCAGGACGCCCTCACGGCAGGGGCCCGTGAGCTGCTGGACGTCGGGCGGGAGCTCTACGAGCGGCTCGGGGGACTCGGGCAGCACGCCACCCGGATGGGGGCGGCGCTGCAGCGGTCGGTCGAGGCCTACAACGGCTTCATCGGGTCGCTCGAGAGCCGGGTCCTCGTCACCGCCCGACGGATGCAGGAGATCGGTGTCGTCGACCACGCTCTGCCGACCCTCGTTCCGGTGACGACAGCAGGTCGCCCGCTGACGGCCGTCGAGCTGCTGGAGTCGTTGGAGCCCGACGTCGGGCGACCGCAGCTCGACCTCCCTCGGGGGGACCTCACGGGCCGGGAGCGTGACGCCACAGGCTGACGTGGTTGAAGGTCCCGCGCTCGCGAGAGCCGACACGGCATGCGCCTAGGGTGGGGCCATGCCGTGGCACCGGGAGTCGTCTGCGCTGCTGCGGGTCGATCCCACGGCCTTGTGGACCGTCGTGTCGGACCTGTCGCAGTGGCCGCGATGGTGTGCGGGCCTGGCCGAGGCTCACGTCGGGTCGGACGCGTCGCTCGTCGACCTCGTGCCGGTCGGACCGGTCGGCGCCGTCCACCGCCGGACCGCTCCCCCGGCCCGGGTCGTCGTCTCGGTCGTGCCCCGACGGCTCGTCGTGGAGCAGCCCCAGCCCGGCGGCGTATGCCGCGTCAGCTGGGACCTCGAGCCGCAGGACGACGGGCTGGTCCGGTTCCGGCAGCGGGTCGAGGTGACCGGCCCGCTCACGGTCGCCGCCGTCCGCGGGCTGGGCCTCCCCCTCTCACGGACCTTTCATGACGACGTCGTCCGCCTCCACGGGCTCCTCGCCGGACAAGGCGGCGCACCTCCGGCGGAGGACGCGCTGACCCTCGTCATCGCCGGGGGCAGCGGCTCGCTGGGGCGGCGGCTGGGCAGCGACCTGCTCTGCCGCGGCCACGACGTCGTGGTCCTCACCCGCCGCGTGGATCCCGATCTCCCACTGCGACAGGCGAAGTGGGACGGGCGGACCGTCGGCCCCTGGGTCGACGTGCTCCACGCCCCGCGGCGGACCGCCGTCGTCAACCTCGCCGGCCGGCTCGTCGACGTCCGCCCGACGCCGGCCAACATCGCCTCGTTGCGCGACAGCCGCGTCCTCTCCACGCTGGCTCTCGTCGAGGCCAGCCGGCGGCTGCCGACACCCCTGGCCTCCTGGGTGCAGGCGAGCACGACGGCGATCTACGGGGACGCCGGCGAGCAGCGCTGCGACGAGACGACGCCGCTCCCGACCGACCGCGGCCAGGCGCTCCCGCAGATGACCGGGGTGGCGAGGCCGTGGGAAGAGGCGTTCGCCGGGGCCCATACCGATCACGGCGTCATCCTGCGCACGTCCCTCGTCCTCGACCGGGGCGCGCCGGTCATGCAGCGCCTGGTCGACCTGACCCGCGTGGGGCTGGGCGGCCCCATCGGCGACGGACGTCAGTGGGTCAGCTGGATCCACATCGACGACTGGCTCGCCCTCGCCAGGGCGGCACTCGGGCTCGACCCCGACCTCCGCGTCCCCAGTGGGGTCGTCATCGCCGCGTCGGACCACCCGGTCCGCAACGCCGAGCTGATGGCCACGCTGGGTCGACGGCTGCATCGCCCGTGGGCGCCCCCGACTCCCGCGGTCCTGGCGCGGATCGGCGCCGTCGTGCTCCGCACCGACCCGGCGCTGGCGCTGACCGGGCGGCATACGACGTCGGCGGTGTTGCGCGGCCTCGGCCACACCTACCGCTTCCCGCGCCTCGATGAGGCGCTCGCCGATCTCCTCGGCTGACCGCGCGGGGGGGTCAGCCGAGCGCGGCAGTTCGATGGGTGGCGGGCGCGGAGGACGGTCAGCCACACCGTCGTCACACCGAGCACCAGCAGGATCACGGCGGGGAGGATGAGCGGCGAGCTCGCGGGGGCGCCGCTGACGGCGACCCCGGCGGCGAACGCCACGCCCAACGCACCCTCTGTCGCTCCGAGCACGGCGGACCCCACCACACCCTCCGGCGGTTCTCGGAAGGTCAAGTGGACACCACGCACAGCAGCGACAGCGAACAGGGCTGTGGGAATCGCCAGGACCACCGCGAAGAGGGCGTACAACCCCTCGAAGCCGGCGTTGGGTCGGGTCCCGGCATATAGCAGCACGGCGACCATGATGATCGCGGCAACCGCGACGCACACATGGCCGACCGCCAGGGCCCGCGCCAGGTGGGCGACCCGCCGTGTCCGAACGTCACCCTCCACGGCCCGATGGAACCACAGCCCGGTCGCCGCCGTCCATCGCCGGTGCACGCGGCGTGGCCCGGGTCGGCTCAGCTGGGCCGTGGATACACTCGTCCCCTCGCGGGGACTGTCGCGAGCGCTGCGCCGCAGCACCGACGCCCGGCCTGAAGAGGATGCGATGCAACTGCTCCTGGACATCGTGGGACTCCACCAGTTCCGCGGCTACCGCCACGTGCTCAGGGGGGTCGACCTCCAGGTCGGGCGCGGCGAGGTCCTCGGCCTCATCGGCCGCAACGGCTCGGGGAAGTCGACCCTCATTCAGACGATCTGCGGGACCACGAGCCCGCGCAGCGGCTCGATGACCCTCGACGGCAGGCCCTACCACCCCGCCAACGTCGCTGCTGCTCGGGCGGCCGGGGTCAGCGTCATCGAGCAGGACTTCGCCCTGCCCGAGGGGCTCACCGTGCTGTCGAACGCCCTGCGCCACACGGTGCTGGCACACCGGCCGATGAGCGAGCAGCTCCCCCGCGCGCAGCTGCTGCTCGCTCGCAGCGGCTTCGACCTCGAGCTCGACCGTCCGCTCGAGGAGCTCGACCCGGCCGGGCAGGTGCTGGCCGAGGTCCTGCGCGTCCAGGCCGAGGGCGCGCGGCTGGTGATCTTCGACGAGGTGTCGTCGGTGCTGAACGATCTCGAGATCGCCCAGCTGCACGAGGCCGCAAGGCACCTGCGCGAGCGGGGGTGCTCCATCGTGCACATCGCGCACCGGCTCGAGGAGGTCACCGCCCTGGCCGACCGGGTCGCGGTGCTCCGTGGTGGGGTCGTCGTCGAGGTGGTCGATGCGGGTCGGGCCGAGTCGAACGACCTGGTGCGGGCGATGCTCGGCCGAGAACCGGACGTGCCGCAGCGGGAGGATCGCCAGCGCGACAGGGTCGTCTATGGGGCCCGCGGTCTCGGCGTCCCGGGTCGGCTGGCCCCACTCGATCTCGAGCTGCACGCAGGTGAGGTGCTCGGAGTCGTCGGGCTGCGGGGGTCCGGCGCCCTCGAACTCGTCCAGGCCATCGCCGGGGAGGTCGAGAGCGAGGCGATGTCGGTCGAGTTCGCGGAGGATCTCGCCGGCGCAGGGGCCACGGTCGCCTACGTCGCCGGCCCGAGCCCCGAGAGCCTGCGGATGCGGCAGTCCGACGTGCTGACGACGGGCCACGAGCACCTCGATGAGACCGCGCGGCTGCGGCTGGCGCACCGGCGGGCCTTCGACCATGACCTGGAGACCTCCAACCTGCACAACCCCCTGGGCGACCTCAGCGGGGGTGACCGGCAGAAGGCCTCGATCGTCGCGGTCGCGGACACCAGCGCCCCGGTCGTGGTGCTCGAGCACCCGACCCGGGGCGTCGACGTCGCGGCGAAGGAGATGGCCTACCGCGTGATCGAGGGAATGGTCGCGGGAGGCAAGGCCCTGGTCGTGCTGTCCAGCGACCTCACCGAGGTGCTGCGCATCTGCGACCGCATCGCCGTCCTGCACGAGCGCCGCCTCGCGGCGGTGCTGGATGCGAGCAACGCCCACGAGGACCTCATCATGAGCTACGCCCTCACCGGTCAGCCCCCGGCCGTGCGGAGCAGGCGGCGGGGCAGCGACGACCCGGCGCCGGTCGGCTGAACGGGCTAGTGCAGGGACTCCGCGTCGACCGCGGCGGCCGGGTCGTGCCGCAGCTGCTCGGGCTCGGCACCAGACCGCGCCTTGAGGTCGCGGCGCAGCTCGTGGGGCAGGGCGAAGAGCAGGGACTCCTCGGCAGCGACGACCGTGTCGACGTCGGCGTAGCCGCGCTCGGCAAGATCGGCGAGGACGTCACGCACGAGGACCTCGGGCACGCTGGCGCCGGAGGTCACCCCGACCGTGAACACGCCCTCGAACCAGCTGTCCTCGATCTCGTCGGCGTAGTCCACGAGGTGGCCGGCCGAGGCCCCGTGGTCGAGCGCCACCTCGACGAGTCGGACGGAGTTGGAGGAGTTGCGTGAGCCGACGACGATCATCAGGTCGCAGTCGGCGGCCATCTGCTTCACGGCGACCTGACGGTTCTGCGTGGCGTAGCAGATGTCGTCGCTCGGCGGATCCTGGAGCCGCGGGAACTTCTCGCGGAGCCGGCGGACGGTCTCCATCGTCTCGTCGACCGAGAGCGTGGTCTGCGACAACCAGACGACCTTGTCGGGGTCGCGGACCTCGACGTTGACGACGTCGTCGGGGCCGTCGACGATCGTGATGTGCTCGGGCGCCTCGCCCGCCGTGCCGACGACCTCCTCGTGGCCCTCGTGCCCGATGAGCAGGATGTCGAAGTCGTCGTCCGCGAAGCGGACCGCCTCGCGGTGCACCTTGGTCACGAGCGGGCAGGTGGCGTCGATGGTCTTGAGGCTGCGCGCCCGAGCCTCCTCGTGGACGACGGGCGCGACGCCGTGGGCGCTGAAGATCACGGTGGCGCCCTCAGGGACCTCGTCGGTCTCGTCGACGAAGATCGCGCCACGCTTCTGCAGGGTGGTCACCACGTGCTTGTTGTGGACGATCTCCTTGCGTACGTAAACCGGAGCGCCGTAGAGCTCGAGTGCCTTCTCGACCGTGATGACCGCCCGGTCGACCCCTGCGCAGTAGCCCCGGGGGGCAGCCAGCAGGACGCGCTTCGTGGACGTCCGGGGGGTGGGCGCAGCGGGTTCGGACATGCGTCCATCGTACGGCG
>NZ_JANXRJ010000234.1 GCF_025353065.1 Lapillicoccus sp.
TTACGTGATCGAGAACCCTTCAGACCTGGGGAATTTCGTGATCGCTGACAGGTCCGGGTGAGCAGGATAAAGCCGTCCTCGGTCAACATCTCGCGCGCGGCCTGCAGGGCCTTGACCCCGTCCGCGGCGTACCCGAAGGACTGCAGGAACAGGATCCGGTCGAACCGTCGACCCGCGAGCCCCGGCACCGCCGCCAGATCGGAGAGATCACCTTCGATGAGCTCGACGCCCGGCGGTGGCGCGATGAAGTTCCCGCTGATATCCACGCCGACCGACGCGGCGGCCCCGTCACTGGCCAGCTGCGCAATCTTGGTCCCGTTGCCGCAGCCAGCGTCCAGGACGGCGAGCCCGCTGACGTCACCGAGGAGGGCGCGCTGCGCAGGCCACTCGACGAGCCGATCCAGCGAGTCCTCGCGGGCCCGGGCCTGCTCGAAGCCCGACGCGAGCGTCTGCCATGGACGGCTCGAGTCGCCGCGGACTGCGCCAGCAGTGTGAGTTACCGAGTTCTCCTCAACCATGAGCGAATGATGCCGGATCACCGGTCCCTCTCGCCTGCTCGCCCCAGGGAGGACCGCCGCCTACCCGGCACGCCCGGGCGGACTCACTCTTGGGGGCCGTCTCCCGCTCGATCAAAGCCCTCGCGACTCAGATACCGAACCGGCTTGCCGAGCGACTCCGCGTAGGCAATCTCCCGTCGGGTTGACTCACCTACGTAGCCGCCCGGATCCACGATGTACACCTCGTCGGCCATGCGAATCTTTTGGAAGTGCACGCGGCCGAGCCGCCCCTTCAGGTCCGAGCTATCGGCTGCCCAGTCGTAGTCCGGCAGATCGGGGAGGCCGAACATTCCGAGGCTGATCACGACGCAACCTTCTATCGTGAGCCGTCGGTTGACCGTCGCGAACTCAGCCGCAAACTTGGTCGAGCCGCAGAGCGTGATGACCTTCGCCTCACCATCGGCCAACCGCGGCGCCTGCTGGTCCTCCATGACGTCCATGATCGGTGAACGGCAGGTCGAGTTCATCGTCGCCCCCTGGTCGCCTGCTCGTGCCGCGACGGGCGCGGATCGGCAGAGCTTTGCGACCGGCCTTGATACGCAGGGTGTCCACTACCCGCGGGCTCACGGTCTAATCCAGCGGGTCGCGGTCGAGCACCTCGACGTAGGCAATCAAGCCATCGACCACGTCGAGGATCAACATCCCTGACCACGGCGGATCGAGCAGCACATTCCGGTGCCCCGGCCCGTACGCCCCGTCCGGCTTTGGCGCTGTGTAAAAGCTCTGGCAGAAGTCGTCACCGCAGCCACAGCGCGCCACAACGCGAAGCGTCTCCATTTGTGCCGCCAGAGACTCCTCGCCTTCGGCAACGAGTGCGTCACGAAGCTGTCCTCCCAGAACCGGCCAGCGGTCCACCAGTCGCTGCGATGTGGCGTCCATCGGCTCAGTCAAGATGCCGACCGCGCCACCATTGGCCGCCGCCGGCGGCTTGCGGATTCGGCACTGTTGCTCGTTTGAACCGGTCGTTGAGCACGGCGACTACGCTCGCTAGCGTTCTCCCCCTGCGACCACCGCGCACGATTAGCGCTTCAAGCCGATCACGAGCTTCGAGCCCATCGTCGCCATCGCACTGCGGACATCCAGAGAGATGCGACGCGACGCCAGCCTGAGCGCGCCTGACGAGGTGCTCCCAGGAGCTCAGGTGCGACTTCGTCCACTGGCGGTTGATGGTTCTAGACGGCCGGGGCCGCAATGGCATCCCGCGAGATTCATATCGAGTCATCTGCTGCGCCGTGACGTGGCGCGATCCGGTGAGGTTGAACCGCCAGCCTACGCGAAGCAGCCCCCGCGGGATGCCTTGAATACGGTCAGACTTGATACGCAGGGTGTCCACTAGACGTCAGGCCGACCCGATGACGATGTCCTTCACCTCCAGCAGCGTCCCGATCCGGTGGCTGGCTCGGGAGAAGTCCTGCGTTGCGGTGAAGTCGTTGTGGACGATGACGCAGTCGATACCGGCCGCCACGGCCGACCTCAGGCCGCGTGACGAGTCTTCGACCACCAGCGTCTCGCCCGGAGTGGCTCCGAGTCGGTGCAGGCCGGTGAGGTACGGCTCCGGGTGCGGTTTGGAGTGCTGGTAGTCCTCGCGGCAGAGGACGAACTCCACGAACCGGGTGATCTGGCGCTTCTCGTGGATGAGCTCGAAGTCCGCCCGCTTCGCCGTGGTGACGATGGCCATCCGGACGAGGGTCGACAAGTCGGCGAGGGTGTCGACGACGCCCTCGATCTCGATGTCTTCCGTCCTCAGATACTCCTGGTACAGCTCGTCACGGATCCCCCGCAGCCTGCTGATGGTCTGCTCATCGACGCCGGCCGCCCTGGCTCCGGCCCACGTGCCCCTTCCCTGGCTCATGTCCCGGAGGTACTGGTGCTTGTCCAGAGTCAGGCCGATGTCCGCCAGGGCGCGTTGTCCTGCCGTGAAGTACCAGAGCTCGGTGTCCACCAGGACACCGTCATGGTCGAGGAGGACGGAGGTCTTCATACGGGTGATTCTCGTCCCAGCCGCTACGTCGTCAGGTGCAGCCGGAGGGTCATGGCGGTCGGGGTCTCGGCCAGGCCTGCGGAGAGCAGTCGGCGATCAGCACTCACCAGGGACGCGCCGAGCCCACGCGGCGTTCGGGATCGAGTGGTACCTCGCGCTGCTGGTCGCGACCGCGATCGCGCCGACCGACCCCGCGGTGGTGTTCTCCGTGCTCGGGCAACGCGAGATCGCCGGCCGCAGCGGCACCATCCTGGAAGGCGAATCCGGCGCCAACGACCCGGTCGGTATCGCGCTGATGTCCAGCCTCATCGTTGCCGGCCACCTCAACGCCGGCGCTTTCGGCCACGTCGCGACCCAATTCCTGCTGCAGATGGTTGTCGGCGCAGTCGTGGGCCTGGTCGGCGGGCGGACGCTGTTGTGGTTCACGCGCCGGGTCAGCCTTCCCGGTGAAGGTCTTTACCCCATCCGCACCCTGGCCTGTGCCGCGCTGCTGTACGGCGCTGCGACCCTCGCCCACGGCAGCGGGTTCCTGGCAGTCTTCGTCGCCGGCATCGTCCTGGGCGACGAGCGGGCCCCGTACAAGCGCGAGATCGAACGATTTCACTCCGCGCTGGCCGCGATCGCCGAGATCGTCGCCTTCGTCCTACTCGGCCTGACGGTGGACCTCGACGAACTGACCCATGAGAACGTGTGGCTACCCGGCCTGGTCCTCGGTATCGTCGTCGCCTGTGTCATCCGGCCCCTGTTCGTCGGCGCCTGCCTGATCCCGGCCCGACTTGGTCGCAACGAGAACGCCTTCATCCTGTTCGCTGGACTCAAGGGCGCCGTCCCGCTGCTGCTCGGCGAGCTCATGCTCGCCGCCGGCGTCCCCGAAGCCCGGCGACTCTACGGAATCGTTGCCGTGGTCGTCATCTTCTCCGTCCTGGTCCAGGGCAGCCTCACCCCCACCGTCGCCCACCTACTGAGGCTGCCGATGCGGCCGGTCGAACCCGAACCCTGGGCGATCGGCGTCCGTCTGGCCGACGAGCCTGAAGGTGTGCACCGCTACACCATCCGGGCCGGCGCTCCAGCCGACGGCCGCGCCATCGCCGACCTCGACGAACTACCCGAACAATGGTGGATGAATTTCCTCGTCAGGGACGGAGTACTCATCCAGATCCGCGGCACCACCACCCTCCACACCGGCGTCGAGGTCCTGGTGCTCAGCGACGAAGACGGCGCGGAGCAACTGCGCGCAGTCTTCGAAACCGGCCCTTCAACCTAGACGTCTCAGGGCGAGCTCTCTTCACTGGTGAGACGTCGGGGACAATGCTGTGAGAGAGACGTCCTCCGTGTCCGTGACGTAGGCCGCCCGACCGGGCGCGGTCTGCTCCCGCCAGTAGAGGTTCGTGTGCGCGATGACCTGCTCAGGCGGTGGGGCGCCCCACTCGCTCTGGTCGTTCGTCGTGTGCGCGTCCCCGACCAGGGTCACGTCGTAGCCACGGGTGAACGCACCGTGGATCGTCGACCGGATGCAGGCATCGGTCTCGGCGCCGGTCACGACGAGGTGGCCGATCCCGGCGGCGGCCAGCAGCGGCTCGAGGTCGGTGCCCTCGAAGGCATCGCCGGAGACCTTGTGGATCAGGGGCTCCGGCTCCTGCCGGGTGAGCTCGGGCACGTAGGTCCAGGCCTCGCTCCCCTGCGTCAGCTGCTCGTTGGAGTGCTGGACCCAGACGACCGGGACGTCTTCGGCCCGCGCCCGATCGACGAGGGTGCTGATGCGGGCGACGACGGCGTCTCGCTGGAAGGCCTGATCCATCACGCCCTGCTGGACGTCGATCACGATGAGGGCGGTGTGGGGTCGATGGGGCAGTGTCGTCATATCGCTCTCCTTCACAGGGATGACGTGCTCGGGCGCTACCACGCTAGGACCTGCCACCGAAATCACTCCGTCGCGGTTCGCTCGGGCCTGTCCCATTCCGGCGCCAGCACGGACCAGACCTCGAGGTCGTGTCGCGTCCCGCGGTAGGGGTAGCTCTCCCGCAGCACACCGTCCCGCGTCATCCCCAACCGCCTTGCGACCGCGATGCTGGACAGGTTGCCCGCCGACGCCACCCACTCGACGCGGTGGATCCCGCGCTCGGTGATCGCCCAGTCGATGATGACGCGCGCCGCCGCCGTCACCAAACCCCGTCCCACCGCTGCGGGCTCGAGCCAGCAGCCCGCTTCGGCGCTCCCGCGGCCGACGTCCATCGTCCGGAACATCACTCCCCCGACCAGCTGCCCCTCGAGCCAGATGCCGTGGATGCGGCCGGTGTCGCTCGCCGCCTTCTCGGCATAGCGCTCGAGGTAGGCGCGGCTCGAGTGCAGGTCGGTGACGGCATCCGGCAACCCGATGAAGCGTCCGATGAACTCCCGGCCACGATCCATGTGGGCCAGGAAGTCGGCCGCCTGCCAGGGCTCCAGGGGGCGGAGCTCGGCACCCTCCCCCAGCGGGACGGCATACATCGTGGTCCTCCTGTCGCGAGTCAGTGGCCCGCGTGGGGCAGGAGACCCATGGCCACGAGTGCGGCCCGGACCTCCTGCACCTCGTCGTCGTCCGCCGGTGCGTGCGGGAGTCGCATCGTGGCGGTGGGGATCAGGCCGAGCAGGGCCAGCGCCAGCTTGGAGCGCAGGGCTCCGTTGCCCGAGCCGCAGACGACGTCGATCGCGGGCAGCACCGAGAGGAAGGTCGCTCGGGCGGCGGCCGGGTCGCCCGCCTCGAACTCGCGGATGACCTGGGCCAGCCCGTCGCCGACGAGGTGACCAGCCATGCTCACCAACCCGATTGCTCCCACGGCGAGGAACGGCAGCAGTGTGCCGTCGTCGCCGCTGTACCAGGCCAGCCCGGTTGCGTCGATGGCACGGAGGGCGGCCTGGACGTCGCCGGTCGCGTCCTTGACCGCGACCACGCGGGGGTGTTCCGCGAGTCGCTGCAACGTGTCCGGCGCATAGCGCACCACGGTCCGGCCGGGCACGTCGTAGAGCATCACGGGCAGGCCCGTCGCATCAGCGACCGCCACGGTATGCCGGTAGATGCCCTCCTGCGAGGGGCGCGAGTAGTAGGGAGTGACGACGAGAAGACCGTGCGCGCCGGCCTCGGCGGCCTGCTCCGCCATCCGGACCGCATGCTGCGTGTCGTTGGACCCAGCGCCGGCCAGGACGATGGCCCGCTCCCCCACAGCCTCGACGACGGCCCGCACGAGATCGGACTTCTCCTGTGCGTGGGTCGTCGGGGCCTCCCCCGTCGTGCCGTTGAGGACCAGCCCGTCATGGCCGTGGTCGACGAGGTGGGTGGCCAGCGTGCCCGCGGCCTCGAGGTCGACCGACCCGTCCGCCGTCATCGGCGTGACCATCGCCGTGAGGAGCGATCCGAAGGGGCGGGTGGGGGTCACCGACATGGGTGTCAAACTACTCCGGCTGCTCGGCGCACGCCGTGCGGCGGACCGGTGCGGAGGCAGAAAAACCGGTTGCGGTCCTGACTCCTCGGGTGGTCTGCTGGGCTCCGCCAGCAACGGCACTCGGATGGGGAGAGGTGTCCACGACGCAGCGCACGACATCCGGGATCGCCTACGAAAGGGAAGGTCCGGCCGGTGGTCCTCCGGTCGTCCTGCTGCACGCGGGGATTGCGGACCGTCGGATGTGGGAGCCGTTGTGGCAGAGCCTGATCGGTGAACAGGACGTCGTCCGTCTCGACCTCAGGGGCTTCGGCGGGTCGACCACCCGTCCGGTTGGTGCGCTCTCCCCCGTCGGCGACACGCTCGACACCCTGGCCGCTCTCGGGGTCGCCCGCTGCCACCTCGTCGGCGCCTCCTTCGGTGCGGGCGTCGCGGTCGAGCTCACCCTGACCCGGCCCGACCTGGTGGCGTCGCTCCTGCTGTGCTCGCCCGGCGGGTCGCTCATCGCCGAGCTCACTCCTGACCTCGAGGACTTCGTCGCGGCAGAGCGCGCGGCTCTGGCTGCGGACGACCTCGAGGCGGCGGTCGAGGCCAACCTGCGCTGGTGGGTGGACAGCCCGCACCGAGACCCGGGTGGTCGCGCACTGGACGCCGACGTGTGCGCCCAGGTTGCCCGGATGCAGCGGCTCGCCTTCGAGGTCACCGCCGGCTGGCACGACGTCGAGGAGGTCGAGCTCGACCCGCCCGCTCTCGTCCGGCTTGATGAGATCCGCTGCCCCACAACGGTCCTCGTGGGCGGCTACGACCTCGACGCGATCCAGATCGCTGCCCGCGCGCTCATCGGCGGCATACCGGGGGCTCGGCGCGTCGACTGGCCGGACACCGCGCATCTGCCGTCGCTCGAGCGGCCGGACGACTTCCTCGCACTCGTCCGCGAGTGCATCCGCTGACGGGACGGCCGACACCGCGCCCGTCGAGGTCGTGGTCCAGCGCTGAGGTCGTGG
>NZ_JANXRJ010000241.1 GCF_025353065.1 Lapillicoccus sp.
CAGGGCCTCGGCAAAGTCGGGCGGTAGGGCGCTGACCTGCGTCTTTTCATGTGTGTCACGCGGTGTGGCGTGAGTGACGGGTGTGGCCCTTGGGGCTTGGATGGAAGTTCTGACGCTCACCACCACGCCGAGGACCACACCCGCCGATGTCATCTTCGTCCACCACCCCTGCCCCCGCGCAAGCGCCGGGCCGACCGGAGCTGTTGGCGCTGCTCTGGTCGGTGCCTGATCCGCGGGACCGTCGCGGGGTCCGCCACCAGCTACCGGTGATCCTGGCGGTGGGGTTGGCGGCCGTCCTGACCGGTGCACAGTCGTTCGCCGCGATCGGGGAATGGGTCGCCGGTCAGTCCGAGACGGCGCTGATCCGGCTGGGTGTCGGGGAGGGTGGGGGGGCGCGTCGACCGACGGAGTCGACGATCCGGCGCGCGTTCGCGCGGGTCGATGCTGATCTGTTGGACCGGGTGATCGGGGCGTTCGTGTGGACCCGCACCCACGTCGTCGCCGGCCGGCGGGTGATCGCGCTCGACGGCAAAACCGTGCGCGGTGCGCGTACCGCGAACGCGGTCGCCCCGCACCTGGTCGCCGCGTTCGACCACGCCACCGGGACCGTCGTGGGGCAGGTTGCCGTCGCGGCCAAGAGTAACGAGATCCCTGCGGTACGAGACCTGCTCGCCTGTTTCGACCTGACCGGTGTGGTCGTGACCGTGGACGCGATGCACACCCAGGGCGAGACCGCGCAGGCCATCACCGACGGCGGCGGGGATTACCTGTTCACCGTCAAGAAGAACCAGCCCACGCTGCACCGGGCGTGCAAGGACCTGCCCTGGGACAACGTCCCCAGCCACCGGGTCACCACCCGCGGGCACGGCCGCCGGGTGACCCGCACGATCAAGGTCGTCACCGCACCAACGTGGGTCCACTTCGCCGGCGCAGCCCAGATCGCGCAGGTCCGCCGCACCGTCACTCGCGGCGGGAGGAAGAGCGTGGAGGTCGTCTACCTAATCACCTCCGCCGACCACCAGAGCGCACCGCCGGCCACCCTCGCTGCGTGGGTCCAGGGCCACTGGGGCATCGAGAACCGCCTGCATTGGGTGCGTGATGTCAGCTTCGACGAGGACCGCTCCCAGGTCCGGACCGGCAACGCCCCCCAAGTGATGGCCACCCTGCGCAACACCGCAATCAGCTTGTTTCGACAAGCCGGCTGGACCAACATCGCTGCCGCACTACGACATCACGCCGCGCACCCCGACGAAGCCGTCACATGCCTACTGACCTGCTAGAACACGACCTTGCCGAGGCCCTGCAAACACGCCCCGTACAGAGGACGTACAGAGGGAGGAGGCAAACAGTGAGAGCCGACGTCATGAGCTCACGAAACCTTCAGGCCACTGGTCACGATCAACCACATAGTGAGCCACTTCGAAGCCATCGGGCGCTTCGCTGAACCCAGGCAGATTTACTGCAAGCCCTATCCGGCTCTTGGCTCGTTCTTCGGTCGAGTACACACCCAAGAGCTTCTCGTCAGACTGCCCGTCGTTCAACTCATGGGTGTGCCAAACCAAGAAAACCTGCTGAGGTTCATTGCAACTCACGCCCGTTCAAGGTCCCGCCTCGCGTTGCCCACTTCACGATCGCTCAACTCCTAGCCGCCCCCGGTACGCCGGTGGTACCTCCTGTCCATCTGAGGCGCTGCTTGAGACCCAAGAAGTAAGGTTTCCCCGCAGGTCAGAGCCCCTAGGGCGCTGGTCAGAGGTGGAGCCGGCACCGGGACTCGAACCCGGAAACCCCAGTTTTCCAGACTCGGACCGATCTACCAACGCGAGCCTCTGACCAGCAACGATGCATGCGTTCGGGGTGGAGGCTGCTGACGTAGTCGGCGCCGGGGTCGTCGTCGAGGGTGCTCGTGACTGCCAAGTGCCAGCTGGTGGTGAGCATCTTGTGCCGGATCACGACGTTGGCCTCATCGGCCCCCGGTGCCCACCTCGTATGCGGCGTCGATGAACTTGTCGTAGATGGGCATGTTGTCGGTGGCGCCGCCCAGATAGTCCTCCTGGAAGGGAGGATTGCCGGTCACCACGTCGAACTTCTTGGCCATGTCCAGTCGTCTCACGGCGTCTCGGCGACGATGGTGTCACGTTCTTCGGGCGTCATGCAGACGAGGTTGCCGACCCGGAAGTGTCCGGTGTCACTGTTCAGGCGGTGAGCCTGGCGGGTGCCGATCCGGGCGCTGCCGCGGGCGTGACTTCGGACAGCGACCGTCGCACCAGGGGCGCTACCGCCAACGAGACTGGGCACCCTTGACTGGTGGTTTGGGAGCTGAGACCGATCAGATCTCGGGCTGGTGGTGCACCGTCAACCCCCGCCCTGATACCGCGCCGAACAGGGATTCGATCAGGCGCGCCAGTCGGCCAATGTCAGGAGTCCCGGTAGATGTTCACTACCGGTAAGCCATTCGCGCAAGGCGGCCGACCTCTTCTGAAAACTGTTGGTCGCCCATATACTGTGCGTGGAGTGCGACTGTTAGCGGGCCATGAACCGTGACACACCGGACACATGATGTTGTGTGACGCCTCAGCGGCCAGCACGCGCTGGTCGGCCGTCCGGAGCCGGTACACGGGTTGCTTGAGAGATGGGGACGAGGATGAACGTCAAACGCAGATTGATGCCGATCGGTAGTGTTATGGCCGCGCTGGCTGGTCTGGTTGCTCCTTCGGCGTTCGCTGGCCAGCCCATCTCCTCCGTGGTGAGTACGGTTTCGAGCGACGTGGCGCCGGTGGTCCCGGGTGGCTCGTGCTATGGGAAGGTGGGTTCTCTTGCCGGGGCCGACCCGAACTTGTGTCGCCGTGTCTTGGTTCTCAAGCAAGTGGGTACGTGGATCTACGCTGGCGGCATCATCGACAGCGTGATCGACCGGTCGACGGGCGGTAATGTTTTGATTTCGGGTTATCACAACCTGTTTCGTTTCGACGCCACGACATTTGCGGTCGATACCACCTTCAAGCCGCAGCTGTACAAGAGCGCAGAGTCCGGAACGGGCTTGGAATACAAGGACTCCGCCGTGACGGGCCTCGCCAGCAGTGGAACCGACCTCTACGTGGCCGGCTCGTTCCAGAATGTCGCGCCGTTCCAAGGCGGTCCGGTCAGCCCCAGCATGGGCGTGGCGGCGCTGAGCCTAGACGGCACCGTCGATCCTGCCTTCAACGCCAATGTCGGTCGCGGGGGCGGTAGTAGCGTGGTCAATGACGTGGACTTCGTCAATGGCAGCCTTTGGCTGGGTGGCCCGTTCACCCATGTTGGCGGGACCCGGCAGGTGGGGTTGGCGTTCGTCACACCTGTCGGTGGCCTCACCGGTCAGCAGCTCTCGCTAGCTGGCCAGGTGACCACCACGGTGGGAACAAAGGTGGCGCAGGTGGCAGTCAACAACGCCGGCACCAAGGCCGTGGTGATCGGGAACTTCCTGACGGTCGGCGGCGCGGACCACGAGGAGGTGGTGGTGCTCAACATCCAGCCCGATGGCACCGCGACGGTCGACCCCTGGAACGACCCGACCAACCTGCATGCCAGCGGTCCCGCCGCGTGTAAGGCGAGCGATACCTGGGCGCGGGGAGTGGACTGGTCACCCGACAACGTCCACTTCGACATCGCCGCCAGCGGCGGTGGTGGATTCGACGCCTTCGGCCCGCAACAGGCAGGTCAACCCAACCAGGGGGCACTGTGCGACGCGTTCTCCCGCTTCGACAGCAGCCAAGTGACCCAGACCGCACCCGACGTCGTCAATGTTACCGGGTTTGACTCCCTGTTTACCGTCGTCGATGTCGGCACAGTCGCCTACACCGGTGGCCACAACAAGTCACTGAACCACGCGGTCTACATTGGCGGCGTCAAGGTCCCTGCAACGCAGGAATTCCACTACGGCATCGGGGCCATAGACGTCAACACCGGTGACGCTGGGTACGGACAAGCAGTCACTGCGTTCAACGCGAGCACCGCCACCGGTCGCGGCGCCGGATGGGCGTCGTCCCTGAGCACCGGGTCCGGGGTATACATCGGCGGTGATGCCACAAAAGTGGGCAGCGACAAGACAATCCAACGCCTCGCCTACTTTCCCACAAACCCCTAGGCGGGCTCTGAGGTGCCTGATTCCTTCCAGACAGTGGGCGCCAGTAGAATGAGGTGAACAGATCGGAAGAAGACGTGGCACGAACGCATCGGACTTTCTCTCCGGAATTTAAGAGAGCAGCGGTCCGGGAAGTCACCAACAAGTTTCGCACCGTCGCGGACGTCGCTCGAGAGAATGGTCTGGTCGCTCAGACTTTGGGGAACCGCCTCGGGCAGGAGGTGCGCGCAGGCGGACCCGGCGCCGCGGCAGGCGGCGAGGATGTTGCCCATGCCGGCCTCCTCGACGTCGTTGAAATCGTCACCTGCTTGCCTGACGGGCTGCGGGGACACGGTGTCCTGCGCCAGGGCGTGTCCGCGAGCAAGATCGTCGTCACCGTCCAACCGTGACCACCGCCGGGCAGCGGGCGAACCCCAAGCTGCACGACAACTGGGTGGTACGCCGCACCCGCATCGAGCAGGACCCCGTCGACTCGGACCCGGACCGTCGCGCCATCGAGGAGCACCGCACCGAGGACCTTTGAGCCGACATGGTGGCGCCAGACGCGTCCGGCCGGCAGCGTCCGAGCCGACCCGGCTACCGCCCCGGGCTGACATGGGCCCGGTCGCGGTCCCCCGGCCATCACTCACTCAAGGTTGGTTGGGGGGCACCTGCGCGCCACCCCGCGGGAGCGGCGCACTCCGTGCCAAAGGAGTCGGGGCCAGCCGACCAGCCCGGACCCCGCGGCTCCGCCCTTGCCATCCACATGCGATCCCGGTGCCACCACCCCCCTTGCCTGAGGCCGATGCTGCGAACGGTGACGGCGGCCTGCAGGGACATCGTCGCAGGTCAGGGCCCGATCGGAACTTGGACAACCAGTTTCTCAAACAGGGGCAATCGGACCCTCTAACTATGCGAATCTCCGTGTGCAACAGCGCAATTCGGAGCCGGCACCGGGACTCGAACCCGGAACCCCCTGTTGACCAGACGTCGAGCACGAGCTCGCGGCGGGGCCCTGACCTGCAACGACGTCCCGACGGACCCCGCCGTCGTGTCGTCGTGCGATCCACGTGCGATCCCTGAGGCCATCCCTGAGCACCCGTGGCCGGGGGCCTCGGTAGCCTTCCCGGTCTCGTGAGGGGTTCGCTGTTCGGTATTGACCGGACAGCGAACATAGAGGAGGGATGTTGAGGTGACAATCGAACCCCTGATCACCGAGGCCTTCGCGGAGCTGGGCTTGGCGGTCCGGTTCCATGTCACCAACCCGGCGGGCACAGACCTCGTCCTGACCGACCAAGACGTCCGCATAGGCGTTCAGCTGCAGCGGCGCGCTCTGGTGGACGCCGCCGACCGACTGCTGGCCGACGCGCAGCCATCCGATGGGGTCGTCTTCGTGGTGGCCGACCGGGTGACGGGTGACGCGCGCGATGTTCTCACCTCGCGGGGCGCCGGCTACCTGGACCTGCGAGGTCATCTGGCCTTGCGTGCCGTGGGTCTCGTGATCGACGCCGATGTCCAGCCCGCCCACCAGCGACCCCCACGGTCCGGTGCGCTGGCCGGGAAGGCCGGTCTCGAGGTGGGCGGTGTCCGTGCTGATGTCCCCGTCACGACCCGCCGTCGTACGGGAGATGGCCCGCAGCCTGGGCCGCTCCCCCAGCACCGTGTCCGAGGTCCTGTCGGCGTTGCGGCGGGACGACCTGGTGGACGAGAGGAACACCCTCGTGGGCACCGGTCTGTTCTGGCAGGTGGCCGACCGCTGGCCCACCCGACGCACCTACCTCACCCACGCGCCATCAGCCGGTGACATCACCCTGACCCAGGCCTTGCGCCTCGGGCTCGACGACGTCGAGCACGAGCCAGGATGGGCGCTGACCGACTCAGCTGCGGCTGCCGCGTACGGGGCCCCTCTCGCCGTCCGGGCCGGGCAGAGACTGGACTTCTTCGTCCCCAGCGACGTCATCGCCCGCCGGGCAGTAACCCTCCTCGGCGCAGCGGCCGACCCATCGCGGGCCCAGGCCAGCATCCGCGTGGCCCCCGTCCTCGCTATCGTCCGCCAGCGCGCCGACACCGCGGCGAACCCGGCCAACTGGCCCCTCGCGCACCCGGTGTTCGTCGCGCTCGACCTCGCCCAGGACGCGGGCCGAGGCCGCGAGATCCTCGAAAGCTGGACCCCACCCGAGGCGTGGACCCGTGTCTGGTGACCGGGTCACCTTCGTTGGTGACGCGATGGCCGCCATCGTCCAGGGGATCGACGAAGCACACGCCCTGATCGGTCGACCACCGGTCGTCGTCGGCGGGCTCGCGGTTCTCGCCCGCCTGTCGAACCCCTAACGCGCCACCGTGGACCTCGACGTCGTCGACCGCCTACGAGGACACCTCCCCCAGCTCGAGCTCCTCCGAGCCGCAACCGGCGCTGAGCCGGTCGACCCCACCGCGGTGCTGCTCCCCACCCGCTTCGGGCCCGTGAAGATCGACGTGCTCGAGGTCCGCCAGGTCGAGCTGGACCGACCCCGCGACGACCCCGGCGACCGACTGCACGCCTCCGCCCACGCCTGGGCCCACGACACCGCGACCGAGCTCACGATCGAGGTACTCCTCACCGATCACTCGAGCGTCACCGTGACCACGCTCGTCGCGGAACCCGGACCTCTGATCGCGATGAAGCTCCAGGCGGTCATGAACAGGTCGAACGACAAGCAAGGCACCGACCTCCTCGACATCGTCCGCCTCCTGTTCGACCCAGCAACACGACCCACGGCGTTGGCGCAGATCACGGCGTCACCCCGGCGGTCGCCCACGACATGGCCCTGCACGTGAACTTGTGGTTCGTCGAACGACGACAGCAGTCCCTGGCCCGGATCCGCGGCGCCACAGGCGACGACGTCACCGTCGACGACCTCGACCTCGTCGCGGAGCTCCCGCCCTCCAGCGCCGGCCCTGAACTCATCGCGGACGAAACAGACCGACGCACTCCCAGCCCTCGCCGCGCCAACCCTTCGTACCCCCAGACAGCCGCCCGGCTCATGGCCGAATATGCCAGGTTGCACCGACCGACCGGCACCGCCCGAGGTTGTCGACCAGGCCAATCGTTACACCGCAATCCCGAGGGGGCCGTCCTGAGTCCTCAGTCTTGGACATCGACGCCCTGCAGGACGGCGAGGTGTTCAAGGCCTTCGATGTAGCCCGGCCCGACTGAGCGGATACGCCATCGGCCGGCTCGGCGTTACAGGGTGCAGAGCAATATGGCGCGCTCACGGCTCGCAGCGTCGAGGGTCCCGTGCGGACCCGTTGAGGCCACGAGGTCCGGTGGCTCCGCGAGCGGTTAGCCCGCGGTGGCCGCGAAGGCCTGAGCCGCTACGATGACCGCGGGGTGCGCCGTACGAGGTTCCCCCTCGAGGAGGAGACACGCTGGCGCCACCTCGTCGAGCTGGGGGTTGGCCCCCTGGAACCACGCCTGCGCCACGCTCGGACTGTCGCTTACCCCGATGGTCGCCGCCGCCCGGTAGGCCACACGGAGCCGCTGCACGACCTGGTCCGAGGGCTGACGCGACCCTTCGGCCCACTCACGCACCGCGCGTGTCTCCTTGACCGACCCCAGGTAAGCCACCAACCGCGCCCCCAAGAGCTCGCGCAGCTGGTCGACGAGCGCGGGCACAGCGAGCCGTACTGAGTCCTCGTAGGGCTTGAGGTCACCACGCCGGGCAGTCGTCGTCATCGTTCCAGTCTGTCACGACGAACCAGAGTGACAGCCAGGAACCCCCAAAAATCACATCCTCGAACCCACGTCGATCCCCGGTGGAAGGCAGGACGCTCCCGGCCTGACCGAGGTCGAGGTCGTCGAGCCCTCCGAGCACCTTGGCCGCTCCATCGAGGCGCTGGGCGCGCGGACCATCCATCCGACCTCCGTCGGCATCGCCGTGGTGATCGCCTACCGCACCGACGAGACGGCGCTGATGCCGCGTTCGACGCTTCCGGCTCGATCGGAGCCACCGGCAACGACAGGACCACGCATCGACGCTGTCAGCCGGTACTCGACCGCGGTCGAGTACCGGCGCCGCACACAGACCGAAGCCGGCGCAGAGACGAAGACCGTGCCATCCACGTGCGATCCCCGAGCGCACACCACCCTTGCCCGAGACCGGCGCCGCGACGGTGGCACCGGTCTGACGCGACATCGTTGCAGGTCAGGGCCCGATCAGAACAAGGACAACCAGCTTCTCGAAGTGGGGGTGATTGGACCCTTCAACTACGCGAATCTCATTGTGCAACAACGGATTTCGGAGCCGGCACCGGGACTCGAACCCGGAACCCCCTGTTTACAAGACAGGTGCGCTGCCAATTGCGCCATGCCGGCCGTGACCTCGAG
>NZ_JANXRJ010000273.1 GCF_025353065.1 Lapillicoccus sp.
ATTCCCCACTGCTGCCTCCCGTAGGAGTCTGGGCCGTGTCTCAGTCCCAGTGTGGCCGATCGCCCTCTCAGGCCGGCTACCCGTCGTCGCCTTGGTGAGCCATTACCTCACCAACAAGCTGATAGGCCGCGAGTCCATCCCAGACCGAAGTTCTTTCCACACGATAGAGATGCCTCTTCGTGTCGTATCCGGTATTAGCACCGGTTTCCCGGTGTTATCCCAGAGTCTGGGGCAGGTTACTCACGTGTTACTCACCCGTTCGCCACTGATCACCCCGAAGCAAGCTCCGAGGGTCACCGTTCGACTTGCATGTGTTAAGCACGCCGCCAGCGTTCGTCCTGAGCCAGGATCAAACTCTCCGTTGATGTTTAGCACCAAGCGGTCCGAAGACCCCCTGGAAAACTAGACCCGATGAAGGGTTGTATCGCTGACTGAGCAAGAACAACTAGCCACCAGCCTTGCGACTGGCTTTTGAGTTGTTTCATTGTCAACCAAAGGATTTCGCTCGTGACCGACGTTCCCCCGACCTGATGGTCGAGATCGCGCCGACCTCGAGACGAGGTAATTGGCATCGATTTTTGGCACGCTGTTGAGTTCTCAAGGTTCGGACGCGCACCTTCGCTCGGCCCAGTGGGCTCTGCGATGGGGCAGCCATTCAAAGTTACCCGCCTACCTCTTGGGCGTCAAATCCGTGACCCGCTCTTGGAGCGGCCGGATCCGATCGCACTTGGCTTTCGGTGGGAATCTCACTGTAGCAGGCTTCTCAGCTGCTCTCGAGCCACCCTTCCGGGCTGCTCGCCAGCGCCGGATCCCGTCGTTCTCCGAGGATCGCACCACCGCAGTTCCATCAGTCCGCGGGACCGGCCTACTTCGGGGGGCTCTTGCGTGCCCACCCCGTGGTGTCCGTTCCTCCCTCTCGGGCTGACGTCCTGAACAGTAGACGGAGCACTCCGGAAAACACAAATCGGTGCCGACCCCAGGCTGGTCAAGCTGGAGACAGGGACGCCAATTCCACTGTGGGGCAGCTGTTTGGTCCCTGTCGGAGGTCCCGGACGTCACCCGAGTCGCGCAGCAGCCAGGTTCTTGCGCCCCCGACGCAGCAGGGCAACCCGGCCGTGGAGGAAGTCGGTGAGCGCGAGGAGCTGCTCGGGGTCGGTCACCCTGACGTTGTTCACCGAGGCACCCCCCTCCGTGATGGCCCGCCGTGCCGCGTTCCGCGAGTCGACGAGGCCGACGGCGACCAGCGCATCGACGACGCTCGTGCCCACCACGACCTGTGCGCCGGGCAGCTCACCCGTGGCGTCGAGGAGCGTGGCGGGGTCGAGCACGGAGACGTCCCCCTTGCCGAACAATGCATCGGAGGCCGTCTGGACCGCGGCGGCCAGCGTCGTCCCGTGGACGAGCGTGGTGATGTCGGTGGCGAGAGCCTTCTGGGCGTCGCGCAGGAAGGGCTTCTCCTCCGACAGCCGGCCCAGCGCGTCGATGTCGTCCCGGCTCCGGTCGGTGAAGACCTTGAGCAGCCGCACCACCGAGGAGTCCTCGATGTTGAGGAAGTACTGGTAGAAGGCGTAGGGGCTGGTCATGTCGGCGGACAGCCAGACCGCGTTGCCCTCGGACTTGCCGAACTTCGTCCCCGACGAGTCCTCCAGCAGCGGCGTGGACAGCGCGTGCACACTCGCCCCCTCGGCCCGGTGGATGAGGTCGACCCCCGCGGTGATGTTGCCCCACTGGTCGCTGCCCCCCGTCTGGAGGGTGCACCCGTGCACCCGGAACAGCTCGAGGTAGTCCAGGCCTTGCAGGAGCTGGTAGCTGAACTCGGTGTAAGAGATCCCCTGCTCACTCGCCAGGCGGGTGGCGACAGCGTCCTTCCTGATCATCTGGTTGACGCGGAAGTGCGTGCCGATGTCACGCAGGAAGTCGATCGCCGACATCGGCGCCGTCCAGTCGAGGTTGTCCACCAGCAGCGCCGGGTTGTCTCCCTCGAAGTCCAGGAAGGGCCGGACGAGGTCCCGGATCCGCCCCACGTTGTGAGCGGTCTGCTCCTTGGTCTTGAGGACGCGCTCCGAGGTCGGCCTGGGGTCGCCGATCAACCCGGTCGAGCCCCCGACGAGGCAGATGACCCGGTGGCCCGCCCGCTGGAGGTGCCGCAGCACGACGAGCTGCACGAGGTTGCCGAAGTGCAGCGACGGGGCCGTGGGGTCGAACCCGCAGTAGACGGTGACCGGCCCGTCGGCGAGGGCCTGGCGCAGCGCGGACTCGTCGGTGGTCTGGGCCACCAGTCCCCGCCACTGGAGCTCGTCGAAGATGTCGCTCACGGGTGCTGTCGTCTCCTCGGTGCCGGGCCCGGCGTCCTCGTGACGCCCGATCCCCGAGACCCAGCCTGCCCTATCGCCGGCGCTCGTCCCCACCGGGTTTCCGCGGCGCTGCGGCAGGCCGACGAGCCGTCGACGAAGGACTCATTTGCACTACCGGGGTTCATAGTGCAAAATGCACTCTATGGGTAATAGTGCAATCCTCTCGTCGCGACCGGTGGTGACCCCCCCTCCCGTGAGCGTCGTCGCCGGCCGCAGCCGACGACGGCACGACGCCGCTCGCGCCGTGACCCTCGTGGCGCAGCGCCTGGCCACCGAGCACGGTCTGGACGGCTTCACCATGGAGCAGCTGGCCGACGCCGTCGGGGTCTCGCGCCGCACGCTCTTCAACTACTTCCCCACCAAGGACGACGCCGTGCTGGGCGAGCTGCCGCCCGTCGAGGAGCGCGCACTCGAGACCTTCCGCGCCCGCGGGCCCTCCGGACGGCTGCTGCTGGACCTCGGGGTCCTCGCCACGCATCTCATCGGCGCGATCTCCCCCGAGCCCGAGGAGGTCCGCGCCCTCCAGCTCGTCCTCGAGCGCAACCCCCGCCTGATGGTCAAGGCGAACGCCCGCTTCGAGGACTACGTCGCGGGCTTCCGCCGCGAGATCGCCGAGCGCGAGGGGTATGCCGCGGACGACATCCGCCCCCGGGTGGCGGTCGCGGTCGTCGTGAGTCTCTACGAGAGCGCGCTCAAGGAGTTCGCGGCCGGCTCGGATCGTCGCCCCTTCACCGAGATCTTCGCCGAGACGGTGGCGGCCGCCCGCTCCCTCGTGCACGAGTAGATCGCCCCAGCCCGCACCACCAGCCCGCACCACCCGAACAGACCACCAGAACAGACCACCAGCCGGCACGACGGAGTGCGGCACCGATCCCACCAGAAAGCTCAGGGAGCCACTCCATGGCCAGCATCCTCTACCGTCTCGGTCGCACCGCCTTCCGCCGCTGGCCCGTCTTCGTCGCGGGCTGGGTCGTCCTCCTGATCGCGATCGCCTTCACGGCGAGCGGCATCTCGAAGCCGATGAAGGACACCTTCAGCATCCCGGGCATCCCCTCGGAGCAGGCGCAGACCCTGCAGCAGCAGCTCGCCCTCGGGTCGGGCGACCAGCTGGACGCAGCCACCGGGACGCTCGTCATCGCCGCCCCCCAGGGCCACCAGCTGAGCGAACCACGTTATGCCGCAGCCGTGGACACGATGCTCGCGTCGATGGCGAAGGTCCCCCAGATCACGACCGGGACCCCGTTCGGCAACCCGGTGGCCGTATCGGCGAAGCAGTACCAGACGGCCGTCGCGGGCGCGGTCAAGGGCGGCCAGCCGCAGGCCGTCGCCGAGGCCAACGCCAAGGCCCTCCTGCCCCTGAGCGCCGACGGCCGGATCGGGACGGTGTCGTGGACCTTCGCCGTCACCTCACCGAGTGACGTCACCACCTCCACGCGGGCGGCGGTGACCGCCGTCATGGACTCCGGTCGAGCGGCCGGCCTGACCGTCGAGGCCGCCGGCACCGGGCTGCAGGACGTGATCAAGGTCGACGGCAAGAGCGAGGGTCTCGGCGTGCTCGTGGCTGCGGTCGTGCTCATCCTCACCTTCGGCTCGCTCGTCGCCGCCGGGCTCCCCCTGGTGACGGCGCTCATCGGCGTGGGCATCGGCTTCCTGGGCGTCACCGGCGCGACCGCCTTCACCGACATCGGCACGACGACGCCGATCATCGCCACCATGCTCGGGCTCGCCGTCGGCATCGACTACGCGCTCTTCATCCTCTCCCGCTACCGCACCGAGCTCGATGACACCGACGACCGCCTGGAGGCGGTCGGACGTGCCGTCGGCACGGCCGGGAGCGCCGTGGTCTTCGCCGGGCTCACCGTCCTCATCGCCCTCGGTGCGCTGTCCGTCGTCCGGATCCCGTTCCTCACGGCGATGGGTCTGGCCGCAGCCGCGACCGTCTTCGTGGCGGTGCTCATCGCCCTCACGCTCCTGCCTGCCGTCCTCGGCATGCTCGGCTCCAAGGCCTTCGCCGGCCGGGTGCGCAACCGTCGCCTCGGGCGTCACGAGGACGCGCCCGAGAGCACGGTCGCGACGAGCGCCGACCCGGTCGACGCCGGCGGCGAGCAGCGCCCCCGGGTCAACAACGGCGTCCGCTGGGCCCGCCTGGTCGGCCGGGTGCCGGTCGTGTTCGCCGTCGTCGCGGTGGTCGGGCTCGGGGCCCTCGCCATCCCCGCGAAGGACCTCCACCTGGCCCTGCCGAGCGACTCCACCGCCTCCCACGACACCACGCAGCGGCGCGCGGCCGACCTCGAGTCCGAGGCCTTCGGGCCCGGGCGCGCCGCTCCCCTGCTGCTCGTCGACGCCCGCGGCATCGCCGACCCCAAGGCCCACGGCGCGGCATACGGCGCCGTGACGCGGTGGGCGGCCGGGCAGCAGGATGTCGCCAACGCGCAGGTCATCGCGGTCAACAAGGCCGACACCGGCGCGCAGATCCTGATCACGCCGAAGACCGGCGCCGACGACACGGCCACCCTCAACCTGCTGACCGCGCTGCGCGACGGGCAGTCGGGGATCGAGTCCCAGACCGGGACCCGGCTCGGCGTCACCGGTGTGACGGCGATCCAGGCTGACGTCTCGCAACGACTGTCCGAGGCGCTGCCGCCCTACCTCGCCGTCGTCATCGGCCTGGCCTTCATCCTCCTCATCCTCGTGTTCCGTTCTGTCCTGGTGCCGCTCACCGCGACGCTCGGCTTCCTCCTGACGGTTCTCGCGACCCTCGGCCTGACCGTCGAGGTCTTCCAGAAGGGGCTCTTCGGGCTCATCCAGCCGGCACCGCTGGTGAGCTTCATGCCGGTGCTGCTCATCGGGATCGTGTTCGGCCTGGCGATGGACTACCAGGTCTTCCTCGTGACCCGGATGCGGGAGGCCCACGTCCACGGCCAGGACGCGCGCGAGTCGGTCGTCGACGGGTTCCGGCACGGAGCGCGGGTCGTGACGGCGGCGGCCATCATCATGATCTCGGTCTTCGCCGCCTTCATCCTCCAGGCGAACTCCCTGATCCAGTCGATGGGCTTCGCCCTCGCGGTCGCCGTCTTCTTCGACGCCTTCATCGTGCGGATGACGCTGATCCCGGCGCTCATGTACCTCATGGGCGACGCGGCCTGGTGGCTCCCGCGGTGGCTCGACCGACTGCTGCCGCACGTCGACGTCGAGGGCGCCGGGCTCGAGCACCGTCAGCAGGCCCGGCACGCCACCGGCCACGACGGCGCGCAGGGCAGCGAGGGCGGTCGGGAGCTGGAGCCGGCCAACGCCTGACGGCGCTCCCCACCGGGTGAGCCGTCGACCGGAGGGGCGCCGGGCCGTCGGCACCGGCTCGGCGCTCGGGACCGTCGACCGGCACGAGTCCGGTATGTATGTCGGGCGGCTGGGGCGGCATACCGGGCGCTGGCCGGTCCTGCGTCCGACCGGATCGACGCCGCCTGACCCGGTGGGGTCAGCCGGACGGGCGCCGGACGCGCACGGCGCCGGGCCGGTAGACCGACACCGTCGGCTCGTCCTCGAGCCAGTATCGCCAGGGGTATGCCGCGCCGTCACCACCGGGTCCGGACACCCCCACGCGCGGGCCGGTCCGGACCCGGAGGGGGTCCAGGGGCGCGGCCCGGGCCCGGACGACGAGGTCGACCGCGCCCGGATCGGCCGCGGGAGGCGACGCTGCTTCGCGCGACACAGGACAGAAGTCCAGCCCGCTGTGGGACCCGTCGAGGGCCAGTGTCGTCGCGAGCCGGGCCGGGCCCCGGCAGAGGTCGCGTCGGGCGACGCCGGGACGGCGCGCGGCCGCCACCTCCTCGCCCGCGACGACCTCGCCGGCGCGCAGGAGCACGGCCTGGGCGAGGTCGACAGGACCCGTGACGAGGCAGAGAAGCCAGTGCATGCCGTAGGTGAAGTAGACGTAGGTGAACCCGGCCGGCCCGAACATCGGGACCGTCCGGGGCGTCCGCCCGCGGTAGGCGTGCGAGCCGGGGTCGAGACCGTGGCCGGCATACGCCTCGGTCTCGGTGACCCGGACCGTCACCCCGGCGTGCGTGACCGTGCACCCCAGCAGGGCCGGGGCGACGACGAGGACGTCCTGGGCGAAGAACGACCGGGCGAGCCGTCTCGGCATCACACCGAGCGATGCAGCGGGGTCGTGAACACCCTTGCCGCAGAGGCCTGCTCGATGACGAGGGCGAGCTGTTCGCGGACACGGGACGGCGCCGTGCCGCCGTGGGCATCGCGCGACGCGAGGGAGCCCTCGACGGTCAGGACGTCGCGGACGGCGGGGGTGAGGTGCGGGCTGATGGTCGCGAGGTCGTCGTCCTCGAGGTCCCAGAGCTCGATGTCGCGCACCTCGCAGTAGCGCACGCACGCCCCGGCCACCTCGTGGGCCACCCGGAACGGGACACCCTGCCGCACGAGCCACTCGGCGATGTCGGTGGCGAGCGCAAACCCCTCTGGCGCAAGGGAGCTCAGCCGATCGGTGTGGAACGTCAAGGTGGCCACCATCCCGCTGAAGGCCGGCAGGAGGACCTCGAGGGTGTCGACGGCGTCGAAGACCGGCTCCTTGTCCTCCTGGAGGTCGCGGTTGTAGGCGAGTGGGAGCCCCTTGAGCGTGGTGAGCAGGCCGGCCAGGTCACCGACGAGGCGACCGGCCTTGCCGCGGGCGAGCTCGGCGACGTCGGGGTTCTTCTTCTGCGGCATGATGCTCGAGCCCGTGGAGTAGGCGTCATCGAGGGTCACGTAGGAGAACTCCTTCGTCGCCCAGAGGATGACCTCCTCGGCCAGCCGCGAGACGTCGACGGCGATCATCGCCGTGACGAAGGCGAACTCGGCCGCGAAGTCGCGGCTCGCGGTGCCGTCGATGGAGTTGTCCACCGAGCGGGAGAAGCCGAGGTCGGTGGCGATCGCCTGGGGGTCGAGACCGAGGGAGCTGCCGGCGAGCGCTCCGGAGCCGTAGGGCGAGACGTCGGTGCGGGCGTCCCAGTCGCGCAGCCGGTCGACGTCACGCAGCAGGGGCCACGCGTGCGCGAGGAGGTGGTGGGCGAGGAGCACGGGTTGGGCGTGCTGCAGGTGGGTGCGCCCGGGCATCGGCACGTCGATGTGCTCCTGCGCCTGGCCCACGATCGCGTCGACGACGTCGAGCACGAGCCCGGCGATCGTGCGGGACGCATCCCGGAGGAACATCCGGAAGAGGGTGGCGACCTGGTCGTTGCGGGAGCGGCCGGCCCGCAGTCGGCCGCCCACCTCGGGGCCGGCGCGGTCCATGAGGCCGCGCTCGAGGGCGGTGTGCACGTCCTCGTCGTCGGCTGCCGGGACGAAGACGCCGGAGCGCACGTCGGCGTCGAGCAGGTCCAGGGCAGAGAGCATCTCGGCGAGCGTGTCGTCCTCGAGCAGCCCGGCGCGGTGCAGCACCCGGGCGTGCGCCCGGGATCCGGCGATGTCGTAGCGGGCCAGCCGCCAGTCGAAGTGGGTGCTCTTCGACAGGGCTGCCAGGGCGTCGGCCGGGCCACCGGCGAAGCGCCCTCCCCACAGGCTGGCCGACGCGGGAGCTGCCGCCGCGGAACTGGGGCTCGAGTGGCTCGGGTCGGACATGGGTGCGGCTCCTCGCGGGGTGGGTGGGCGGCGCGGGCGGGTCAGTCGCCGGCGAACGACATCAGCCGTCGGGCGACGGCCTTGCCCGAGGCGCTGCTGGGGGTGATGACCAGGATCGTGTCATCCCCGGCGATCGTGCCGACCACGTCGGCCACCTGGGACTGGTCGAGGCACGACGCGAGGTAGTTGGCGGCGCCGGGCGGCGTGCGCAGCACGACCTGGTTGGCGCAGGGCCGGGCACTGACGAGCAGCTCCTCGCAGGCCCGTCGCAGGCGGGCGGGGAACTCGTCCGACGCGACCCCGGCGGGCAGGGCGCCGTCGTGACCGGGCACGGCATACACCAGCGAGCGGCCGCGACGCACGCGCACGGCACCGACCTCGACGAGGTCGCGCGACAGGGTCGCCTGGGTGACCTCGACACCCTCGGCGCCGAGCAGCGCGAGGAGGTCGCCCTGCGAGCGCACGTCGTGGCGGCCGAGGAGGTCGACGACCCGCGACTGCCGGGCTGTGCGGGTGGAGGCGGTCACGCGCTCGCCGCGACGGAGACAGCGCCGTCGAGGATGCCGGGCAGCGCCGCGAGGAAGGAGGCGACCTCCGCCGAGCCGATGATGAGCGGCGGCGCGAGGCGCAGGGCGTCGGGCGCGACGGCGTTCACGAGGAAGCCGGCCTCTCGGGCGCGGGCCATCGCCGACGCGGCGACGGGCTCGGTGAGGGTGATCGCGAGGAGGAGCCCGCGACCGCGCACACCCGCAACCCGCGGGTGCCGCAGGCCGGTCACCCCGTCGACGAGCGCCCGACCCATCTCGGTGGCGTTGGCCAGCAGGGCATCGCCCTCGATCGTGTGGATGACGGCGAGGCCGGCGGCGCAGGCCAGCGGGTTGCCGCCGAAGGTGGTGCCGTGCTGGCCGGCCGTGAGCATCCCGGTGACGGCCTCGCCGTAGGTCACCAGGGCACCCACCGGGACGCCCCCGGCCAAGCCCTTGGCGAGCGTGACGGCGTCGGGCACCACTTCGTCGGCGTGGCTCGCGAGCCACCGGCCGGTCCGGCCCATGCCGCACTGGATCTCGTCGAACACCAGCAGGGCGCCGGCGGCCGAGGTGAGCTCACGCGCCAGCCGGAGGTATGCCGCGTCGGCCGAGACGACGCCCGCCTCGCCCTGGATCGGCTCGAGGACCACCGCCGCGAGGTCGCCGCCCGCCTCGGCGACGGCCCGCTCCAGGGCAGCCCCGTCGTTGTAGGGCACGTGCGTCACTCCCGGCATGAGCGGCTCGAAGGGCGCGCGGTAGGCCTCCTTGAACGTCAGCGCGAGCGCGCCGGTCGTCCGCCCGTGGAACGCGTTGTCCATCGCGATGATCCGGCTGCGTCCGGTGCGCCGGGTGAGCTTGATCGCCGCCTCGATCGCCTCGGCGCCGGAGTTGGCGAAGAACACGCCGGAGCCCTGGGGGGCCCGACAGATCTCGAGGAGCTTCTCGGCCAGCTCCACCTGGGGCTCCGACGTGAAGAAGTTCGAGATGTGCATGACCTGGGACGCCTGCTTGGTGATCGCCTCGACGAGCGCCGGGTGGCCGTGGCCGAGGGTGTTGACGGCGATGCCGCCGAGCAGGTCGAGGTATCGCTTGCCGTCGACGTCGACGACGTAGCAGCCGTCGCCGTGGGACAGGACGGTCTGGGGGACGCCGAAGACGGGCACCAGGGCGGCGCGGTAGCGGGCGAGCAGCTCCTCCGTGTGGCTCGCCCGGGACGTCGGACGCCCGGCTGTCTGGGGGACGGGAATGGTGCTCATACGCTTACCGCCTGCCGATCTGTGGGAGTGTCGGGAAGCACCATCGTGCCGATGCCCTCGTCGGTGAAGACCTCGAGCAGCAGCGAGTGCGGCTGCCGCCCGTCGATGACGTGGGCCTGGGGGACGCCGCCCCGGACGGCCGAGATGCACGCCTCGAGCTTGGGCACCATGCCGGCGTCCACGCGGCGCAGGAGGTCGTCGGCGTCGGAGACGGTGATCGCGGAGAGGACGGAGTCGCGGTCGGGCCACGCGGCATACACGCCCTCGACGTCGGTGAGGACGACGAGCTTGTGTGCCCCGAGAGCGACGGCGATAGCGGCAGCGGCGGTGTCGGCGTTGACGTTGAGCACCTGGCCCTCGGTGTCGAGGTCGGGCGCGACGGTCGACACGACGGGGATGCGGCCGGCGTCGAGGATGTCGGTGATCGCGGAGGGGTCGACGCTGACGACGTCACCGACGAGACCGAGGTCGACCACCTCCCCGGCCGCGTCGGTGTGGCGCCGGATCCGGGCGCCGAGCAGGCCGGCGTCCTCGCCGGACAGTCCTACCGCGAGCGGTCCGTGCTGGTTGAGCAGGCCGACGAGCTCGCGACCGACCGACCCGGTGAGCACCATCCGGACGACCTCCATGACCTCCGGCGTGGTGACCCGCAGACCGTCCTTGAACTCGCTCTCGAGGCCGAGCCGGCCGAGCATCGCGGCGATCTGCGGGCCGCCGCCGTGGACGACGACGGGGCGCAGGCCGGCATACCTCAGGAAGGCGACGTCCTGGGCGAAGGCCTTCTTGAGGTCGTCGTCGACCATGGCGTTGCCGCCGTACTTGACGACGACGAGCGAGCCCCGGAAGCGCTCGAGCCAGGGCAGCGCCTCGACGAGGGTCTGGGCCTTGCTCGCGGCGACGCGCAGGGCGGCGGCGTCGATGAGGCCGCGGATGGTGGTCATCGGGAGGGTCCTTCTCAGGTGGTGTAGGCGGAGTTCTCGTGGACGTAGTCGTGGGTGAGGTCGTTGGTCCAGATCGTCGCCTCCGCCGTGCCGGCGTGGAGGTCGACCACGACGTGGACCTCGCGGCGGGCGAGGTCGACGCCGGCGCGGTCCTCGCCCACTCCCCCGGCCCGGCAGACCTGGACGCCCTGCATGGTGACGTCCAGCCGGTCGGGCTCGAAAGCGGCGCGCGTGGTGCCGACGGCGGCGAGGACGCGGCCCCAGTTGGGGTCGGCGCCGAAGATCGCGCACTTGAAGAGATTGTTGCGGGCGACGGCCCGGGCCACCTCGAGGGCGTCGTCGACACTTGCCGCCCCGACGACCTCGATGGCGATGTCGTGGTGGGCACCCTCGGCGTCGCCGATCAGCTGGCGGGCCAGATCGGCGCAGACCGCAGCGACGGCGGCGTCGAGCTCGGGCTGGGCGGGGGTGATGCCGCTGGCCCCCGAGGCGAGGAGCAGGACGGTGTCGTTGGTCGACATGCAGCCGTCGGAGTCGATCCGGTCGAAGCTCGTGGAGGTGGCCTCGCGCAGGGCGGTGTCCAGCGCGGCCGGGGCGGCGACGGCGTCGGTCGTCAGCACGACGAGCATCGTGGCGAGGGCGGGGGCGAGCATCCCGGCACCCTTGGCCATTCCGGAGACGGACCAGCCGTCGCCGGTGGCGGTGGCCTGCTTCGGCACGGTGTCGGTGGTCATGATCGCCGTCGCGGCGGCGGTGTGGCCGTGGGTCGTGAGCCGAGCGGCCGCGGCGTCGACGCCGGCGAGGAGGGCGTCCATCGGCAGCAGCTCGCCGATGAGCCCGGTCGAGCAGACGGCGACGTCGCCCGACGACAGGCCGAGGACGGCCGCGACGTGCTCGGCGCTCCGGTGGGTGTCGAGGAACCCCTGGGCGCCGGTGCAGGCGTTGGCGCCACCGGAGTTGAGGACGACCGCGTCGACCCGCCCGTCCGTGAGCACCTGGCGCGACCAGGTCACGGGAGCGGCGACGACCCGGTTGCCGGTGAAGACGGCGGCGGCGGCGTGGTGGGGTCCGTCGTTGACGACGAGGGCGAGGTCGGGCCGCCCGCTCGGCTTGAGGCCAGCGGTGACCCCGGCGGCCCGGAAGCCTTGCGGGAGAGTGACATCCGGTGCGGCCTGGACGCGCGACAGGGTCGGGGACTCGAACGTGGTCACGGCGCAACTCCGGCGATCGGGAGACCGGTGGTCTCGGGGAGACCGAGGGCGAGGTTGGCGCACTGGATCGCGCCGCCCGCCGTGCCCTTGGCGAGGTTGTCGATCGCCGCGACGACGACGACGCGCGCGGCGGCCTCGTCCACGACGACCTGGATCTGGACGGCGTTGCTGCCGAGGACGTCGGCGGTGCGGGGCCACTGCCCGACGGGGAGCACGTGGACGAACGGCTCGTCGCCGTATGCCGCGAGCCACGCCTCGCGGACGGTCTCCGGGTCAGCGCCCGGGACGACCTTGGCGGTGCAGGTCGCGAGGATCCCGCGAGCCATCGGTGCGAGGGTCGGGGTGAACGAGACGCTGACCGCCGATCCCGCTGCAGCAGTGAGGTTCTGGACGATCTCGGGGGTGTGACGGTGACCTCCGCCGACGCCGTAGGGCGACATCGAGCCCATCACCTCGGAGCCGAGCAGGTGCGCCTTGAGCCCCTTGCCGGCGCCGGACGTCCCGCTCGCGGCGACGATGACGACGTCGTCGGGGAGCAGGACTCCCGCAGCGAGGCCGGGCGCGAGGGCGAGCGAGCAGGCCGTGGGGTAGCAGCCGGGCACAGCGACGCGGTGGCTGCCGACGAGGTCGTCGCGGGCCTTGGAGCCGTCGGCGCGGACCAGCTCGGGGAGACCGTAGGGCCACGACCCGGCATGGGGCGTGTCGTAGAAGCGCTCCCAGGCGGCGGGGTCGGTCAGCCGGAAGTCGGCGCCGCAGTCGATGACGACGACGCTCTTGGGCAGCCCTGCGGCGAGCGCAGCGGAGGCTCCGTGGGGCAGGGCGAGGAAGACGACGTCGTGCCCGGCGAGCAGTTCGGGGGTCGTCGGCTGGAGCTCGACGCCCGCGAGGGGCAGCAGGTGCGGATGGACCTCGCCGAGGAGCCTCCCGGCCGAGGAGTCCGCGGTGAGGGCCCCGATGGTGAGGTCTGGATGACCGAGCAGGAGCCGGAGGAGCTCGCCCCCGGCATACCCGCTCGCACCTGCCACTGCCACCGTCGTCATCTGCATGACTATACATGATCTGGCTGATTATGCAGACTCGACCAGTGGCCGTCCCTCTGTCGGATGACCCGATAAAGGGACGCTCCACCGGAGAACGGCTGACGCGTGAACCGTCCCTTTATCGGGTCACCCGATAAAGGTCACCCGGGGTCATTCGAGAACGGGACGCTTCACCGGAGAACGGTTCTCGCGCGAACCGTCCCTTTATCGGGCTACCCGATCAAGGGACGGCGGGGGTCAGCGCTGGACGGCGCCGACCGCTGCCGACGCCGCGGCGACGGCGGCGTCACGGAAGCCGTTGACCTCCTCGGTCGTCAGGGTGCGGCCGTCGGCCCGGAAGGCGAGACGGTAGGCCAAGGACTTCAGGCCGGCGCCGACCTGGTCGCCGGCGTAGACGTCGAAGAGGGTCACCGACTCGAGCCACTCCCCCGCCCCCGACCGCAACGCGGTCTCGACCTCGGCGGCCGTGACGACCGCGTCGACGACGAGGGCGACGTCGGTGAAGGCCAGGGGAAAGGTCGAGAACGCCTCGAACCGTGTCGCCGACGCGCTCGCGACCGTGAGCACCTCGACGTCGAGCTCGGCGGCGCAGGTGCGCGGCGGAAGTCCCAGTGTCGCAAGGACTTTGGGGTGCAGCTCCCCCGCGTGACCGACGAGCGTGCCGTCCGGCAACGAGATCCGCGCGCACCTCCCGGGGTGCCAGGGGGCGTGGTCGGGGTCCGCCTCGACCGTGAGCTCGAGGGCGAGTGCCGCGGCCACGGCCCGGGCCGCGTCCACCAGGTCCGACCAGTCGACGGCTCGACCGGGACCCCACCAGCCGGCGCGCTCCGCCTCGCCGACTTCGACGACGGCGACGTGTCGGGGCTGGCGCGGCAGGGCGGCCTCGATCGCGGCGACCGTCTCGGGGTCGGGGCGACGCTCGACCCCCGGCACCGGCGCGGTGTGCTCGGAGTCCGGGCCCGGCAGCGTGACCGACCCGAGCTCGAAGATCGCGATGTCCTTCTGCCCACGAGAGACGTTGCGGCGCAACGCTTCCACGAGCGAGGCGAGGACCGACGTGCGCATCAGCGGGGCCTCGTCGGACAGCGGGTTGGCGACGCGGGTCGCTGACCGCCGCTCGTCGTCCGCCGCCAGCCCGAACGCGTCGGCCAGCGACTCGGCCACGAAGGGATAGGTCAGCACCTCGGTCGCCCCGCGCCCGACGAGGGCGTTGGCGACGAGGCGGCCGACCCGTTGGGCGTGGGTGAGCCCACGACCCCGCGTGGGCGTCGGGGTGACCGACGGGATGTTGTCGTAGCCGTTGACCCGCGCGACCTCCTCGACGTAGTCGGGACCGTCGACGAGGTCGGGCCGCCAGCTCGGCGAGGTGACGAGGACGTGGGCACCCTTCGGCCCGTCCGAAGCGTCCACCACCGACCCGTCCACCACCGTGCACCCGAGGTCTCGCAGGATCTCGACGACGCGCTCGCGCGGGTAGCGGTGGCCCACGAGGCGGGACGGGAGGTCCACCTCGAGCAGGTATGCCGCGCGCCGGCTCGTGCGGTCGACGTCGGTGACCCCTGGGTCGGCGGTGCCGCCGCCGTGCTCGACGAGCAGGTCGACGACGAGCTGCGCCGCCGCCGGGGCGAGGTCCGGGTCGACGCCGCGCTCGAACCGCTTCGATGCCTCGGAGATGAGCTTGTGGCGCCGGGACGACCGGGCGATCGTCGTCGGGTCGAAGTGCGCGGCCTCGACGAGCACGTCGGTCGTCGACGCGTCGATCTCCGACGTGGCTCCGCCCATGACCCCGGCGAGGGCCAGCGGCACCTCGCCCCCGTCGGTGATGAGCAGGTCCTCCGGGTCGAGGGTGCGGTCGACCGCGTCGAGGGTAGTCAGGTGCTCCCCCGGGCGGGCGCGTCGCACGACTATCGGGCCCGACAGCTTCGCGAGGTCGTAGGCGTGCAGCGGCTGGCCGACGGCGAGCATGACGTAGTTCGTGATGTCGACCGCGAGCGAGATGGGCCGCATCCCCATCTGGGTCAGGCGCTGCTGCATCCAGGCCGGTGACGGCCTCGTCGGGTCGACCCCCCGGACGACCCGGGTGACGAAGCGGTCGCAGCCCGTGCGGTCCTCGAGGGGAGTCTCGTCCGTCAGCTCCACGGCATACCCGGTGGGGGAGGGCGCTGGGGTGGGGACCGCCGCCGGGTCGCGGAAGCCGCCCTCGGGCGAGCCGAGCGCGTGCCAGTACTCGCGGGCGAGCCCGCGCACCGAGAAGCAGTAGCCCCGGTCGGGCGTGACGTTGACCTCGACGACCTCCTCGGCCAGGCCGAGCAGGGCGATGGCGTCGTCACCCGGCCGGACCTCGGCTGCCGCGTCGGCACCGAGATAGGTGTCGAGGACGATGATGCCCGCGTGATCGGTGCCGAGCCCGAG
This sequence comes from Lapillicoccus sp., assembly GCF_025353065.1. Lineage (GTDB taxonomy): Bacteria > Actinomycetota > Actinomycetes > Actinomycetales > Dermatophilaceae > Lapillicoccus. The sequence goes on from NZ_JANXRJ010000273.1 coordinate 15,352, forward strand.
CTCGTCCTCGGCGCAGATCATGCCGTGGGAGACGTGGCCGTAGGTCTTGCGGGCCGCGATCGCGAAGCCGCCGGGCAGGACCGCACCGGGCAGCACGACGACGACGAGGTCGCCGACCTCGAAGTTGTGGGCGCCGCAGACGATCTCCTGGGCGATGCGCTCGCTCTCCATCTGGCCGTGCGGCCCGACGTCGACCGTGCACCACCGGATGACCTTGCCGTTCTTCTGCGGCTCGTCCGAGAAGGACAGGACCCGGCCCACGACGATCGGGCCGGTGACGTCGCCGCCGTGCAGGTCCTCCTCCTCGAGACCGACGGAGACGAAGGCGGCAGCGACGTCACGGCCGGTGGCGCCGGGCGCGAGGTCGACGTGGTCCGCGAGCCAGGACAGGGGGATTCGCACGTCAGACCTCCATCCCGAACTGCTGCGAGAAGCGGACGTCGCCCTCGACGATGTCCCTCATGTCGGTGACCCCGGAGCGCAGCTGCAGGGCACGCTCGATGCCGAGACCGAACGCGAACCCGGTGTAGACGTCCGGGTCGATGCCGCAGGCGGTCAGGACCTTGCGGTTGACCATGCCCGACCCCCCGAGCTCGATCCAGCCCGAGCCCCCGCAGGTGCGGCAGGCGCGCAACAGCTCCGGGGCGCCGTCGGGTGCGTCGTTGGTGCGCCCGTCGCCGTGGCACGCGAAGCAGACGAAGTCGGTCTCCATCGAGGGCTCGGTGAAGGGGAAGTAGGAGGCCCGCACGCGGGTGCGCGTGCCCTCGCCGAACATCACCCGGACGAAGTGGTCGATGGCACCACGCAGGTGCGCCATCGTCAGGCCCTTGTCCACGGCCAGTGCCTCGATCTGGTGGAAGACCGGGGTATGCGTCGCGTCGAGCTCGTCGGTGCGGAAGACCTTGCCCGTGCTGACGACGTAGATCGGGGGCTCGCGGTCGAGCATGGTGCGGATCTGGACCGGGGAGGTCTGGGTGCGCAGGACGAGACCACCGTCCGGAGGGTCGACGAAGAAGGTGTCCTGCATCTGGCGGGCGGGGTGGTCCTTGCCGAGGTTGAGGGCGTCGAAGTTCATCCACTCCGACTCGACCTCGGGACCCTCGACGACCTCCCAGCCCATCCCCACGAAGGCGTCCTGGAGGCGCTGGGTCGTCAGCGTGAGGGGATGCCGGGCGCCCAGTGCGCGACGCCCGACGGGCATCGTCACGTCGACGGCCTCCTCCACGAGGATGCGGCGGTCGCGCTCGGCCTCGAGCTCGACCGTGCGAGCGGCCAGGGCCCGCCCGAGCTCCGCCAGGGCGGCCCCGACCCGCTTGCCCGCGTCGGCCTTGGCGCTGGGCGGGAGGGCACCGATCTCGCGCTTGGCTGCGGCGACCGCGCCCTTGTCGACGTGGGCGAGCCGGGCGGTCTTGAGCTCCTCGAGGCTGCCGGCGGCGGCGAACGCGGCGAACGCCGCGGTCACCGCGGCGTCGAGGTGGGCGGGATCGAGGGTCGCGACCTCGACGGGGTCGTACTGCTTGTTGGGTCCAGACATCGCTTTCACTTCTCGTCGCGGTCTACGGCGCGCCCGAGTCTAGGTGGTCGGCGTCCCGTGGTCAGAGTCCGTAGTCCGGCGCGCCCGACGGCAGCGTGAACCGGAACTCCGCGCCGCCGGACGCGGCGCGGCCGACGGAGATCCGGCCGCCGTGGGCCTCGACGAGCCCGCGGACGATGTAGAGCCCCAGACCGGTGCTGCCCCGGCGCTGCCCGTGCCAGAAGCGGTTGAAGATCAGCGGCAGGTGGGCCTCCGGCACGCCGTCGCCCTCGTCGGTGACCGAGACGGAGACGACGGCCTTCTCGTTCTCGATGGGCTGCGGGTGACCCATGACGACCACCGTGATGGTCCCGGCCCCGTGCCTCAACCCGTTCTCGAGGAGGTTGGTGAAGATCTGGTGCATCTTGTCGGGGTCGGCCCACACCTCGGGGAGCTCGGGGTCGGCCGTGACGACCAGATCGCGCTCGGCCAGCGCACCGGTCGCCTCCAGCCGGTCGCGGTGCTGCCCGGCCATCGCCGTCAGGTCGACGGGCTGTGCGCGGATGTCCAACCGCCCCGCATCGATGCGCGAGACGTCGAGCAGCTCGGTGATCAACCGGGTCACCCGGTCGCTGTCGGCCTCGATGGTCTGGATCATGAAACGCTTCTGCTCGTCGGTGAACCGGTCCCACTTGCGCAGCAGGGTGTTGGAGTAGCCCTTCACCGACGTCAGCGGCGAGCGCAGCTCGTGGGCGATGGTGGAGATGAGGGCTGCGTGGTCCTGCTCGGCGCGCTGCCGTGCGGTGGCGTCGCGCACCGACATCAGGACCCGACCGACGGGCCCGCGTCGGCCTTGACGGACGTAGCGCGCCGTCAGCAGGATCTCGACCCCGTCCTCGGTCCAGAGCAGCTTCTCGCGGTGGCCGGTGACGAGGTGGATGCTCCCCCAGGGGTCGGCCATCTCCCACCACGAGCGACCCTCGCTGTCGCGCAGCGGCAGGGCCTCGCCGAGGGGCCGCCCGAAGCGGGACGGGAGGTCGATACCGAGCACCCGGCTGGCCCGGGAGTTCGCGAACCGCAGCACCCCGAGGTGGTCGGCGACGAGCAACCCGTCGGGCAGCACCTCGGACAGGGAGACGACGTGGGCCGGCACGTTCGACGGGTCCGGCACGTCCGAGAAGGCTTCGGGAACCCCTGCCGCGGTCATGACCGGACTCTACCGAGCGGTCGGCGGGAGTCCGGCATACCGCCAGATCTCGGACTCGTGCCGGATCTCCAGCCTGCGGCGCCGGGAAGCCGACGCGACCGGGTCAACCCTGCTGGGCGCTCGCCGAGGCGTAGAGGCAGATCGTCGCGGCCATGGCGAGGTTCAGCGACTCGGCGAGGCCGTGGATCGGGACGCGCACGACGTCGTCGCAGCGCTCGCGGACCTGCTCGTCGAGGCCCCAGGCCTCGTTGCCCATCACCCAGGCGTGGGGCCCTGAGAGGTCGACCTGACCCAGGACGTGCCGGCCCGAACCGTCAGCGGCGAGCAGGCGCAAGCCTGCTCGCCCGACCTGCTCGAGGATGGCCTCGATCTCGAGACCGACGACGACCGGCAGGTGGAACAGGGACCCGGCGGTCGAACGGACCACCTTCGGCCCGAAGACGTCGACGCTGCCGGCCGACAGGACGACGGCGTCGGCGCCTGCCGCGTCAGCGCCGCGGATGACCGTGCCGGCGTTGCCGGGATCGCGGACGTTGGTGAGGACGCAGAGCAACCGGGGCTGCCGCGCGAGCACGTCGTCCAGCGAGGCCTCCAGAAGGCCGCACACTGCCAGCAGGCCCTGCGGGGCGACGGACAGCTGGCCGTCGCCCATCGCCGTGAGCACCTCGTCGGTGACCTCGTGGACGGGGACCCCGGCCCCCAGGGCGGTCTCGACGAGGGTGGGATGGCGCGCGACCGCGTCCGCCGTGACGTAGACGTCGCGGACGACGTCGGGGCGGTGGGCGACGGCCTCGCGCACCGACTGCGGGCCGTCGGCGAGGAACAGCCCCTGCTTGACACGCACCGCGCGCCGGGACAACGCGCGTACTGCCCGGACCCGATCCGATCGGGGGTTGGACATCACGCCTGGCGTCATCCCGGCGCGCGGGCCGTCTGCGACGTGCGGGCCGCTCAGGCGGCGCTCGCGGCCTTGTCGTCCGCCGTGGCGGGGACGTTGGCCCGGGCGAGCTCGACGAGCGTGCTGAAAGCAGCCTCGTCGGCGACCGCGATGTCGGCGAGGATCTTGCGGTCGACCTCCACACCCGCGGCCTTGAGGCCCTGGATGAAGCGGTTGTAGGTCATGCCGTTGGCGCGGGCCCCGGCGTTGATCCGCTGGATCCACAGGCGACGGAAGTCACCCTTGCGGGCGCGACGGTCACGGTAGGCGTACCCGAGGGAGTGGGTGACCTGTTCCTTGGCCTTGCGGTAGAGCCGAGAGCGCTGCCCGCGATATCCGCTGGCGCGCTCGAGGGTCACCCGGCGCTTCTTCTGGGCGTTGGTCGCCCTCTTCACGCGTGCCACGTGAGTTCTCCTTTGTCTGCTGGGTGTCGGCTACTTGCCGAGGAGCTTCTTGATCTTCTTGGTGTCGGGCTTCGAGAGCTCGAGGTCACCCGAGATGGAGCGCATCTTCTTGCTCGACTTGTGCTCGAGCAGGTGGCGACCGCCGGCCTGCTCGCGCATGATCTTGCCGGTGCCCGTGACGCGGAAGCGCTTCTTGGCACCGCTGTGGGTCTTCATCTTCGGCATGGCTGCCGATCTCCTTCGGTCGATCGATCGTTCGGACGTGTCGTGCAGGCCGACGAGCCGGTGGTGGCGCGTCAGGTCGTGCTGGAAACGGGCGGACGGGGGCGTCCCGGCTTCGCGGGGACCTGCTTGGTCGCGCTGGGCTTGCTGGGCTTGCTGGGCACGACGGGCTTGACGGGCGGCGCAGGCAGGTCGGCCGCCTGGGGCGGCGTGGCCGCCTCGGGCTCGATCGCCTCCGGCGCCTCGGGCACGGTCGCCTCAGGCACGGTCGCCTCAGGCACGGTCGCCTCAGGCACGGTCGCCTCAGGCACGGTCGCCTCAGGCACGGCCTCGGGCTCGGTGACCTCGGGCACGGTGACCTCGGCAACGGTCGTCTCCGG
>NZ_JANXRJ010000299.1 GCF_025353065.1 Lapillicoccus sp.
GACGCACTGATCCGCTCGGCTGTCGATGGCATGGGTATTGGTCAGACACTGCAGGTGCTCACCGACGACGACAAGCCGCCGTACCTCCTTCTTCTGGCCAGGCAGTCCAACCTTCACCGATATTGATTCGCCGGTAGCCGATCCCTTGTGGGACGACCCTCGTCCGTCGTCGCGAGCCGACCGCCAAGGCCGGACGCGCTCCGCCAGGGGTTCGACTTTCGGAACAAGGTCGTTCGACGTGGCCGGCTGGCGGCGTCACGCAAACGCCAGGCCGCCTCGGACGCCAGTCAGGGCGAAAGGTCGAAACGGAGTCCCGCTGGTCCGGAGGGCCGCTCTGGTCCCGGTTTACAAGTAGCGATTCGCCACTTGGTGAAACTCGGACCTCATGTACGTGAGCGGACACGGGTTTGGCTCCCAGGGCTCAGGAGGGCTCAGGAGGGCTCTTGACCTATCTTAGTGGGCTCCCGTATAGTTCCTCTTGCGGGGTCACGAGGCTCTCGTACCTATTTAGGAGAACTAACATGCCCGAGATCACTGTTCCAGTACCTGACGCTCGCACCGCCGAGTTTTATCAGTTCTTCGGCCTCTGGCTGGCCGGATCCCTGAGCCTCACGCCCCACCTCGCGGAGGCTGCTCAGACCCCCCGGGAAGCTTCGGGAGCCGGGGGAGCCTCGGGAGCCTCCGGGTCCCCGGCTGCTCCCAAGCCGATCACGCCGTGGACGGGCGGTGAGGAGGACGTTGCTGACGCCGAGGCCCTGTGGGCCAAGTTCTCGCCCAACGCTCGCGGCATGTTCGGCCTGCTGGCCGACAACCCCGACACCAAGTACTCGGGCACCCAGATCGCGGAGGCCGCCAACATCCCGCACGGCGCTCACGGTGTCGCTGGTGTCCTCGCCTGGCCCGGTCGGTTCTGCGGCCCCATGGGGCGCGAGCTCCCGACCAGGTGGGAGGAGGACGTCGAGGCTGGGGACTCCTACTACTGGATGACCGCGCCCGTGGCCGCCCTCTTCCAGGCTGCCCGCAAGGAGGTCGAGAACACTGGCTGACCACACGCCGCTCTACGCAGGAGCACCCGCCGTCCACATCGGACAGTGGGTGTTTTTGCGTCGCAGGACCTGGCTCAGGTACGGCGAGCCTCGCCGTGCTCGGACGCTGTGGACGTCCGGAGACGGCTGGCCCTGCGGGTGCCAGCACCTCGCGGGAGGTGCGCTTCCACTCGACCGGCTCGCCCAGCGTCGGCATGAACAGGAGCGTCGTGTCAGAGACCTCTACCCGCGAGATGACTCGCTGGAGCACCAGGTTCCAGGCTTGCGGGGTCATGTCCATGCCGCCCGTCTCCTGGACAGCAACCAACACGACACGGACTGCGTCCTCGAGATCACGGCCGCAGAGTTCGTAGGACGTCTGGCCACCGTCTTGGCCCACCTCATGCTAAGGCCCCACGACCGGGGTGATGCCCTGCGCCAATTCTGGCGGTTCTACCTGACCGGTTCGACATAGACGCGACAGTGCAGCTGCCTGGCGCGACACTCCTGACCGCTCCCAGCCTCAGATGACGGCGCCACACGATCCATGTGGGGACCGTGACCGCAAGGCGACCGGCCAGCGGGCACCGCAAGTGGACCACGCCGGCTCCTGAACGCCCGCACCGGCGACAACAGGATCGAGTTCGTTTGACTACCTCACGAGTCCCGACGAACGGTGTGTCGGCCACATAATTGAGGCTGTCGGACCAAAACGGCGCGCCCCCTGGGTGTGTCAACGGTCATGAGGTTGTCGGCATCTGCGGTCAGGTGTTCTCCCCGGTAGCGGCCATGAAAGTTTCCCGGTGGCGGACATGGGATTTCCCCGGGATCTCCCCGCCTTGCTAGAGATTGCTGACCGCCGCTGTGATTGGTGTGCGGGCCGCGAGGTGATGTCTCACGAAGAAAGCTCACCCGTCCGCGGCCGCTCGCCGGTCTGCGTGCTCGCCGACGTCGCTGCGCCGGAATGGTCTAGTAAATGGTCCTGGGGTGCGGGAGTCTTGGGGCCATGGATTCAGCTACTGAGCTTCGCCGTCTGGTCAACGGGTATCAGGTCTCGCAGGCCCTGCACGTGGCGGCAGTGCTGGGGATCTCGGACGCCCTGACAGACCGATCGTGCACGGTGCAGGAACTGGCGACCGCGGTCGGGGCGCACGAGCGATCGCTGCATCGGTTACTGCGCGCGTTGGTGTCGATCGGTGTGTACAGCCGCGATGAGCAGGGGCGTTTCGCCAACACCGAGCTCGGTCAAGCCCTGCGATCGGAGACCCCTGGTTCGGTGGCCGGCTGGGCCGCGCTGGTTGGGCGACCGTACTACTTTCAGGCATGGTCCGGGTTGCTGGACAGCGTGCGCACCGGTGAGAACGCTTTTACCGCGCTGCACGGCGAGTCGATCTGGGCCTACCGCGGGCAGCGCCCCGACGAACTCGCCATCTTCGACCGGGCGATGACAGCCCTCTCGCTCGCCGTGGCCGCCGCGGTCGCTGGCGCCTACGACTACGCCCGGTTTAGCACCGTCGTTGACGTGGGCGGCGGCCACGGCGGCCTACTCGCGGCGATCCTCACGCGCTATCCATCTCTGCGCGGAGTGCTGTTCGACCAGCCCGACGTCGTCGCGGGCGCCGCCGCTCTGCTCGAGCGTGCGGGGGTTGTCGACCGTTGTCAGCTCATCGGGGGCGACTTCTTCCAGGTACTACCCGACATCGGGTCTGACACACCGACCGCTGTCGTGCTCAAGGCCGTCATCCATGATTGGCCTGACGCCGAATCGAGCGCAATCCTGGCCGCCTGTCACCGAGCCATGGCCGGCTCCGGGACGCTGCTGCTGGTCGAACAACTCCTCGATGACGGCCCCGATCCGAGCCGGACAGCGTTTTCCGACTTGAACATGCTCGTCGCCCCCGGCGGTCAGGAACGCACCACCGACGAGTACCGCGCCCTGCTCGCCCACGCCGGATTCCGGCTCGAAAGGATAATAC
>NZ_JANXRJ010000316.1 GCF_025353065.1 Lapillicoccus sp.
TGTAGGTGGTGAGGTTTCCGTGCGGGTCGACGACGTAGTCGAGGTTCCACCGCCAGGCCTGCAGGCAGGAGGAGTCGTTGAACGCGGCCTGGTGGCACGGCTCGTTCGCGTCGTTGCCGAAGACCGGGACGGTCCAGGCACTGTTGGTGGCCGGGTCGGTACCGTCTCCGGTGGGTAGGTGGTTACGGCCCAGGTAGAAGGCGGTGCCGTCGCGGGTGGTGATCTTCCAGTACTCGCCCGCCTGCCCGGCGCCGCCGGTCCCGCCCTCGTCGCCGTTAGCTGCCCCGGAGAGCAGCTCAGCCGTGGAGCCGTCGTCGTTGGCCAGCCGCCACGTGCCCGACACGCTGTCCCGGACCAGTGAGGTCGATATCCCCCCCAACGACAAGGAGACGACGTCCTGACCCGCCCAGCACAGGTCGCCGCTGCCGGCGGTGCCGTCCTTCGCGCAGGGCTTGTAGGAGCGTTCGACGTATCCGGGGCTGTAGTCCCACCCGTCGCCGACCCACGACGCCTGCCCGTTCGCCGCCGAGGTCCGCCCGTCCTGGCTGGACGAGCTGTAGTCCAACGACACCGCCGGAGCATTGCCGCCGACCGCCGCCGGCACCGTGATCGGGTAGGCCCACGAGAACGAGCCGCTCGAGCCGCCCGCCATCCAGGAACCCGACGGGCTCAGCGACGTCGCCGTGTAGTCCCCCGTCGGACCGGAGGACGCCGCAGTCACCGCCATCACCGTCATCGGCGCCGCACCTGCACCGCCCGCAGCAGTTGCCGAGGGTGCCGAGGGTGCCGAGGGTGCGGAGGTGGGATGAGGTGCGGTCGCTGTCGAACCACCCGGTACGGCCGGCACGGCCGGCACGGCCGGAGCGGGTCGAGGAGCGGGTTGAGCAGGGGGGGCGGTCGTGAGGGCGATGGTGGCGTCCACGCTTGTGGCGTCGGGCCTTGTTGGCAGGACCGTCTGGGTGCGGCAGGTGGCCAGCTGGGGGGTCTGCAGGGCGCAGAGCGGCAGCTGGACCAGGCGGGCGCGGGAGGCGAAGTTCGCGCCCAACGCTGACGCGATCGCCGCCCGCGTGACTGCCATCGTCGCGGTCGGGGCGCTGTTCGACCCGGCCGGGGCCGAACTGGTAGCGGGCTGGACGGTCAGCAGGAGCCCCTGAACCCCGGCCGCGGACGCCTCGGTCGGGCTGTGCACGGTGACTGTCACCGATGCTGGCATCGACGACGACAACGTCGATGACGAGGGGGAGTTCGGGGTTGCCCCGGCCGGTGGTGCCGGGCTGGCCAGGGTAAGTCGCACCGGAAGGGAGCCCACTTGTGCGGCGCCGGGTACGGCGTGGGGGGCTGGTGGGGTGGCGGGGAAGATCGCGGTGCCGGTAGCGCCGGTGGGGAGCTGGTCCGCGACCGCTGCCGGGGTCTGCAGGGCATGCGACGTCGAGGGTGCCAGTGTCGAGGCATTCCTGCCGGGCACGGACCGCGTCGCCGGCAGGGGGCCAGAGGACCAGATCTGTGCCTCCGGCAACCGGCTGTTGGTCACCGCGGAAGCGGCTGCGATCTCCAAGGGGGAAGCCACCAGCAGTGAAGCGGTCATCACGACAGCTACCCCGGCGGGAACACCCGTGGACCAGAGAACAGACCTCAACCGACGCCTCACGGACGCACTCCCCACCTTCAACGGACCTTCGACAGACGGACCAGGCACAAACGAACACGGTGTCCGGCGAGGCAGCAAACCTCACTGGGTGCAGCCGCAGCCCGGTGAGGGGCGAGAAAGCCGAATCGGGCTGAACATAACCTAAAAACGCGACATTTAGGGAGTTTTCCGCTACTTTCAACTCCGTCCCAACCGCAGCAAGCAAGCAGGGGGTTCCCTTCATGGCGTTCACGTCGGTCGTCGCACGACGGACTCGTAGGATTCCGGTCCTGACCACCGTGGCCGTCATCGCGGTCGGCAGCCTGACCTCGACCCTGCTGAGCGCTGCATCCTCGGCTGCGGCCCTTCCTTCGACGCCCGCCGCCGTGGCCGGGCTCGCCCGGGGCACCTCGACCGCGTCACCCGCCGCAGCACTAGGGCGTGTCTCCTAATGTGTTGAGCCACAGCACGACAGCTCGCAGGACAACGCCGGCGCGGTAGGTCAGGGCGAGCTTGTCGTAGCGGGTGGCGAGGGCGCGCCACTGCTTGAAGGTGTTGAATCCGCGTTCTACGAC
>NZ_JANXRJ010000145.1 GCF_025353065.1 Lapillicoccus sp.
GCGCGCAGGGTGTGGCCCTGCTTCATCACCGAGATCCGCTTCGTCGAAGCCTTCGTCTCGTCGTTGGAGATGACGGCGATGTCCGTCCGGTCGGACTGGAAGCGGGTCGCCTTGTCCGGGTCCAGCACGAGATAGCTGACCTCGAGGAGACCGCCGTCGCCGACGACGGCGATCCGGGAGAACCGCACTCCCAGAGTGGTTTCCATCGCGGTGCTCGTTGGCGTGACCGGGTCGGCAGCGGCCCGGCGGCCGCGGAGGTCCTGGCCGAGGACGACCATCGTCACGGCTACGAGCAGGAGGGCGACGAGCTGGGTGAGCCGCCGACGGTCTCGCAGGAAGGCAGCGGCGGAGGCGTATCGGGTGCTGATCATGGTGTGCCCCTATGTGAACGAGGGTCCGGCGACGCTTCGCGGTCGCCGCCGGACCATCCAGGTGGAAACGGGGGGAGCTGGGTGCAGAGGTGGGGTTGTCGGACGAACAGGTCGAGACGTCCGTCACGGGGCAACGGTGAGGTTGTCGAGGGCCAACGTCCCGCGGACTGCCGGGGTCTGACCGGCCTGCACGCCGATCGCGATCGCAGCGGCCTGGAGGGTCCCGGTGTTGCCCGTCGTGGTCGACGCGACAGCCCCGTGCTGCAGGGCGAGCGTGAGCGACCCCGGCGTGGCACCGGCTGCCCGGCCCGACCTCCAGACGAGCGACAGGGTCACCGGACCGTTGGGGATGGTCACCCACGCTCCCTGCCGGTTGCCACCTCCAGGGAGGAACATGAGGGTTCGCACCTGACGGGTGGCCGTGGCCCCCGCGCCCACCGTCCGGAGCTGGACGGCGAACACGTTGCCCCCGGTCGCGGTCCTCACGGCGAGGATCGTGGGCGTGGCGCCCCCCGTAGCCAGGGTGGTCGCGTCGACGTCGATGTCCACGTGGGCGGTGGTCAGGCTCGTCCCGAACGACCGGGTGATGTATGCCGGTTGGCGTGCTCCGCCCGTCGTCGGATAAGTCACCAGCACACCGGACTTCGTGGCCGCTGCGGCGGGGAGGTTGGCGCTCGGGCTGACTCCGATGGTGCCCACCGGGCCGGCCGTGACGGCCCAGGCCGGGTTGAGGGTCCCGTCGAAGGTGTCGGCGAGGACCGGTGGCGGGACCACGGTGACCGGGGTCGTCGCGATGCCGCTCCAGTTGCCGGCCTTGTCCGCGATCCGGACGTTGAGCGTCTGGGTGCCGGCGGCGATGCCGCTCGTCGGGATGTCGATGGACGCCACCCCATCGGTTCCGAGGCTGACGGTGATGGGCGTGGCCCGCCCGACACCGGGGTCGGCGGTCCCGAACCAGAACTCCGCTGCCCCGATCGTGCCGCTGGCGTCGGTGTAGGGCACTCGGGCCGTGATGAGCGCGGCACCGTTGGTCGGGTTGGGCGTGACCGTCAGCGCACCGAGGGTCGGCGCCGTCTTGTCCACGAGGAACGATGCGGTGAAGGTCGGCCCCCAGTTGCCGGCCGCATCCTGGCCGTGGACGAAGACCGGGTGGGTCCCCTCCGGGAGCGTCCGGATGGCGCTCAACGGAATGAGGCCGTAGACCGACTCCGTGGTGCTGTCGAGCGCCCCGTCGACCGGGATCATCTGGACGCCGCCGCCGTTCACGCCGACGGTGTCCAGGAAGGCCTCGGCGTCGACGATCTTGCTGCCCCAGTTCCCCGTGCCGGCATCTGTGATGACACCGGAGACCACGGCATACCCGGGGTTGGCGGGGGCGGAGACCAGGCCGTTGGACGGGTTCGGGCCGATGGCGGCACCCGTGACACTGGGCCCGGTCTGGTCCACGGTGAAGGGGATCTCGACGAACGGACCCCACAGGCCGAGGGTGTTCATGCTGCGGACCCAGGCGAAGTGGTAGCCCTCGGTGGCCGACGAGACGGAGCCCGTCTCGGAGACGACCGGGGCGACCCGGTTGTTGGTCATGGCGGCCCCGGTTCCCGGCGCGTCGGTGGGCATCACGTCGGCGTCGGTGACGTAGAGCTCCGCCCTGGTGATGTTGCCGTGGCCCGAGCTCGAGTCGTCACCGGTCGCCGTGATGACGATCGGGGCGGCGAGGTTGGAGATCGCCGGTGTGGCGACGCCGGCCGTGGTGGAGGGGCCGGTCTTCGGGAGGTTGAAGACGACTGAACCGACCACGCCCCAGTTGCCGCCCACGGCACCGTTGCTCGCGTTGTCCTTGGCCCGCACGTAGATGACGTGTCGGCCGGCGTCGAGGGTGGCCATCGTCGCGACAGACAGGGTGCCCGTCGCCGAGTCACCCGGGCCGGACATGACCATCGGTGTCCCGTTGCCGGGGCCGGTGGTCTGGGCGTCGTCGACGACGTACTCCGCCGCGGCCACACCGCTGTTGCCGGTCTTCAGGTCGGAGAGCTGTGCCGTGATCGTCACATCGGTCTGGCCGGTCGATGGGTTGGGCGATGCAGCGACCGCCGAGGTCACCGGACCGACCGTATCGGTCGGGGGCAGAGGAGCATTGGTGTCGAGGACGGTCATCATCCCGCCGAAGGCGGTCTGCAGCGGGTCGGCGGTGTGCTGCGAGTTGTTGTCGAGGTGGGTGCCGCTCTCGTAGAGGGTGACCTTGGACTCGGGGCCCGTGGTCATCGTCAGGAGGGTGTCCTCGGTGGTCCCCGGGTCGACGGCGGCGGTGACCTCCCGCTCGGGGTAGGCCAGCACGTGTCCGTCGCGGGCGATCGCGAGGGCCGAGGCGCCGAGTGCGGTCATCGGATGCTGCACCGCGCCGCCGTTGACCCAGCGGACGAGGACCGTGTGCCCCTGGTCGGTGGGCACGGCCGGGATCTCCGGGAAGGAGTTGCCGTTGACCAGCCGGTAGGTCGGCTTGAAGAGGCGCATGTCGAACGTGTCGGGGTGCGCGTTCAGGGCCGGGTCGACCTCCGTGAGGACCATGACGGCCTCGTCGTCGTAGGCCGAGGCCGGGGTGCCGTAGGCGGTCCCGTCGGCCGGGAGGACGACCAGGGCGCCGACGAGGCCCATGGCTGCCTGGCGCGAGCCGTTGGCGGTGTGGCCGGCCTCGTAGAGGAAGGTGCCGGCACGCGAGGCGGTGAAGGAGTAGGTCCGCGCCGCACCGGCACCCACCCCGACGGTGCTGTCGAGGCCGGCGGAGAAGCTCGCGACCGGGACTCCGGGGAACGCCAAGGAGAGGTTCTCACCGGCGATCCCGTTGTGGAGGGTGATGCTCACCGAGTCACCCTGTCGGACGACGAGGCCGGGTCCGGGTGCCGTGGGCACCACCGAGAGGTCCGGCGCTGTCGTCGGGGCGGAGCTGGAGAAGCCCCAGATCGGCACCGAGGTGCCGACGATGGTCTGGGTGCCGGCCGTCGCATACAGGTCGCAGGCGTCGCTCGACCCCGTGACGGTGCACCCTCGCGGTGTGAGGCGACCTACCGGTGCGGCGGCTGCGGCGCGCGCGACGCTCGCCGCCCCCGCCTGCGTCGCTGGGGCAGCGACGGCAGGGGGGGAGGCGGGGGCAGCGAGCCCTGACGCCGGGCCGATCGGGAGAGCCAGTGTCGTGACGACGACGGCTCCGGTGACCGCCGCGAGTCGGCGCAGGTTTCTGGAGGGGACGGGCATCGACATGACGGGCCTCATTTCCCTGCGGGGCAGCCGGCCGGGGGATCGATGCGATAGAGCGTCATCATCCCTCCGAACGTGGCTCCGAAGTTGGTGGCTTGCTGGAGGGCGTGGCTGTGGGCGATGTGGTAGTACTCGCCGCAGACGTTGTTGTCCGTGATCGTCGTGGGCGCCGGGTTCTTGGTGCCGAGGTAGGGACTCTCGCTGAACCAGGTGTCCGTGCCGACCAGGAGCTGGTCGGTGATCGCGGGGATCTGCGTCGGTATCGGGTTGGTGATGTCCGTCCAGTGCTCGGCATCACGCCAGTCCATGAGCACGTCGAGCGTCTGCCCCGGGGCGACGTTGAGGTCGAACTTGTTGTAGGACAGGTCCTGACCCGCCGGCCCCTCGAGGGGCTGGCCGTCCTTGTTGATGACGCGCTCGTCGCTGCCGTGCGGGTGGAACGGGTAGTTCACGGTGCCGGCGTTGAGGTAGCGGATCGTCGCGGGGAGCGGGTTGGTCGCCCCGTCCCAGGGCTTGATGTGGACGAATGCGCCGTAGGGCTGGTTGGGCAGGTACGAGGCGTTGTTGGGCGAGAGCGTGTCCGGCATGCTGCGCCCGTTGATCATGAAGTACCGCGCGTTGTAGGTCGACCAGTCGACCGGCTGCTTGCGCTCGACCGCGAGGTGCACGTCGGGGTCGACCTCCGAGAGGAGGAAGAGGTACTCGTTGGCCGTGGAGAAGGCTGAGTCAGGGCGCCCGTTGACCCGGTCGGGGTGGCCCGAGGGTCGCACGACCAGGGCGCCGAACATCCCCATCTGGACCTGCTTGTCGACGTCCGTCCCGCTCTTGTAGAGGTAGGTCCCCGGCGTCCCCGCGGTGAAGGTGTAGGTCACCGATCCGGTCGTTGCCGCGGCCGACTGGACCATCGAGGTCAGTGTCGGCGTGGGGTCGGTCGTGTACTCGGGCTGGGCGGGATTGCCGTCCGCGAGGACGCCCGTCTGGCCGGGGAACACGATGGACGAGGCCTCGGGAAGGTGGTTGTGGAGGATCACCGTGACCTTGGCGCCCTGGGCGACGCACAGGGTCGGGCCCGGGAGCTGGAACGCGCCCTTCAGCTCGTTCGCGTAGCTCCACATGTAGATCGAGTTGCCGTCCGGGGTCGACACGTAGCCGTCGCCCGCTGACAGGGTGAAGGTGTTGGTGGCGCTGGTGTCGCAGAGCAGGCCCTCGGAGGTCGCCGCCGAGGCGCTGCCCGGCACGGTCGCGACCGTCCCGGCCACGACGGCCAGCACGGCCACGCCGAGGCCCAGGCGCGAGCGGAGGGGCCGCGTCACGCGCGCCAGGGTGGGGCGCATTCCGCGCCCTGTTGCTGAGATGGTGGTCATCGTCATCCCTCTCACGCGTTCGCAGCGGTCTGGGGCGGGAGGGTGCCAGCGGGGCTGACGACGATCTTCGTCATCATCCCGCCGTAGCCCCCACCACCGCCGTTGCTCAGGTAGTTGTAGTCGCGGTCGTAGAGGAGGTAGGTCCCCTCGGCCGGGGCGGTGAAGATCACGTCCCGGCTCTCGCCACCGCCCAGGGTCACGGTGTTGGTCGTGAGGTAGTTGAACGTCCCGTCGCGGCCTCGGAGCAGGCTCGCGTCCTTGGCGACGACGGTGAGGTCGATGTTGTCGGCGGTGATCGAGTGGTCCTTGTAGCCGAGGTTGGACAGCCGCAGCAGCACCTTCTCGCCGGCGTTGCACGTCACGAGGGAGGAGATCGGCTGGAACTGCAGGCCGCCCGCGGCGGTGGAGAGCGGGTCGCCGTTGGCCTCGAGCGTGTCCGGGTAGCCGCGACCGTTGAGGAGGCTGAACGATGGGTCGTAGTCGGTCCAGTCGCTGACCTGGATGTGCGCGTCGCGATAGTGCGCGGCCGACCAGAGCTCGGTCAGCATGAAGGCGAACTCGCGGTCGTACCTCGTCGACCCGTCACCGTCGTTGTAGGCGTACTTCGTGCCCGCCGTGTCGCCGTTCACCGGTGCTCGGTTCTGCTTGGGCCGGACGTAGACCATGCCGGTCATACCCATCTGGACGTGCTCGACGTCCTCGAAGTGGCAGTGGTACATGTACGTGCCCGCGTCGTGGATCCGGTAGAAGTAGTCGAGGTCGCGCCCGACGGGCACGGCGAGGGACAGCTCGGGCACCCCGTCGAAGAGGGGGATGGCGTTGACGAAGCCGTGCCAGTGCAGGGTGTGACCGTCGAAGAGGTCCGGCCGCTGGACGAGCCCGAGGTTGGTCAGGGTGATCGTGATGTCGTCCTCTTCGTCGAACGACATCATCGGTGCGCTGATCTGGGCCTTGCCGCGCAGCGCCGCGATGCCCGCGGGGTCCTGGTCGAACGCCGTGGCGTCCCGGAACCCGAAGACGTAGGTGTTGAACCCGGGGGGAGCCAGTGGGTCCGGGAAGAAGGGGAGGTCGGCCGGGGCGTTGCCGGGCATGGAGACCCAGCCGTCGGTCCCCACCAGGTGGACCTTCTTCTGCGGGTGGGCGCTCGAGGCGGCGGCGACCGTCGGGGCCGCGGCCGCGAGGGCGGGGACCATCCTGGTGCCGAGGATCGCGGCGCCGGTGGCGCCGGCCCCGGCCAGCAGGGCGCGGCGCGAGAGCCGCAGATCGGTAAGTCGTTCCATCGTCGTTGCCTTTCCGCTACGCGTGGACGGGGGGGTCGCGGTGCTCGAGGTGGCGCCGTGGGGGCGAGGAGTCGCCCCCACGGTGGTGCCGTGCCTCACGGCACGACCTGGTCGGAGCCGGCGTCGTACTTCAGACCGGCAGCTCCCGGGGCGCGGCGGACGGGGCGTGCCTGGCCGTCGATGTCCGGCGTGGCGGCGCGCACCACGGAGCTGAACGTCGCCGAGGTGCGCGGCACCCCCCACCACATCGCCCGGGGAGCAGGTGCGGCGAGGTTGGTGAAGTCCGCAGCGCCCGTGCTGTACGCGGAGCTGGACGGCCCCGAGAGGTGGTAGTCCCCGAGCAGGTTGAACGGCAGCACCGTCGTGACGATGGCCGCCTGCCGGAAGGCCGGGTTCGCCCGCAGCGCGAGGACGCTCACGGTGACGTCGAACGGACTCTTGAACAGCGGGTCCGCGGTGGTGTTCGACGTGTTCGCAGCCACCCCCGTGGTCGTCTGAACGACACTGTTGGCGGGGCTGAGGACGGCGGGTGCCGTGGCGCCGGACGCCTGGTCGACGACCTCCATGTCCCAGGTGTTCGTACTGTTCGCCGCACCGTTGGGCAGGAGGCCGCCGATGCCGTAGACGTAGCCACCGGAGTAGTTCCCGGCCCGGTTGTCCCAGAACACGTCGTTGAGCAGCGTCGGCCGGCCGAAGCCGAGCCAGGCTGGAGTGCCCTGGACGAGCAACGAGTTGTCCGTGGTCCCGGTCGTGGCTCCGGCGAAGGCCGCGTTGAGCTGAGCCTGGAGCGGAGCACTGATCGCCGCCGTGGTGAGTCCTGCCGCTGCCGGGGCGCCGCTGCTCGTCACGGCCGTCGCTGTCGTGATGTTCTTCGCGATCGTGTCGTTGACGATGGTGACGAAGACCGCGTCGTCGAGGGCGATACCACCGCCCTCGTGGGCGGACACGTTGTTGGCGATGGTGTTGTTGGTGATCGAGATGGTGCCGGGGGTCGCCCTCGTGACGTTCTTCCCCGAGACCTGGAGGAGGCGGATGCCGCCGCCGTCGTCGTTGGCGAGGTTGGCCTGGATGACGTTGGCGTCGAGGACCACCGGGCCGCTGCCGGGGCCGAGGTCGGTCGGCGTTGCCGGGAGCTCACCGGCAAGCATGACGCCGCCGCCCTCGTCGTAGGACTGGTTGAACCAGATCCGGTTGTTGGCCATGACGCCGCCGGAGGCATCGCTGAAGGTCGCCGTCGTGCCCGTGACCTTCTGGGTGGCCCCCATGAATCCGAAGGCCGAGATGCCGCCGCCATACTCCGACGAGTGGTTGCCGCAGATCGCGTTGTGATCGACGCTGTAGCCGTTCGACCCGGTGAACAGGCCGATCCCGCCGGCGAGGTTGGTCCCGCCGTTGTCACGGATCTGGTTGCGGGAGATGGAGATTCCGTAGTTGGCGTTGTCGCCGACATAGGGGGTGCCCACCCGGATACCACCGGCATACGACCCGCCGTTGCCGACGATGACGTTGTCGGTCAGCTTGAGTCCCTTGACGCCGTTGTGCACGTAGATGCCGCCGCCCTGGGTGATGAGCGCGCCGGCCGCGCCGTACGGCGTCTGGACCCCACCGGTGAGGACGTTGACGTTGCCGGCGAAGTCGGCCTGGGCGCCCCCGGTGATCTGGAACCCGTCGAGGCTGGCGCTCCAGCCCGTCGTGCCCTGGGGACCGGACGTCGGGTTGAGGAAGGTCACCACGGCGGCGTCCGGCACGGCCGGGGCGCCGGTGTAGCGCAGCGCGGTCAGCGTGGTCAGCCAGTCGATCCCACTGGGGTTGTCGGGGTTGAAGCCCGAGCCGTCGATGATCGAGCCCGGCACCCACGACGTGCCCTGGAAGCCGCCGGGACCGACGCCCTGGATGTGCAGGGCGCTGTTCACCAGGACGTTCTCGAGGTACTCACCACGAGGGGTGAGGGCCGTGGGGGTGGCCGGGTAGACGACCACGAGCTTGTCGGCCAGGGACGAGGTCTGCGCGGCGTTCACGGCCGCCTGGATCGACGCGTACGCCTTGCCGGGTCCGACCTCGAAGATCGCCGGGTTGGTCGGCGAGGAACCGGTGCCGGCGGCGCCACTCACCACCTGGAGAGTCAGCGAGTTGTAAGCCCCCTGTCCGGCGGCGGTCGTGATGGTGATCGGTTGAGCGCCCGCAGCGACACCTCCCGGCACGAGGAAGGTGATCTTGTTGCCGCTGGCGTCCCAGGTAACTCCCGAGATCGTCTGGCTGCCGAGCTTGAGGGTTCCTCGTGCCGATCCGAAACCGGTGCCGTTGATCGTGACCGTGCGTCCGGGACCGTTGGCGTTCAGCTTGACCACGGGCTTGTCGACCGAGAGCAGCTGCGGGGTGGTGGCGGGCAGGTTGCAGACCGTGTTGTTGGCCACCGTCGTGTCGGGTGTCAGGACCGTGGCCGCGACCTGGGTCGGTGCCTCGTCGGTGACGGTGTAGAGCCCGGGCCAGCCCTGGAAGGTGGCCGCGATGGTGCGGTACCTCGGGTTGTAGTCGACGTTCGGTGAGCCGATGCCGCCCGGGTCGTTGCCGACGAAGCGGTACATGTTCGGGCAGGGACCGGCCGGGACCGGGCAGTTGTAGGTGTCCGTCGACGGCTCGAGCGCCTCGTAGATGCCGTTGAAGTCGGTGTGCACGGTGTCGACGAGACGACCGGACCAGTCGTAGAGACCGACGGGGACGTACGGCATACCGAGCGCTTCGCCGTAGTTGGCGCTGCGCTTGTCCAGGGTGATGCCGAGGTCGTTGAGGGTGAGGCCCCAGAAGTGCGTGGGGATCGGCACGTCGGTGAAGAGGTTGAAGTTCGGCGACGTCGTCTGCCCGGTGCGGATGGTCACCAGCTTGTCCTGGCATGAGGGCTTGTCCTGCCCCTCGAAGGGGCTCCCGCCACCGGCCACGAAGGCGGCGTCGGTGACGTGGACCGTGCGCATGGCGCCGACGCAGGGGGGGATGATGCCGGCCTGCTGCGAGGGTGGCTGGACCGGCGTCGGGACCGGTACGGCCCCGCCACCCGGGTTCGAGCCCTGGGCGGCGCTGGGAGGAAAGTTCTCCTGGGGCAGATAGCTGTTGCCGTCGAAGATGTTGACGTCGGCCTCCGACGTCACCTTGTACATCGAGGGGGTCGACCCCGTGCCCACCGGGTTCTGCGGGAGCTCGACCGAGACGATGTAGTCGGCAGCCGGCAGGTTCTGGTCGGGGTAGCCCGCCGCAGAGAGATCTGCTCCGAGGGCGAGGTCGTGGCCGGGGGCCGGGTTGTTGGGGTCTCCCGGGGCGAAGATGTTGACCGTCGACGAGGTGAACGCGTAGTTGCCGTTGACGGTCTGGCTCGCCTGGTTGGGGACGGTGGTGTCGCTCGCGCCGAGTGCGATGCCCGCCATCGGTGCCTCGAGACACAGCTTGTTGGCGGCAGCGCCCTGCTCGGGGAGGGCCTGCTGATCCGTCAATGGCGCGCCGTTGTACTGCCGTGCCGTGCAGCCACGCGGGGCGTTCCAGGACTCCGTGGTGTAGGTGTTGAGCTTCATCCCCCTGACCAGGGCCCCCTTGTCCGGGTTGGGAATCGGGGTGCCGGGGTGGGCCGGGTCGTCGATCGTGTCCGGCTGCACCTCGTAGCCGGCCTTGGTGCACGCGTAGGTGGGGTTCGTCGTCCCGCACTTCACCGGCTGATAGATGTCGACCGGGATGTTGGGGATGCCGGGCTGGTAAGCCTCGGTGACCGACGCCACCGCATCGAGCTCGTTGCGGGTCGTGTCGTAGGTGACGGTGCCGGCGATCCCGCCGTTGGTGCTCGCCGCGAACGGCTGCACCCCCCAGTCGACGGTCCCACCCAAGCCGATGATGGCGAGGAAGTTGATGTCGACCAGACTCCCGAGCTTCGTCGTCGGTGTGGGATCGTTGTCGCCCTTGTAGGTGATCCCCGTGGTCTGGAACCGCGTGTTGAAGGCCTCGAGGACGATGAACTTGCCCAGGGGATAGACCTCGTGGATGTCGTAGTGCCCGCTGTCGTCCGTCTTCACGCTGCTGATGCCTTGGTCCATCGTCGAGTTGTCGCGCTCCCGGACAGTGAGGGTGAAGTTCGGGATGCCCTGCTCACCGGGGTCCTGGACGCCATTGCCGTTGCTGTCGTTGAAGATCGTGCCCTGCAGATGGGTGAACCACCCCACGAGCGTGACCAGGCCGACGTCGAGCTTGGTCCCGCCCGTCACCTCCACGGTGTAGCTGTAGAGGATGAAGTCCTGGTCGTCGTCCCACACCGTGAGCTGGTAGGAGCCGTTCGGGACGTTCGTGATGTCGAAAGTGCCGTCCACTGCGCCCCGACCGACGTAGACCTGCGCGTCACCCCGGTTGAGGTCCGAGAGCGCGAGCCACGGCGACCTGATGACCGGTCCGAGCTTGGAGCCGGCGAGGCCCTCGGGCCCGACCTGGCCGTTCTGGCCGCCGATGTAGGGCAGCTGCTGGTTGACGCGCCCGACGATCTCGCCGGTGACCGAGGCGGTGGTGGGGAGGGCCTGCGTCTTGACGAACCCGAACTGCACCATGGGCACCGGCTCGGCGCCCTTGGTCACCTCGTTGTCGAATCCGGTGGCGCCCTCCTGGCTCCAGATGTCGTGGTCGTGCCCACCCTCGAGGCTGGTCGTCTGGACCCACTGGTAGCCCTGTCCAGCAACGGGAACCGGAGGTGTGACGGTGGCCGCGAAGCGGTTCGGCCCCATGTTAGGGATCGTGACGATGCCGCTGGCGTCGCTGACACAGCGCCCGATGGAGTGCGGGTCGATGACCGGCTTGTTGCTGGCGTCGAACACCATCTTGCCTGCGTCGTGCAGGTAGGTCGTGCACAGCGCGTTGCCGTAGTAGTCCACTCCGACGGTGCCGAAGACGTCCGAGAGGTGCGCCGTGAAGCCGGCGAGGCCCTGCTCGGCGTCGACCTCGTAGGTCGCATCGACGGGGGCGCTGTCCGCGAAGACCTGGATCTTCAGCGTGGTGAGCGGGAGGGGGGTGGGCTGCATCTCGACCGCGACCGTCTGGGGCGCCCCGCCGTCGACCGTGAAGTGCGCGCCGTCGATCTTGAAGTCGGTCGCCGTGACCGAGATGAGGTACTTCCCGCCGGGCAGGTGCAGGGATTTTGCCGCGCTGAGGTCGTCCTGGGTGCCCTGGGCGATGATTCCGGCGTGGCTCGAGGTGGTCCGGATGCTGGGCCACGCGCACGTCGCTGCGAGGTCGGTGTTCGCTGGGGCCACGGGCACCCCCGCTGATGCCGCGGTCGACGGGAGGCACTGGTCGGTCAGGGGCGCCGAGACGGTGCCCGGGTTGCCGGTGTCCTCGGCGTTGATCATCCACTTGTAGCTCGGGACGGGGTCGCCCTTCTTGACGAGTCCGGGGACGCCGTCGTTCACCGAGCGCGCGCTCTTCACCGTCAGGGTGATGTCGCCCGGGACGGCCGCGGCCCGGGCTGCCTTGGCAACAGTCGCCGGGCGGGCGACCGCCGGCGCGGTCCGCGTCGTCCCTGCCGGCACCGGGGCGGCCGCGGAGAGGCTGCCCGCCCCGAGGACGAGGAGGGCGCCGCTGAGGGCGGTGATGATCATGCGCGTCGAACGACGGACCTGAGACATGGCGTCGAGCCTCACTCTTCACGAGTTCGCAGACGGTGTGGCTGCGCCGGAAGCCTCGCCCCGGGTGCCCGACGGCGGAAGCAGATCCGGGGATCCCTCATCCCGCGGTCATCACGATGTCACCGAGCTGTCATGTGGCAGTGGGTATTTGCGACATTCAGGAGTAATCGCAATCCCCCCACGCCACGCGCCGGGTTCCGCGAGAATCGCTCCAGGCAGGAGAGATGAGGTGGTCCAGGTGTCGTCGATCCTCGTCGTGGACGACGAACCGCGGATCCACGCCCTGTTGTCGCGGGGGCTCGAGCAGCGGGGGCATCGGGTGCTCGGAGCGCTCGACGGTGCCTCGGCCCTGACGATGCTGCGTGCGTCGTCCGTCGATCTCGTCCTGCTCGACCTCGTGCTGAGCGCCGAGAACGGACTGGACGTCCTGGCCGACATCCGCCGGGAGCACCCCGCTCTGCCCGTCATCGTCGTCTCCGGCGTGACCGACGTCAGGGTGCGGGTCAAGACCCTCGAGGCCGGGGCGATCGACGTGGTCGCCAAACCGTTCGACCTCGTCGAGCTCGAGGCCCGCATCCGTCGCCACGTCGGGGCCGACCACCCGCTGGCCGACGGCCGGTTCGTCGAGGCGGGCGGGCTGCGTCTCGATCTCTCGCGGCGCGTCGTGACCGGCCCCGGGGGCACCCGCCCCCTTGCCGAGCGCGAGGTGGCACTACTGGCGTACCTGATGCGTCGGGTCGGCGACGTCTCGGGTCGCGAGGAGCTGCTGAAGGCGGTCTGGGGACTCGACTTCGACCCTGGGACGAACGTCGTCGACGTCAGCATCCGCCGCCTGCGGCTGAAGGTGCCCGGCCTTCCCATCGAGACCGTGCGCGGTGTGGGGTACTGCTACGTCGCCGGGTGACCGCATCGCACGGCTGGCGGCAGGCTGAGCGCCCCCGGGACAGAATCTGGGAAAACCCCGACAACGGAGGCGATCGGCTGCCATGCTGGCGGTCGCCCGGGTGACGCACCCGGGCGACCTCGGGACAAGGCGGAACGCCATGGCGGCAGTCACCATGCTCGACCCCGCGAGCCGGTCCTTCCGGTGGCTGCGGGTCGGGGTCAGCCGCCCCCAGGCCAGCACCTTCTTCGTCCCGTGGCTCGTGGGAGCTACCTTCTGCATCGCCGTGATGTGGGCGCTTCCCGGGGACGAGACCATCCCCTACCACGTCGCCTGGACGGGCTTCGCCCTCGCGTTCGGCTCCCGGGTGTGGTCGAACCGGCTCACCTTCGCGGCCCTGGTCACCTTCACGGGGGTCACCGGCGGGATCCTCGTGATCAGGGTCGGGCAGGGCGTGCTGGCCTGGCAGGAGACCGCCGAGATCCCCCTCATGTCCGGGATCATGCTGCTCCTGGTGTGGAACGTGCGACGCCGCCAGGATGCCCTGTCCCGGGTCACCGAGCTCGCCGAGCGCGAGGCGCAGCACGCACACGACGAGGAGCTGCTGACCCGACTCACCTCGCACGAGCTGCGCAGCCCACTGACCATCGCCACCGGCTACGTCGACCTGATGCGCGAGAACGAGACCGACGCCCACAAGCTCGAGGACCTGGAGATCATCCGCCACGAGCTGTCCCGGCTGTCCCGGACGGCTGACCGGCTGATCTGGGTCATGCGGCTGCAGGTGGAACCGTCGAGGGAGATGGTCGACCTCGACGCGGTTCTCAAAGAGGCAGCCAGCCGGTGGTCGAGGGTGACGCCGCGGAACTGGGTCCTCGACTGCGAGGGCGGCACGTTCCTCGCCGCCCCGGAACGCCTGCGCGTCTGTCTCGACACGTTGTTGGAGAACGCAGTTCGCTACACCGCGACCTCCGACACGGTCCGCGTCTTCTCGTCCCGGCGCGGTGGAGTCGTGCGGTTCGGGGTCGCCGACTCCGGCATGGGGATGCCCGCCTCCCAGGTCGTCCTGCTCAACCGGCTCGGCGACCGCGAGGGCACGACCGACCCGCTCACCCCGGACAGCCTCACGCAGAGCGGTCTCGGACTGAGCATCGTCCGGAGCATCGCCATCGCGAGGGGCGGTCGGCTGGTCGCGGAGCGAGCACCCGAAGGCGGCGCCCTGGTCGCCGTCGAGGTGCCCGCCGAGGTGCCCGTCGCCCCCAGGGCGCAGCCCGTTCGCTGAGGACCGGGGGCGTCGAGGCACCCGCTCAGAAACGCACCCGCGCGAGCCCGAGATCCGTCAAGAGCCGGCGTACGCGGGTGCGCCCCCGTGCACAGCACACCCAGCCTCTAATCCGGTGGGCCCTCAGGGCAAGAGACGAAACGACCAACTTTTCGAGCCCGGGCGTCGTGGCGGTGGACAGCCGAAGGAATGGCCCGAAAAGTCCGCTATTCGAGACCTTCGGACGAGGCCGTCCACCACGCCGTCGACTACCCTTCTGTCATCTCCTCATGCGCGACGAAGCCGTGACCCCCTTCGCCCGAGAGGACCCGGCTCTGAAGCATCTCGCCGACAGCCCCTGGCTCGCCGCCGACGACGTCAACGGCTGTCGCTGCGCCGAGCAGACCTTCCTCGCGTCGTGCAGCGACGAGGAGCGCAGCACCTACGAGCAGCGCAACCGGGCATATGTCACGGCGCCGCTCGATGTCTCCCGCACGACGTGGACCCCCCAGCGACGATCGGCCTGACGCAACGCACGCGCGGTCCGGCGTGCGGTCCCGGCTGCCCCCCGGGACCGCGCGCGAACCCCTGCTACCTGCTCGAGGCGGACACGGCGGCCGACAGGACCGGGGTTCCCTCGATCCGGACGGCGTCGAGCGCCCGCGGGTTCAGGCCGAGGAGGGCGAGGATCGTCGGGGCGATCTGGGTCGTCTCGACCGGCGTGCTGACCGTCTTCCCGGACCCGGTGGCGCGGGTGGCGGAGACCGGCGTCACGACGAGCGGCACGATGCGGTCCTGCGGGTCAGCGCCGCCGTGCTCGGCGATCTTCTTCGTCCCCCCGGTGTAGACGACGCCGTGCTGGCCGACGCCGACGACGTCGGGGTGACGGGGGTCGGCCGTGGAGACGCCGAAGTAGCTCGCGGACTCCGCGCCGGCATAGACCCGTGCGAGACCGGAGGCGGCGAGCGTGCGCGTTGCGCCCGAGACCGTGTTGCCCGAGGCGGGGTGACTGAGGAGCCACTGCTTGACGAATCTCGTTGCTGCGGGCGACCGGTCGCTCAGCCACAGCAGCATGCCGTCGTCGTCCGAGGAGAAGGTCACGAGGTCGGCCGCTGCTGGGTGACCGACCTTCCAGTCGGCGTTCAGCCCGGCGATGACGGCCCCGTCATCGATCCGTGTGAGCGTCGTCGGGTCGGTCGGCGACTGGCCGTGCTTGGCGGAGAGGATGACGGTGGTCGAGGCGGCGAGCCCGTCGTGACGGATCTGGGTGAGCATCGACGCCACCGAGGCGTCGACGAAGTCGAGGGCGGACGAGAGCACCGGCCCGGGGACCTCTCCACCCGGCAGGTAGCCGCCCGCCGCGCCGTCGGACAACGGCAGCTTCTCGGCGGTGGACACGGACTGGAAGTTCATCCCGAAGACCGCGGGAACACCGACGGTGGTCGTGCCCGAGTGGTCGAGGCCGGCGATCTCGTTGAGCACCGAGGTGACCTTGTAGCCGTCGTACTGCTGCGTCGAGGAGTTGATGCTCGTCCAGTCCCCGCCCGCTGGGGCGTCGGAGTTGATCTCGGGGGTGAACAGGTCGTCGATCCCGTGTCCCGACGGCCCACCGAGGATCTCGTATGCCGCGTGCTTGTCGGACCAGGCCGTGCGCAGGCCCGCGCGGTGGACGATGTCGAAGATCGTGTTGACCTGCAGGTAGGAGTGCGGCATCACGGGCTGACAGGTCACCGGGTCGACGGGCAGCGCGGACGTGTTGATGAGCCACGAAGGGTGACCGGTCATCGACAGGATCGAGCCGGGGAGCCCGGCCAGGCCCTGACCGGCGTCGAGGCGTGTGCGGTCCTTGTCGAGGCTCTCGTCGTAGGCGACCGGCGCACCCGGAGTCGCTCCGGCGCAGGAGGTGGTCCCGGCCGGCAACAAGGCGTGGTTGTAGCTCACGTCGTAGTAGACGCCGGTCGTGCGCGGGTTGCCCCCGGTCACCTGACCCACCATGCCGGGGAAGGAGTCCGACGGGAACGGCGTAGACGCGTGGTCGTAGGAGACTCCTCCCCGGGTGAGCGAGGCCAGTGCGGAGGTCGGGTGCGTCACGGCATACCGGGCGAGGTCGCTCTGGTGCATGCCGTCCACGGAGAGCAGCAGCACGTGGCGTGCCGCGCGAGCCGCGGGATGGGTCGGCACGGGACCGACGGCGACCGCGGCCGGAGCCAGCGTGAGGGCAGAGGCGGAACCGAGGGCGCCCACGGCAGCGAGGGCAAGGGCAGAACGACGTCGCATCGAGGTGTCTTTCCGGCAGAAGGGGAACGGGTGCCCCAGCCGACCACCTCTGCGTGCAAGGAACCTCCGAGAAGCGCAACGGGACGGCGAACTCTCGGCGCCGAGAAGGTGACGAGCAGGCGGCCCTCCGGTGCTCCCGGTCACTGCCTTCCTCACCCGGAACGACAGCCTCCTGATGCCCTGTCCAGACGAAGGTCCTAGGTGGGACCGAGATCGTCCAGGTGTGGCGACGAGCCACCCGACGAAGGAGCAGACCATGAGGACGAGAATGCTGATCGCCGCCCTGGGAATCGCCGCCGCCGTGGGCCTGGCCCGGGGCGGAGCGGCGCTGGCGCGAGCCACCACGCCGGCAGCGCTGCAGGGGTGCGGCTAGCGGCGTCGTCAGCCGGTCACGGAGCTCGCGGTCTCCGCTCGTCGAAGCAGATCCCCGACGTCGACGGCGAAGCGGTCGGCCGCCGATGCCGCGGCGGGAGAGATCTCGTCGAGCATCAGGAAGTTGTGGACGAGTCCCGTCTCGCACCGGCGGATCACCTCGACCCGTGCGTCCTCGAGCCGGTCGGCGAACGCCGCCCCCTCGTCGCGCAGGTGGTCGTGTTCGGCCGTGACCACGACCGTCGGTGGCAGGCTGCCGAGGTCTCGGCTGTGTATCGGGCCCACTCCCGGCGCGGACCACCAGGTGCGATCGGCGACCCACTGCCCGTTGAAGAACTCGGTGTCGGACACCTCGAGCCCGAAGCCGGAGCCCTTCTCGGCCCGGGACGGGTAGTCCCCAGCGAGATCGGTGTTCGCGTAGCACAACGCCAGCAGATCCGGCCGGACGCGGGGCAGCTCTCGCGCGAGCCGTAGCACCGCCAGCGCGGCCAGCGTGCCACCGGCACTGTCGCCCCCGACGCCGACCACACTCGGACGGAACCCGAGCTCGGCAGGCGCCCCCGCGAGCCAGCTGATCGCCTCGACGGCATCGTCGACCGCGGCCGGCCACGGATGCTCCGGGGCGAGCCGGTAGTCGAGCAGCAGCACGGCGACACCTGATGCGGCCGCCAATCGCCTGGACACCCGGTCGAACGCCGCGACATCGCCGATCGTCCAACCGCCGCCGTGCAGCCACACGAGCAACGGTGCGCTGGCGGCTTCGTCGGGTCGGTAGACACGGGCCGGACGACCGGCGGCCGACACGTCGTGGACCCGGGCCAGCTCTGGCCCGGGTGCTCGACCCATCGCACGCGCGGCGACGCCAGCCCGCATCTCGGCGACGTCCAGCGGCCCCAGCGAGGCACGGGCGACGAACGCGGCGATCCCGTCATCGGCGAACTGCGGTTCCATCTTCCCCATCGTAGGTGGAGGCACGCGAAGACCCCCTTCACGGCGCCAGGGGCAGCCGGAGGGTGACACGTGCACCACCCGTCGGGGAGTCGCCGATGGTCAGGGTCCCCCCGTGGGCGAGCGTGATCTCGCGGGCGATGGCCAGTCCGAGCCCGCTCCCTCCGGAGTGACGGGAGCGGCTCTCGTCCAGTCGGACGAACCGCTCGAAGACCCGATCACGTTGTGCCGCAGGGATACCGGGTCCGTCGTCATCGACGGTGACCGCCCCCCAGGCTGCCTCCAGCGTGATCCGGACCTCGATCCGGCTTCGGGCATGTCGGGCAGCGTTGTCGAGGACGTTGCGCAGCACCTGATCCAGGCGCAGGGGGTCGCCCAGCACCCGCACCGGCCGGGAGGAGAGTCGGATCTCGACGGTGGAGACCTGACGCAGCCGACGACACTCCCGGTCGACGAGGTCGTCGAGGTCGACGTCCCGCTGGCGCAGGCTCATGGCGTGGTCGTCCGCCCGGGAGAGGAGCAGCAGGTCCTCGACCAGCCGGCCGAGCCGATGGCTCTCCGAGGTGAGGACGGGCTGCAGCTCCTGCCAGGTGGTGGCACTGCCCGCGGCAGCGACGTCCAACGACGCGGTGATGGTCGCGATCGGTGAGCGCAACTCATGGCTGGCGTCGGCGACGAAGCGACGCTGCGCCTGCTGCGAGGTCTCCAGCCGCTCGAGCATCTCGTTCATGGTGACGGCGAGGTCGGCCACCTCGTCATGGGTCGGCGGCACGGGGACGCGTTCCGCCAGGCGTCGCGCCCCGATCCGCTCCACCTGCTCGCGCAGCGCCTCGACCGAACGCAGCGCCCGGCCCACCCGCCACCAGGTCACCACGCCCGTCAGCGCGACGAGCAGCGGCCAGGCGAGCGCCACGAGAACGGCGGTGGTGCGCACTGCCTCCCCCTGCGCCTCCTGTGAGCTGACGGCAAGCAGCACGTATGCCGCGGGGCCCGCCTGCACCCCCCTGGCCAGCACCAGGGGCTCGTGCAGCCTCCCGGGCCACGGCACCGCCCACCGGCCGCTGACGGCCGTCTCCCCGGGCGCAGGACGGAGCGACGAGGCGGGGGTCGGACGGCTGGCTTGGGAGGAGTAGACGACAGGACCCGTGTCTACCCCGGCGGAGACGACCTGGACGAGGACGCCGTCCGGTCCGTGGTCTGTCTCGTTCTGCGCCAGGGCCGACACGCCGTCGTTGGCGAGGACGGTGGCGTCCTCCTCCACGACGATCCTGACGGTGTCCATCTGGGTGCTCGTCAACGAGTTCTGCAGCAGCAGGACCAGCGCGGCGCCCCCGAGGAGGAACACGATCCCGACGATCCCGGCCGCCGCGATCGTGGCGTGAGCACGCACACCGGACGGCAGTCGCGAGCGCGGGAGCTCCCGGACCTTCATCAGCGGACGGAGCCCCTCGCGGAGGTGTCGTGGGACGTCGCGGGACCAACGTCTTTCACCCCGAGGCCGAAGCCGTCGAGGCCCAGGTCATCGTGGCCGAACTCCTGGGGCCCCAGGTCGTCGAGGCTCAGTGGACGCGGAGACAGCCATCCCCAGAGGGGGATCGCCACACCGACCGCCAGCGCTGCGGCGAGGGCGCCGCCGAGGGCGCCGACCACGTCCGCCGGCCCGTGGGCGGCGGCCACTCCGACGACGAGGGTCGTGACCCCGAGCACGCCGCCGACCCGGCGCCGGACGGTCATCACGAGCAGCGCTGTGGTGCCACCGAACGTCGTGAGGTGCGGGAGCACGACGTGGCTCTCGGTCGCCTGCGCCAGAGCGGCAGCCACCCCGAAGGCGACCACGGCGAAACCCGCGAGGGTGCCCTTGTCGCGGCGGGCGGACGCGAGCCACACGATCAACGCGATACCGGGGATCGCGACGGTCATGGCGCTGAGGACGGCGGGAGGGAGCTGGTTCACCCGACGATCGTCGCTGCCGATCGCTGAAGGGCCGCTGAGAGACCACGGGGCCACGGCGTCCCGGAGTGGGGCAACGCCACGAGGAGGGCCAGCACCCCCAGGCAGTAGGCCGCCCGAAGGGTGCCCACCTGAGCCGCGGCCATGAAGGTCGGGGACGCGGCGTCCAGCACGACCCAGCCTGCTGCTGCCGCGGTCCAGGCGGGAAGGCCGCGTCGGGTCGAGACGACGTCGGCGACGACGGCCGCGACCAGCAGCCCGGAGCTGTAGTACGGGTAGGTCTGCGGGTCGAGGAGCAGGCGGGCGACCACCACCGCCAGGATCGCCGCCGGCCAGCGGCCCCGGAGGACGCAGACGAGCCCGACGCCGACTCCGAGGGCGAGCTGTGCGGGGCGGTCCCAGCCGGGGGTGCCCGATGTGACGACCCCCAGCGCGCGCAGGGCGGAGCTGCCGACGTTGTCGATGGTGAACCGGCTCATCGCCAGCGTCTGGGGGGCCGCGATCACGAAGGGCAGCCAGGCCACCGCGATGACGGCCCCGAGGAGCAGGAGAGCACGCCGGCGCGCCCGTCTCGGAAGGGCCACGAGAAGCACGGCGAAACCGGCCGCCCAGGGCTTGGAGTCGACCGACAGACCGAGGGCGAGCGCCGCGGCATACGGGCGTCCCGAGGTGAGGGCGAGGACCGCCAGCGCGGCGATAGCCAGCGCGAGCACGTCGTCGAGGTGCGCGTAGTGCGTCGCCACCTGACACCACACGGGGAGGGCGAGCACCCCGACGACGAGGAGCTCGGCCGGAGTCGGACCACGCCCCAGGAGCTCTCGTCGGGCGCGGGCGAGGACCCAGATGAGGCCGGGTCCCGCCGCCGTGAGGACGAGCTCGGCCAGGAGGCGACCCGTCCCCCCGAGCTGCTGGAAGGGGATGGCCACGACCAGCGCCAGGGGCCCGATCTGCAGCTCCGGGTGAGCGGCGTAGAGGGACAGCCCGGCGCCCGGAGACCCGGGTTGCAGGAGGAGGCGGGCGCCGTCGGCGAAGTAGTGCCACGAGTAGCCGCCACCGATGGCGGCCACGACGCCCCAGGCGGCGGTCCACAGCCAGAGCACCAGCCACACCGTCCGCATCGTGCGCGCGGCCCGCACGATGGCCGGGGTCGAGGTCTGCACCGTCAGTGTCCGGAGGGCGGGCACAGGACGAACCTCCACACGGTCGGGGACGGGCCATCGGGAACGGTTTCCGGCGGCATCGGTTCCCCAGTCTCGTGCTGCGGTCCTGAGGTGAGCCTGAGGATGAGCGGAGCTCCCCGCCGGTCCCGCCTCAGACGCGGTAGCGGTGCTCCGGTCGACCGGTCGCGCCGTAGCTCAGGTCGAGACGGACGAGGTCCTTCCGCAGGAGCGCGGCCAGATACCGTTGTGCCGTCGGCCTGCTGGCACCGAGGACCGACGCAACCTCGGCGGCTCCCACCGGCTCCGGCGCCTTCGACACGATGTCGAGGACCTTGGCCATCGTGGGCTGGAGGGGCCGGGTCGGCACCCGGGGGCGCGGCTGCTTCGCGCGGAGACTGAACAGGTCGTCGACGACCTGCTGGTTCGCCTCCTCCTCATGACCGAGGCGCTCGGCCCAGGACCGATAGGTCTCGAGCTGCTCCCTCAGCGTGATGAAGGTGAACGGCTTGACGAGGTAGTGAAAGGCACCGAGCTGCATCGCGGTCCGCACGGAGTCGATGTCGCGCGCTGCGGTCACCAGCAGGAAGTCCGGCAGGTGGTCCGACGAGGCCATCAGCCGCCGCACGACCTCCAGACCATCGAAGTCCGGCAGGTAGACGTCGAGCAGGAGCAGGTCGGGTGCGCTCGCGTCGACGAGCGCGACGGCCTCGGCCCCCGTATGCGCCTCGCCCACCACCGTGAAGCCCGCGACCCGCTCGACGCTGAGCCGGTGCGCATGAGCCACGTGGTAGTCGTCGTCGACGACCCCGACGGTGATCATCGGACCTCCGCAGGGAGCCGGATCGGCATCGTGACCTCGAAGCAGGCGCCCTCGTCGGAGTGCGCAGTGATGGTCCCGCCGGCGCGGGTCACGAGACGGTGGGCGAGAGCCAGACCGATCCCCCGACGCATCCCGTCCCGGGACTCCTTCGTCGAGTAGCCGTCGACGAACACCTCCTCGAGCCGGGTCGCCTCGATGCCGGGTCCGCTGTCGGTGACGGTGATCCGGAGAGCGCCGCTCGCATCCGAGACGAGGACGGTCACCTGACCTCGGGGACGCCGACCGACGGTCGCCGAATCGTCGGCGACCGCGTCGAGCGCGTTGTCGACGAGGTTGCCGAGCACGGAGACGATCGGGAGGTGGTCGAGGTCGACCAGCTCGAGCCGGCTCCGGGGGTCGAGATGGATCGCGACGTCGCGTTCCGCGGCCACCGTCATCTTGGCGAGCAGCAGAGCCGTCACGACGGGCGAGGCGATCCTCGCCCGGATCTCCTCACCCGCGAGGACGGTCTCGCTCTGGATCCTCGAGCTGTAGCGGGTCGCCTCCTCGAACTCGCCGAGCTCGATGAGCACCGACATCACGTGCAGCCGGTTGGCAAACTCGTGCTCCTGCGCCCGTAACGCGGTCGTCAGGCCCGAGACGGAGTCGAGTTGCCGGAGCAGGCCCTCGAGCTCGGTCCGGTCACGGATCGTCACCACCCATCCGACCTCCCGGTCCGCGACGCGGACCGGCATCCGGTTGAGGACGAGGAGGTGCTCGTCGGTCACGGCGACGAGGTCCTGGCCCGGGAGTCGTCCCGAGACGATCTCCCGCAGCCGGCCGGCCGGGATGACGTCGTCGACGGCGTCGCCCAACGTCACCGCGGTGAGCCCGAGCAGCCGGCGCGCCTCCTCGTTGAGGACGTTGATCCGGTTGCCTGCGTCCATCGCGACCACCCCCTCCCGGACCCCGTGGAGCATGGCTTCACGTTCCTGCACGAGGGCGACGATCTCCGCCGGTTCCAGTCCGAACGTCACCCGCTTGAGCGTCCGGGTGAGGACCAGCGAGGCCACCACGCCGAGCCCCAGGGCGAAGAGCAGGTAGAGCAGCACCGGGGCCATCTGGGCGCTGAGCCGCTGCCCGATCTGGGTCTCGAGGATCCCGACCGAGACCTCGCCGATGGGCGTCCCGGCCGCGTCGAGCACGGGGACCTTGACGTTGGCGGACCGGCCCAGGCTGCCGTTGTCGACACCCTGGTGGATCTGGCCGTCGAGCGCGACCACCGGCTCCTCGACGTACTTCCCGATCAACGCGGGGTTGGGGTGCGAGTAGCGCTTCCCCCGGGCGTCGATGATGACGACGTATGCCGCGCCGAAGTTGCGGCGCAGACGTTCGGCGAGCGCCGGTAGTCGCGCCGTCGGGTCGCCGGTGGCGAGGTCGGCCGGCACGTCCGGGACGTCGGCGACGGTCTGCGCGATGCTCGTCGCCTCGGTGAGCGTCTCGAGGTCGGCCCGCTTCTCGGCGTCCCAGGAGACGAGGACGGCGCCGACGCCCATCGTGACCACGATGATGCCGAGGATCGCGACGAGGATGCGGGCCGCGAGCGTCCTGGGGAATCGCGGCATACGTCTCCTCACGTCAGGGCAGCGGCGCCCGGTGGCGCCCTAGTCTGCGCCACGCAGAGTGTTGCTGACCAGAACGCACACAACCAGCACTATCGCGGCTATCGGGCCCAAGGCTCGAAACCCTTCCGCGTCCGTCGAGCGCCACCCTACGGTGGCGCGACTCAGCGACGAGCGAAAGGGCTCACCACGATGGCTGCCATCGAACTACGCAGTGCCACCAAGAAGTTCGCGACCGCCGACGGTGGCACCTACACCGCGCTCAAGGACATCAGCCTCACCGTCGAAGACGGCGAGTTCTGCGCCGTGGTGGGCCCGACCGGGTGTGGGAAGTCGACCACCCTCACCCTCGTGTCGGGCCTCGAGCGGGCAAGTGCCGGAGCGGTCCTGGTGCGCGGAGAGCCGGTCACGGGCATCGACACCTCGACCGGGTTCGTCTTCCAGCAGGACGCGGTCTTCCCGTGGCGGTCCGTCCTCGACAACGTCGCCGCCGGTCCGACCTACCGTGGCGCGAGGCGCTCGGAGGCGCACGCCCTGGCTCGCGACTGGCTGCGCCGGGTGGGTCTGACCGGGTTCGAGGACCGCTACCCCCACCAGCTGTCCGGCGGGATGCGCAAGCGCGTGGCCCTCGCCCAGACGCTGATCAACCAGCCCCGTGTGCTGCTGATGGACGAGCCGTTCAGCGCCCTGGACGTCCAGACGCGCGCGATCATGTCGACGGAGCTGCTCCACCTCTGGGACGAGACGAAGCCGGCGGTCATCTTCGTCACCCACGACCTCGAGGAGGCGATCGCGCTCGCCGACAAGGTCGTCGTGCTCACCGCCGGGCCGGGGACCGTGAAGGCCGAGTTCCGGATCGATCTGCCCCGACCGAGGGTCGTGCAGGAGATCCGGTTCGACCCGCGGTTCACCCGCCTCTACGAGCAGATCTGGGAGGCCCTGCGCAGCGAGGTGCAAGAGGCCTACGACCGGACGACCCGGGTCACTCAGGTGGCGTCGTGAAGGACTCCACCGCAGGCGGCCTCGTGCAGGACTCGCCCACCGACCCGGCGCCCACCGACGCGACGCCGACCGTGCTCACCCGCCCAGGCGACGCGAAGCCCGCCCGGTCCCGCGTCCGACCCGGAGCTCTGCTGCACCGGTCCTGGGTCCTCTTCCTGCTCCGGACCGGCATCGTCGTCGTGCTCCTCGGCGCCTGGCAGATCGGGGTCGACACCAAGGCGATCGACAAGTTCTTCTGGGGCGAACCCGTCGGGGTCTGGCAGCAGCTCGTCGACTGGGTGACGATCGGGACCAGCCAGGGCTCGTTGCTCGACCAGATCCTCGTCACGCTCGAGGAGGCGGTCCTCGGGTTCGTCATCGGGTCGGTCCTCGGCATCGTCTGCGGGATCGCGCTCGGCCGGATCAGGCTGCTGTCCGAGCTCTTCGGGCCGTTCCTCAAGGCCGCGAACTCGATCCCGCGCATCATCCTCGGCTCCATCTTCACGGTGGCCTTCGGGTTCGGCGTCCAGTCGAAGATCATCCTCGCCGTCGTCCTCGTCTTCTTCGGGGTGTTCTTCAACGCCTTCCAGGGCACCCGCGAGGTCGACCGCAACCTCATCGCGAACGCCCAGCTCCTCGGGGCCTCGCGCTGGCGCGTCACCCGTGACGTGGTCCTGCCCTCAGCGTTCACCTGGATCCTCGCGAGCCTCCACATCAGCTTCGGCTTCGCCCTCATCGGCGCCCTCGTCGGTGAGATCCTCGGCGCCAACCAGGGACTCGGGCTGCTGATCCGCAGCTCGCAGAACAACTTCACGATGGACGGAGTGCTCGCCGGGATGGTGCTCGTCGCCGTCATCGCGCTCACCGCCGAGGCCCTCATCACGGTGCTGGAGAACCGGCTGCTGCGGTGGCGGCCTCCGCAGAGTCACGGGGGTGCCGCTGTCAAGTAGGCCGACCGTCCGCACACACCCAGCACTTTTCCCGTTCTCGAAGGAGACCCCTTGAACACCACGCGCCTCGCCACCGTCGCCGTCGCCCTGCTCGCCGCCGGCTCGCTCGCCGGCTGCGCCAACCAGGCCGCCGGCAGCTCCACCGCCGCCCAGAAGGTCGATGCCAACGCCCCGACCCTGACCATCATGGTCGGCGGTCTGAGCAAGCAGATCTACCTCCCGTTCATGCTCGCCAAGCAGCTCGGCTACTACGACAAGATCGGGGTGAACGTCAACCTGATCGACGAGCCCGCCGGCGGCGACGCCACGCAGAACATGCTCGCCGGTCAGGTCCAGGGAGTCGGCGGTTTCTACGACCACAACATCGCCCTCCAGGCCCAGGGGAAGTCCTCGGAGGCCGTCGTCTCGATGCTGCAGATCCCCGGCGAGGTCGAGCTCTGCCGCAGCGACCTCAAGGGCAAGGTCACCTCCCCGGCCGACTTCGCCGGGCTCGATCTCGGGATCACCGACACCGGGTCGTCCACCGACTTCCTGACGCAGTACCTCACCAAGAAGAACGGCGTCGACCCGGCGACCACCCACCGACGCGGCGTCGGCGCCGGCCAGACCTTCCTCGCCGCCATGAAGCAGAAGGCCATCTCTTGCGGCATGACCACCGAACCCACTGTCTCGCAGGCGCTCTCGGACGGCACGGCGTTCATCCTGCTCGACATGCGGACGGCCGCAGGATCCAAGGCCGCTCTCGGTGGCACCTACCCCGCGACCTCGCTCTACATGCCGACCGACTACGTGAACGCCCACAAGGACACCGTCCAGAAGCTCGTCAACGCCTACGTCTCGACGCTGACCTGGATCCAGGGGCACTCCGGCGCCGACATCGCCGCCAAGATGCCCGCCGACTACTACAAGGGGGTCGGCAAGGCGGCCTACGTGGCCGCGCTCGACAGCGAGAAGGGCATCTTCAACCCCACCGGGATGATGCCCACGGACGGTCCCCCCACCTGTCTGGCGGTGCTGAGTGCGTTCAACGCCGCGGTCAAGGGCAAGTCGATCGACCTGAGCAAGACGTTCACCAACGAGTTCGTGCAGGCCGCGAAGCCGGTCGCCTGAACACTGGCTCCCCACCGCGGTCGGCTCACGCCGGCCACCCGCCCCGGATGGTGGCGCCGTGACCGCGCCACCATCCGTGGCGCTCAGCCCGTCCCCGACGTCGGGGACGGGCTGTCCAGGCGGTATCCGTGGCCGCGCAGGGTCACGATGGTCGGCAGGCGCGGAGGTCCGTCCCCGCCCGCCGGGGCGGCCAGCCGTTGGCGCAGCGCGGCCATGGTCACGTCGAGCGTCTTGGTCGGTCCGAACCAGTTCTCGTCCCACACCCGCGCCATCAGGTCCTCCCGGGACACCGCGACGCCGGCTGCCGAGGCGAGGGCCAGCAGCAGCTCGAACTCCTTGGGTCGCAGGACGAGCTCCGCCCCGCTGACGAAGCACCGGCGCGACGCAGGGTCGACCAGGAGGTCCCCGATGCGCACCGGCGGGGCGTCGTGCGGCACCGGGGGCCGGCGACGCAGGTGCGCGCGCAGCCGGGCGAGGAGCGTCGTGGTGCTGACGGGTTTGACGAGGTAGTCGTCGGCGCCCGCGTCGAGCCCGGCGACCATGTCGATGTCGTCGCTGCGGGCGGTGAGGATGATGATGAGGAGGTGCTCGTCCTCTGCCCGCAGGGTCCGGGCCAGGTCGACCCCGTCCACGTCGGGCAGGCCGAGGTCGAGCAGCAGGACGTCGGGCCGGCGCTCGCGCACCTGATGGCGGCCGCTGGTCCCGGTGCGGTGCCACGACGTGCGGTACCCGTGGTTGCGCAGGCCGAGGTCGAGCTGTCGGCCGATGACGTCGTCGTCCTCGATGATCACGACGTCGATGACGCGCTCGTCACCCCGGGGCCCGCTCATGCGAACGACTCTAGGCCGGTCACCGGTGGTTCCGGCCGACCCGTCACAGGTCCCGTAGCTCCTCGATGGCCGGCCGGGTGGACGACCGGGCGCTCCCCACGGCAGCGGCCCCCAGGGCGACCACCACCACGACGACGGTCACCCCGAGGTAGGTCCAGGGGACGGCGACCTGGGCCGGCGGGGGATCGAA
The DNA here is from genome assembly GCF_025353065.1 of Lapillicoccus sp. GTDB lineage: Bacteria > Actinomycetota > Actinomycetes > Actinomycetales > Dermatophilaceae > Lapillicoccus. The sequence continues at coordinate 27,246 of NZ_JANXRJ010000145.1, forward strand.
GACACCGGTGAGGACCTTGACGAGCATCTGCGAGAGCACCCACGCGATGACCGCGCCTCCCAGGACGCCGCCCGCTCCCACGACCACGGCCTCGCTCAGCACCAGCCCGGTGAGCTGCCGCCGTCGGGCGCCGAGGACGGACAGGATCGCGAGGGTGCGACGCCGCTCGACGAGACCGATCACGAGCACCAGACCACCCGCCCCGGCGGCCAGAAGGACCGCGAACACGAGCTCCAGCCGGGTCAGCCCCGCGAGGTTGACCGAGGTGAGACTGGACCCGACCTGGGCGCGGGCCTGGGTGACGTCGGTGACGACGGCGGCGCTGCCCCACTGGCGACGGAGCACGTCGGCGACACCCGGCTGTCCCTCGCTCCTCGTGTCGATGAGGTAGGCCCCGACGGCATCGCTGCCCGTCACCCGGGAGACGTAGTCGGCGTTGGCGACGAAGAAGGAGTCCTTCGGCGCGGTGGGGAACTCCTTGACGATCCCCGCGTAGTGGAACGGCACCGTCCGCAGCTGCTGGGTGACGCGGTCCGGCAGGCGGAGGTTGATCAGGTCGCCGGGTCGCAGCTGGAAGTCCTTGACGGTCTCGTCGCTGACGAGCAGGGCGTCGGGTCGGGCGGCGAGGGCGCGCATCAGCGCGGCGGCCGTCCCGCCCTGGAAGTAGGCGTCCTGCAGCGCGGTGGCGGACATGATGCTGCCGGGGTGGACGCCGTAAAGGTCCTGCAGGTCCGCTCCGACGTAGGCGAACCGGTGCTGGATCGGTTCGACGTGGGCCACCCCACCGACCGCCGCCATGCTCGCCACCGTGGGGACCGTGCCCGTCAGCCCCGGGCCGGGGGTCACCGTCACGTCGGCGCCGTTGGTCAGCTGGGCATCGGCCTCGGCCTGCTGCTGGTAGGTGGAGTTGAAGGTCGCCGTCGAGACCACGAAGGAGACGGCCAGAGCCAGGAGCACCACCGAGCGGGTGATCGGACGCCGTTGGCGGACCATCGAGGACGCGGTCGCCGCGGCGAGCCGCCCGGTGAGGGGGGTGACGGCTCGCGCCAGCGGCCGACGGCCGTGGGCGAGAGCGAGCACGGCGACCCGCCACAGAAGCATCCCGGCGCCGAGCCAGAACAGCGCCGGCCCGAGGAACGCCCAGTAGGAGACCGAGATCGTCGCCACCCCCTCCGGGGCCAGGACGAGCGAGTAGTTGTCCCGGCTGGACCCCCAGAAGACGAGCAGCGCGCCGCCGAGGAGGAGCACGTCCACGCCACCGCGCATCCACCACGAGCGAGGCGAGCGGCCGATGCCGTGGCGCGCCGCGGCGACCGTCCCGCCCTGCAGGTCGCGCAGGGCGGGAGCCAGCACCACCGCCAGGGAGACGAGCATGCCGAGGGCGGCGGCGGCGGCATACCAGGTCACGAGGGCCTGGGGCCCGGCACCGCCGCTGACGGACCCGAAGGCCCACTGTGACGCCACGGCGGCGAGTGCGAGGCCGATCGCCCCGCCCATCAGACCGACGAGGACCGCTTCGGCAGCGGCGAAACCGGCGACCGCCCGGGGGGTGAGCCCGCGAGTGCGCAGCAGCGCCTGCTCGTCGCGGCGCCGCTGGGCCCCCCCGGCGACCAGCGCCGCGGTGAGCAGGGCGGCGAGGACTGCACCCGGGAGCCCGAGGAACAGGAAGAGCATCTGCGCGTATGCCGCGTCGGCCCGCGCCCCGGAGAGGGCGGCACCGACGTTGTTGCCCACGACCCCGGCGCCGGCGAGGGCGGCCTCGAGGTTGTGCGCCGCGCCCACGACGTCGACGTAGGCGGTGGCGGGGTCGCTCGAGGCTGGCGGGGTCCGGGCGACGTGGATCTGCGTGGTCACCGCGGCTACCGCCGACCCGGAGCCGGAGGTGCCCATGACGGTCGAGAAGACCGCAGCCGGCAGCAGCACCACGTTGTCCGGCGGCGCGGACGGCTGAGACGTCGTGGGTGCGCCGACCTTCTGGAACAGCGAGTCCGCCTGCGGGAGGTCGACGACCCCGTCGACACGCAGCCCGGCCGGAGGTCGTCCGGCGCGGCCGATCGTGACGAGGTCACCGGGTCGCAGATGCAGGTTCGACGCCGTCTGCTGGGCGATGAGGACGCCGGAGCGAGAGCCACTGAGCAGGCGGATCTCGCCCGGGAAGCTCTCGGCGTAGCCCGGGGGCAGTCCGAGGACCACGCCGGGGCCCGTGGTCTGGGTCGTCCCACCCGCACTGGCCTCGAGACCGGTGGTTGTGCCGAAGCCGACCGGGACGGCGGTCCGGACACCGGCGGAGGTGCGCACCGTCGAGAGCACGGCCGCAGCGTCGGCTCCGGGGGCGACCTGCAGCTGCCAGTCGACCGCCACCGACCGAAGCGCCCTCGACGTCATCGTCGCCTGCGAGGAGGTGAGGAAGCTGCCGAGCGAAGCCACCAGGGCGACCGCGAGGGCCACCCCGAGCGACACCCCGAGCAGCCGGCCACGGCGGCGGCGCAGCAGGCCGACGGTCCAGGTGAGGGTCAGCCTCATGCCGGCACCCGCCCCTCCGCGGCCGCCGACAGCCGGCCCTCGTGCATCGTCCAGCGCTCGTCGAGGCGCTCGGCGACGAGCGCGTCGTGGGTGCTCACCACGAGCGCCGCCCCGAGCCGGTCGGCGGCCAGGAGCAGCTCGTCGATGACCTGACGCCCGGCGACGGCATCGAGCTGTCCCGTCGGCTCGTCAGCCAGCACGAGGTGGGGTCCCTGCGCGAGAACCCTTGCGAGAGCGACCCGTTGGGCCTGTCCGCCGGACAGTTCCTCGGGGAGCTGGTGGACCAGGGCCTCGACACCGACGAGTCTCAGCGCCTCGAGCGCCCGGCTCCGGCACTCCTTCGCCGGCACCCCGGCGAGGACGAGGGGGAGGCTGGCGTTCTCGAGGACGTCGAGCGCCGGCACGAGGGTGGGGCCCTGGAAGACGACGCCGATCTGGCGGGCGCGGTCCGCTGCGCCGGCGTCAAGCCCAGGCCACTCGACCGTCCCGCCCGTCGGGATCTCGAGACCCGCCATGAGGTGCAGCAGGGTCGACTTGCCGGACCCCGAGGGCCCGACGATAGCGATCCGCGCCCGTGCCGCCACCTAACAGCTCGTGCCTTGGACGGCCACCACGGCGCGCGTCCCGGTCCCGAACGTCCGGGAGAGGTCGCGGCATACGACCGCGGGCTCGTCGGCCCCGAGGACCGACACCCCGCTCACGCCGCTCACGCGGCGACCTGTCCGTCGCGCAGGGCGATGACCCGGTCGGCGATGCCGGTGACCTGTCGGCTGTGGGTGACGACCAGCAGGGCGCAACCGCTGCCCGCGGTGGCCCGCAGGAGATCGAGCACCTGCCGCTCGGTCTCACCGTCGAGCTCACCGGTGGGCTCGTCGGCAAGCAGGACGTCGGGCGCGTTGGCCAGAGCCACGGCGAGACCGGCTCTGGCGAGCTCACCTCCGGACAGCTGCTCGGGGTAGGCGTGAGCGCGGGCCATCATCCCGACGCTGTCGAGGAGGTCGTCGAGGCCGACTGCCGGAAGTGCCCGAGGTGACATCGCCCGCGCCAGACGGACGTTCGAGCGCACGTCGAGGTGAGCGAGGAGATTGCGTGACTGGAGCAGCACACCGATCCGGCGGGAGCGCAGCCGGGCCCGGTCGGCCTCCGAGCGGTGGCTCACGCGCTCACCCCCGACCCGGACCGTGCCTCCGTCGGGCTCGTCCAGCCCCGCCAGGCAGGCCAGCAGGGTGGACTTACCACACCCCGAGGGACCCACCACGGCGACGATCTCGCCGGGCTCCACCGACAGGGACACCCCCCGCAGGGCGAGGCTCTCGTCCTCACCGTTGCGAAAGAAGCGGTAGAGCCGGTCGGCCGACAGTGCTGCGGTGGTCACGGGAGCCACCGCAACGAGTTGGAGACGGTGTTCCACGGGTCGACGTTGTCGGCGTTGGTCGGTCCCGACAGCGTGAGGTCGACCCGGGTGCCGGCCCGGTAAAAGACGTACTGCTGGACGCCGTCGCGCACGACCTTGCCCGTGACGGGGTCCTGCGCCGAGTCGCCCTCGTAGGCCAGGAGGACCGCGGGTCCGGCGGTGCGTGTCGTCTGGCTGACCTGCGGGTTCGCCAGCTTGGCGACGCTGGCCCGCAGGGCGACGACGTCCGTGGTGGTGACCGACGCGACGCTGGGCGCCGCCGAGGTCGCCGTCACCCGGATCCTGATCTGGTTCAGCTTGTCCGCGAAGACGGCGCCTGAGCTCGTCGAGGAACGAGCCCATCCTTCGGGCACCTTGACCACGACTCGGCTGCCGACAGGGGTGAAGTCGACGAACGCCGTGGTGTCGGGGATGTCTCCCGGCGGGTTCGTCTCGGTGGCCGGAGCCGCACCGGGGACCGCCCCCGCGCTGGGGACCGCCGCCGACGACGGGGATCCGGCGACCGAGGAGGTCGAGGCGGTCGCGGTCGCCGCCGACGAGGGGGCCGACCCCGTGGGGGTCGTGGCTGGCGCGGTGGTGCCGCAGGCCGTCAGGGCGAGGCTCGCACCGACTGCGGCGAGGGCACAGAGTCGCGTGGTCACGGGATTTCCTCTCGGGCGGGGACGGCGATCACGAGCCACGGTAGGAAGGGGCGGGTTAGACGCCGGGGAGCCCAGGGTTAGAGGACGGCAAAATCGTTGGCGCACCTCCGGATGCTCGATCGCACCGCCCGCCACCGCCCGGACGGGTCATGATGGCCCATGCGACGTCGGGTGGTGCGGGTGGCGGTGACGGCGGTGACCGTGGCGCTGATCCTGTTCGGCCTCCCTCTGGCGGTCGTCGCCCAGAGGCTGATCCTCAGCGAGGAGCGGGGCGAGCTCGAACGGACGGCGTTGACGGCAGCGGCCGCGGTCGGACCGGGCTTCGGTGCTGCTGACCCGGCGGAGCTCCCGCGCGCCGAGGGCGACAAACACGTTGCGGTGTATGACGCGTCGCTCCGATTGCACGTCGGTCAGGGCCCGGCCGCTGCCGATCCCGCCGTCCGGGCGGCGATCACCGGTCAGCCGTCGGACGGGATCGTGGCGGGAGAGATCGTCGTCGCGGTGCCAGTCTTCTCCGCCGAGACCGTCATCGCCGTCGTCCGCGCGAGCACCTCCAGCGGCGTCGTCTGGCAATGGGTCCTGGTGGCGTGGTGGGTGCTGGCTGCCCTGGCCGCAGCGGCGCTGGTCGGCTCGGTGCTCGTAGCCCGTCGACAGGCCCGTGTCCTGAGCGAACCCCTCGAGGCCCTCTCCCGCGCAGCCGATCGCGTCGCCGACGGAGACCTCCGGGCTCGGAGCGAGCCGGCCGGGGTGACCGAGATCCAGCGGGTGGCCATCGCCCAGAACGCCATGCTCGACCGCCTCACGTCGTTTCTACTGCGTGAGCGTCACTTCAGCGCCGATGCCTCCCATCAGCTCCGGACACCGCTGGCCAGACTGCAGCTCACTCTCGACAACCTCCTGGACGCGATGACAACGCCGGCCGAGGCCGCGCTGCGCCCTGGACTCACCGACGCGGCAGAGCAGGTCCGGGCCCTCGAGGCGACGGTCACCGACCTCCTGCAGCTCTCTGGCCCGACCCCCGACGAGGCGCCGGCGGTGGCACCCCGCGCACTGGCGACCATCCTTTCGGACGTCGAAACCCGTTGGCACGGGACGTTGGCCGCGATGGGACGGCGCCTGGTCATCAGGAAGGACACCGGGATCGGGGACGACGACGTGCTCGTGCCCGGTTTCGTCGTCGTCGAGATCCTGGCCATCCTCCTGCAGAACGCCGTCGAGCACGGCCGCGGGACGGTGGTCGTCGACGTCCGCGACCTCGGCGACGCGCTGGCCCTGGACGTGGCCGACGAGGGCGCCGTCCTCGTCAGTCCGACCACTGTGTTCGAACGCGGACAGTCGGGAGGGACCGGCACCGGGATCGGCCTGGCCCTTGCCCGCTCGATGGTCGAGTCCATCGGCGGTCGGCTCGTACTGGCCTCGGTGACGCCGACCCGGTTCAGCTGCTTCCTGCCCCGCTCGTGACGCGCCACCCTCGCCCGGTCACTCTCTCGATCCGCCGTCAACGCCCACGCCCACCGTCCCGCGGAAAATCGAAGGACACGGAGCCGGGCTGCTGCGGCCCGAACCCTTCGTGGTTCCCGTCGTCGCTGACCGCCCCGGCGAACAGCAGTGCGCCTGCCGCGCCCAGCGCCGCGGCCCCAGCGGCGATTGCCGCGGTCGTCCCGCGACCGGAGCGCCACCGCTTCGGGACGCGGGAGATGATCTCGGCCAGCCGACCCCGCAGACCTGTTCCCGCAGCAGGACCGGCGCTGGAGGCCGATACCCGGAGGACGGCGTCCTGGACGGCGACGGCCGGCCAGGGAGCGTCCTGGGGAGTGAACACGTGCGGTGGTGCCGGGTCCGCGCCTCGTCCGAATCGGGCGGTTGCGCCGGTGAACTCCGTCGTGTCGTCGCTGTGCACGATTCTTGCTCCTTCTCCTGCCGACGTCGTGAAGGCAGGTCGGCGCGCCGGGTCACCGGTGGGTGGTCGGCCACACTCTGGTCGGCAGACCATGCCGGAAGGCTCTGTCCAGACCGTGAGGACGCTATGAGGAGCCGGCGGGCGTGGCGGCTGGTGACCCCACCGTCGACCGTGCCCCGCCGTCGAAGAAGCCGATGACGCGCGTCATGCGGTGGTCGACGGCGAACTCCACCACGTCGAACCCCGTCACCCGTCGTCCGTAGTCGACCCCTCCGAGCACGATCGGCGACGGCGCCGCCATCACCCACCCGAACCGACCGACATCATGGTGCAGCTCGAGGTCCCCGGTGGGGGTCAGCGTCGCCCCGGGGAACTGTCGACCGAAGGCGACGAGGTGCTCGACCATCGCCTCGACCCCGGTGACCGGGTCGGTGATCGGGTCGACGTAGCGCCCCTTTGGGTCCCAGCAGGAGGTCAACGCCGCTCGGATGTCGGCCGGCTCCTGCGCCGCCCAGGCCAGCGCATAGAGCCCGACCGATTCATGCTTCGAGCTAGTCTTCGTTGGAGTAGTCATAATTGGACTATGAGGATAGGGTGACGCTGTGTCCACCGGTCGATTCCTCGTCCTCGGGCTCCTCCTGGACGGGTCGGCGTCCGGATACGAGCTCAGTGCCCGCGCGGCGACCGCCCTGGCCTATTTCTGGCCGATCACCCGCTCGCAGATCTACGCCGAGCTGCCCCGGCTGGTCGAGGAGGGCTTCGCGACCGGCGAGGACGTGCCTCAGCGCGGCGTCCCGGACAAACGGGTCTACACCGCCACCGATGACGGACGCGAGGCGTTCCGCCAGTGGCTCTCCCGTTTCGACGAGGTCGCCGAGCGCGCGCGACAGCCGCTGCAGATCCAGCTGCACTTCGCCGCTCACTCGACGACCGAGCACCTGCTCGTCCAGCTCGACCGGTGGGAGCAGGAGGTGCGCCACACGCTCGAGTACTGCTCGACGCTGCTGACCGACTACGCCGAGGTGCCAGGGCGCGCGCTCACGGCCCGGTTCGCGATCAACCGCGCCGAGGCGGACCTGGTCTGGATCACCGAGGCTCGCACCACCCTGCACGGCAGCTGACGGCGGAGAGCGACCCGGCGGACCGCTCGGCTGGACGGTAGGGCAGGGGTGGGGCACAGATGGTGCCGGCGCGCCGACGCCCTAGGGTCGGGGATCGGCCACACACCACTCGACCCCGGAGGGACGCCTCATGACGCCCGTGCCATCAACGCTGGTGGCCATCCCTGCCTTCGGCTCGCCGGAGCTCACCGACGCGGTGCTCGGCGACCTCGTCCGCGACGGGAGCGACCTCCGGCCCGAGGTGCGAATCGTGGTGGTGGACAACGGCGGTGACTACGTCGTGCCCGCCGCCTACAGCCGGGTCTCGGTCCATCGGCCGGGGTCGAACCTGCGCTGGATCGGGAGCGCCAACTGGGCACTGCAGACGTCCGTCGAGCAGGGGTTTGCCGTCACCGTGGTGCTGAACAACGACACCCGGCTCTCGACCGGGTTCCTCGCCGGACTGGCCGCGCCCTTCACCGAGCTCGACGACGTCGCCGTGGTGGCCGCCTGCTACGACGACTTCTGGCTGCACCAGCGCGCCCGAGTGGTCCCGTCGACGGCGGCCGACTACGTCCCCCGGGAGGTCGACCGCGACGTCCTCTTCTGCGACGGCACCGCCATCGCGTTCGCCGTCCCCGCGGTCGCCGACCTCGGGGGGCTCGACACGGTCGCCTTCCCCCGGCACGGCTACGGCTCGGACATCGACCTCGCGCTGCGGGTCCGGGCCGCCGGACTGCGCTGCGTGGTCACTGAGCGCGCCTACGTCTCGCACCTGAGACGCGCGACCATGAACCGCACCGGCGAGTCGTCAGAAGGGAATCGGGCCGAGATCCTCAACGGGATGACCGCCAAGTGGGGCGCCGGGTGGCGGGCGGAGGTCGGCCTCGGGCCCGACTCCTTCCCGGCCCACAACACCGGCAGCGCAGC
>NZ_JANXRJ010000032.1 GCF_025353065.1 Lapillicoccus sp.
CACGGCGCCGACCACGTCGGCGTCCACCTCGACGGTCTCGGGACCTGGCTCGAGTCCGGTGGCCACCACAGCGTGGCCGAGGCCCGAGGGGTGTTGGCGGTGCCCCTCGAGGTCGACAGGACGGCATACGAACGGGCGGGCTACGTGGTGGCCCTGGAGCACGGGCGCGCGAAGTACGCCGACGTGGTCGCGCCATAGCGAGTGCGGTGGTCCACGGTGCCGAGGCACCGCAGACCACCGCACCGGCAGCTCACTCAGAGGTCAGACGGGCTGCGTCTCGGACAACTTGGCCAGCTCGGCGTCGAGGTAGGTCTGGTGCCGCTCGGCCTCCTCGCGGGCCTTGCGCGGGCTCCAGTAGCCGGCCATCACGAAGATGAGCGGCAGGAAGACGGTCTCACCGCCGACGGCGATCCAGTAGTAGTTCTGCCACTGCCCGGGAGAGTCGGCCGCAGCCTTCTGGACCTCTTGCAGCAGAGCGGTGTCCGCGGGGGGGACGGCAGCCAGGGCGGTCAGCTGCGCCGCCGCCGCCTGCACCGCGGCGCCGTTGCCCTGCAGGAAGAGGAGGTCGGCGACCGGCACCGTCGCCAGGGCCTGGAGCTTGGTCACCGCCTCGCCCGGGGTCACCCCGAGCTTGGTCACGATCTGCCCGACCGCGCTGGCACCGGCGGTGGCGTCGGTGGGGTTCGTCGCCAGCGTGGCGAGGGTCGCGGGGTCGACCGCGGCCGCGGTCTTGAGCTGGTCGGCATACTGCGTGCTGAGCGTGACGACCTTGGTGACGTCGGCGGCCGACTTGCCCGAGATCTGGGACAGGGCGGTGACTTGGGCAGTCAGGTCCTGCGGGTTCGCCGACAGTGCCGCGAGCGTCGCCGGGGCGACCTTGCTCGCTGTGGCCAGCTGGGTCTGGTACTTGACCGCGAGCGCCTGCGCCGTCGGGCCCTTCTCGACCAGGGTGGTGACGGTGGTGACGACGAGCGGGACGATGAAGACCGACACGGCGATGACGAGTCGGATGACCAGACCCCAGACGGCGAGGCCGGTCGCGGTGAGGGCGGGGTTGTGCCGCTCGACGGTCTCGGTGAAGCTCGCCATCCAGGGGGCGTAGGCGACGCCGAGGAAGGCGGCCAGCAGGACGAGGATGACGACGAAGGTGTTGTAGCTGGTGCCCGGCCGGGTCGCGCTCAGGGCGAAGATCACCGTCATGACGATGGCGCCGAGCGCGCCGACGACCATGAACGGCTTGCGCACGCGCAGTCGGTCGCTGAGGACGCCGGTGAGGATGAGGGCTCCGGCGTCGAACGCCCAGACCCAGTTGCCGAGCGCGTTGGCCTGCGAGGGGGTGTAGCCGAAGATGGTCTGGAAGTAGATGGGGAAGAAGCCCACGGCGACGTAGTAGATGATCAGGAAGACGCTGATCGCGAACGCCGAGCCGATGATGTCGAGCCGCCACATCTGCTTGAACGGGTGCTTCAGGGCCGCGGCGATGTCGACGCCCTTGGCCCGTGCCTCGATGAGGACGCGATCGCGGCTGCTCACCATGAGCTGGTCGCGCAGCGACGGCGCGAGCTCGCGCAGGCCGACGAGGGCGATGAGGAACACCACGAGGCCGACGACCCCGCAGATGACGTACTGCGTCTGCCACCGCGGGAGGTGGTCGAGGGTCGTGCTCGTGACGACGCTGACGACGAGGCTGCCGACGACGGGGCCGAGCGTCCAGAAGCCCATCGCCGAGGCGCGACCCAGCTGCGGGCTGAAGTCCCGGACGAGGGCGGGGGTCGCGACGAGGATGATCCCCTCGACGAACCCGATGGCGACGAAGACGACCCCGAAGGCGAGCTTGCTGTGCACGTTGGGGATCCCGAACAGGCAGAGCAGACCGGTGAGCAGCAGGCCGACGGTGACGATGTTGGCCCGGCCGTAGCGGTCGGCGATGCCGGCGATGACCGACGCCGCGGCCCCGAGCACATAGCCCACGACGCTGATGTTGACGTAGTAGACGAACGACATGTCGAGGTCGCGCAGGATCTGCGTCGCGATCGCGCCCGCCAGATAGAGCTGGTAGTAGAGGACCACGGTGGTGAGGACGACGATCGCCAGCGAGGTGTATCGCGCGGGGGTCGAGGGGTAGCTGGTGAGCTCCCGGTTCCACAGCCGGGAGGTGAACGACGGCGTGGGGTGGGTTGCTACAGACGTCATGGGTGGCTCCGTTGCCGGTCAGTCTGGAGAGGGCCGCCGCCCTCACTGATATGAACGAGTGTTCACAGTGAACGACTGTTTATAGGCGTCGCCATCCCCTAAAGTCAAGACCCCGGACCGGCGTGGCGTCGGTCCTTCCTTCAGAGGGGCGCGCTCAGATGCAGACCGGGTCGCTCGCCACCTCCCTGCGTCCGGCGACCGCGGTGGTGGCCGTGCCGGCCGAGCTGGCGCAGGTCAGCCCCGACGTCCGTTCCGACGCCGCGTGGTTCTGGTGGGTCTTCCTCGAGACCGACGACCTCGCGGAGCTCACCCCGGCTGCCCGACGCATGCTCGCCGTGGCGGCAGCACTGTTCCTGCGCCGGGGCGCCGTCGCGACGTCCGTGCGTGACGTGGCGCGCGCCGCGGGGGTCTCGCCCGGCGCGCTCTACAACCACTTCGAGTCCAAGGAGGACGTCCTCTACCACCTGGTGCGCTTCGGTAACGACCGCCTCGTCCGCAGCCTCGACACCGCGATCCCCGACGCCGGTATGCCGCGGGTGCGGCTCGCGGCCTTCGTCACCACGTGGGTGACCGGCCACCTCGGCCACCAGTCGCTCGCCCAGCTGGTGCGTCGGGAGTACATCCACCTCACGGGCGATCGCCTCGCCCAGGTCGTGGCGCAGCGGCGGGCGGTCCGCGACCGGCTGGTCGCGATCGTGCGTGACGGCGCCGAGGACGGCTCGTTCCGACTTCCTGGCCACCGACCGGACACCAGCTCCGCAGGACCGCGACCCGACGACGAGGCCGACCCCACCCCGGTGGCCGTGATGGTGCTCGACCTGTGTCTGGCGATCTCGGACTGGTACGACCCCAGCCGGGGTCCGGACGCGAGCCTGCTCGCCGACCTCTACGTCACGGCGGCGCTCCGGCTGCTCGGTGCCGATGACGTCCCGGCCCCGGAGCCCGCGGCGGGGACGGCGGCGGGGACGACCCTCGCGGTCATTTCTCGCCTGTCCTCGCCCGATCCGGTCCCCGCCCGCCTCAGCCGCGGGCGAGGGTGACGCTCTGCCGGAAGGCCTCGGTCCACGCCTTGGTCGCGTCGCCGCTGCGGCGCAGCAGGTCCTGGGCCTCGTCGTCGGTCAGCGGCGCCGTGCCGTCGTGGTGCGCGTCCAGTCGGGCGACGAGGTCGGTGAGCTGCTCGGTGGCGTCGGCCAGGGCGCTCAGGTCGTCGTTGGTCATGCGCCGACCGTAGACCACAGCCCGTCGACGGGCCGAAGCCGGGAGTCCTAGCGGGGTGAGAACGGCAGCTGGGCCCACCACGGCAGGTCGCTCAGCTCGATCCGCTCGACCCACTTCACCCAGTGGTAGCCGCGCCGCCCCGGGACGACGAGCCGGGCCGGGGCTCCGTGCCCGACGCGCAGCGGCTCGCCCGCGAGGGACGTCGCGAGGAGCAGGTCGTCGGACAGGGGCAGCCGTCGTCGGTATCCGGTCACGCTGGTCACGAGGATGCTTCCCGTCGCGCCGGCCGGGAGCAGTCGGGACACCCGCACCCCGCGCCAGGTCTTCCGCGTCCACCACCCTCCGGTGCAGTCGAGCACGGTGGTGACCTCGTCGCCGTATGCCGCGAGGTCGGCGAGGCCCCACGCGCGACTCGTCCCGTCGGCGGCCACGGTCACCCGCCAGGCCGTCGCGTCGACGGTCGGCACGGAGTCGAACAGCCACGACGTGGCCGGGATGGCGTCGACCGAGTCCGATGCGAGCCGGTGCGACCCGGTGTCCCGCCGGGTGCCCGGGGGGTTGGCCAGCGCCCCGGCTCCCACCACGCCGATCTCGAGGACCCCGGCCGCGGAGGTCAGCAGTCCGGCACGGAGCAGGGCCCTGCGGGAGAGGTCGCCGCGCCGGGCCCGGATCCGGCGGTCGCGGGCGTGCGCGAGGGTGAGGATCGCCGCGACGATCCCCGCGCCGACGTGGACCTGCAGGACCGTGAGGGGCAGGCGGTCGGCGAGGATCCCGAGCACGTGGAGGACGCCGGTGACCAGGGCGAGGACGACGACCACGCCGAGCGCCACCGCCACCGTCCGGCCGGGTCGCGGTGCCCGTCGCATCGTGCGGCGCACGATCATCGACTTCCACGGTGTGAGGACGACGACCAGCAACGCGATGACCCCGTGCACGAGGGCGACGAGGAGCACCGGTCCGCTGCCGACGAGGAACATCGCGAAGCCGGACAGCGCCGCCAGCGGCACGATCCACAGCAGGGCGAGGTTGGTCCAGCGCGTGGGCACGTCCCACCGTATGCCGGGTTCCCCGCGACCGGGGTGGACCCGGGTTACCGCGCGCTCACGGCTGCGGCCGCGGCATACGGGGCAGGGGACTGCAGACCGGCGGGTGCCCGGTATGCGGCCCGGTCGGGGGGACAGAACGGGCTCGTGCCGGTTGACCGTCCCGCGCCCGGCGCCGGACGGGTCGCGTCAGTCGAAGAGGATGACCTGCCGGATCGCCAGGCCGTCCGCCAGCCGGTCCATCCCCGCGTTGATGTCCTCGAGCGTGATCGTCTCGGTGACCAGTGCCTCGACGGGGAGCCGCCCGGCCCGCCACAGGTCGACGAAGATCGGGATGTCCCGGGCGGGGACGGCCGACCCGAGGTAGCTGCCGATGATCGACCGGCCGCCGGCGACGAGGGCGAGCGGAGAGACGGATGCCAGCGCGGTGGGAGCGGGCAGCCCGACGGTCACGGTGCGACCACCCGGTCCCGTGAGCGCGACGGCGAGCTCGAAGGCGCGGACCGCCCCCGCGGCCTCGATGACGACGGGGGCGGTGAGTCCCGATGCGCCCGCCTCCTCAGGGGTCAGCACGCGATGGGCTCCGAGGTCACGCGCCCGCGCGAGCTTGTCGGGGACCGCGTCGACGGCGACGACCTCGACGTCGTCCAGGGCCAGGGCGGTGATGATGGCGGCCATCCCGACGCCGCCGAGGCCGACGACGACGACCCGGTCGCCCGCGACCGGTCGGCCGGCGTTGAGCACCGCGCCACCACCCGTGAGGACGGCGCAGCCGAGGACGGCGGCGACATCGGGTGGCACGTCGAGGGGGACCGGGACGACCGAGCGTCGGTTGACCACGGCATACGAGGCGAAACCGGAGACACCGAGGTGGTGCTTGACCGACTCGGTCTCCCCACCGCGCGACCGCGTCAGCCGCGACGTGCCGCCGAGCAGGGTGCCCGCGTTGTTGGTCGCGCTGCCGGCGGTGCAGGGGGTCAGCCCGTCGGTCGCGCACGCCGCGCACTCGCCGCAGCGCGGGAGGAAGGTCATCACCACCCGCTCGCCGATACCGAGGTCGGACCCTCCCGGCCCGACCTGCTCCACGATCCCCGCCGCCTCGTGACCGAGCAGCATCGGCACGGGTCGGACCCGGTTGCCGTCGACGACGGACAGGTCGGAGTGGCACAGGCCCGCGGCCTCGATCCGGACGAGCAGCTCTCCTGCGCCTGGCTCCTCGAGCTCGAGGTCACCCACGGTGATGGGCCGCGACGCGGCATACGGCCGGGCTCGACCGATCTCCTCGAGGACCGCCCCACGGATCTTCATCAGTGCCTCCCGGCTGGCTCGACCCGGCCGGCTGCGGCTCGGGCGACGATCACTCTACGGACCGGCCGCCCGCTCGTACGAGGAGGTAGCGCTGCTCCGGCAGGCTCCGGGTGCGGGCGACGACGACGTGGAGGTCGTCGAGGGCGCACGGCGACGGACCTGCAGCCCTGAGACCGGTCCCGGCCACCGCTCTCCTTGCCGCCACTCGACTCCGGGCCGGGCCGCGACCCTAGAGCCACTCGCGGCGTTTGAAGGTCAGGTACAGCAGCCCGGCGATGCCGACGATGAGCCCGCTGCTCAGCACCCATCCCCACGGCTGCTGGAAGCCGGGGTAGGGCACGTTCTGGCCGAAGTAGCCGGTGATCGCCGTGGGGATGGCGATGATCGCGGCCCAGCCGGTCAGCTTCTTCATGACGGTGTTGAGGCGGGCGTCCTGGAGCGAGAGGTTGGTCTCGAAGATGGTGGTGACCATGTCGCGCAGCGACTCGGTCCACTCCGTGGCCCGCAGGACGTGGTCGTAGAGGTCGTCGTACCACGAGTCGAGCTCGGTATGGGCACCCATGTCCTTGCGGTGCCGCAGCAGGGAGTTGACGACCTCGCGCATGGGCAGGACGACCCGCCGCAACGCCACGAGGTCCTTGCGGATGCTGTAGGTCTGTCGCTGGACCGCAGTGGTGCGGGCCTCTTCGTCGAAGAGGCCGTCCTCCAACATCTCCATCTTCTCGTCGAGGGCCTGCACCGCCTCGAAGTGGCTGTCGACGATGACGTCCAGCAGACCGTGGACCAGGGCGCCGACGCCGTACTTCAGCAGATCGGCGTTGTCCTCCCACCGCTGCGACACCACCTCCATGTCGAAGTCGTCGTTGCGGCGGACGGTGACGATGCCGCGGGTGAGGACGAACGCCGACACGCGCGAGAGCGTGAGCTCCGACCGGTGCGCCGGGGTGTCGTCGTCCGGGCGGATGTGGGCGGCGTATGCCGTGAGGAACGTGTGCGTGGAGTAGCGCGTGGCCTTGGCCCGCTCCCCGTGCGAGATGGCGTCCTCCACCGCCAGCGGGTCGAGCGCCAGCTCCGACGCCAGCTCGGTCAGGAGGTGCGAGTCCGGGTCGCAGATGTCGACCCAGACCAGGCAGTCCTCCTCGTCGAGGTAGTCCGAGATCTTCTCGAAGGGAAAGTCCTCCGCCTGCAGGGCACCAGCGCGCCACACCCGACTGCGTACCGCTGCGTCACCGATCATGGGGACGAGTGTGCCTGCTCGGGATGAATATGCATCGACCCCCCTGTGTCAAGCATGCGTGACAGGGATCACTTCTTCGATATGGAACATTTTCTCCTCGAAGTCGTTGAACAAGGTGTGCACAAGTGAAGTGCACGGTCCACCCGTACACCACCACCTCAGAATCGACACGTCATGCACTACCTGCACTCGTTCTTCCCTGCTCTCTTCACCCGGCGTCAGCCCGTGCCGCCGACGGCCGCCGAGATCCGCGTCCGGGCCGCCCGTCGCGAAGAGCTGTTCCACCTCCACTGAGTCGTCCCCTGGGTCGTCCCCTGCGCGCTGAGCGATCGCCGCTGAGGTCCGCGGCCGGGCGTAGGTTGGCCGCATGCGCGTTACCCACCTCGGCCACGCCTGCCTCCTCGTCGAGATCGCCGACACCCGCATCCTGATCGACCCCGGCTCGTTCTCGACCGGCTTCGAAGAGGTCCGGGACCTCGACGCGATCGTCGTCACCCACCAGCACGCCGACCACCTCGATCAGGACCGGCTCCCGGCCCTGATCAAGGCCAATCGGCAGGCTGCCGTCTACGCCGACCCCCAGAGCGCCGGGCTCATCGCGGGGGCCGGCGCCGACGTGGTGACGACGGTCGCCGGCCAGCGGGTCGCCGTCGGTGGGACCGTCCTCACCCCGGTGGGAGCCCTGCACGCGATCAACCACGCCGGCGTTCCCCGGTGCGCCAACGTCGGCGTCACGCTGAGAGCGGAGGGCGAGCCGACGCTCTTCCATCCCGGCGACGCCTACGACGGCGAGCCCGGTCCGGTGGACCTGCTCGCGGTCCCCGTGAACGCGCCGTGGGCCAAGGTCAGCGAGTCGATCGCCTTCGTCGCCCGCATCGCTCCCGTCGGCATCATCCCGATCCACGACGCCCTGCTGTCCGTCCCCGGGCGAGCGATGTACGTCAACCACATCGTGACCTACGGCGGCGCCGACCTCACGCTGCACGACCTCGCGCACGGTCGGCCGACCGTGATCACCTGACCCGGCGGCATACCGAACCCATCAGCACGGGACGGCGCTCAGAACTCGAAGTCGGCCGCCTCTGCGGCGAGCCGGGCGGCGCCGATGATGCCGGCCTTGTTCTGCAGCACCGCCGGGATGATGGGGGAGCGCAGCTTCAGCAGCGGGAGGAACTGCTTGGCGTCCTTGGAGATCCCGCCTCCGACGATGAAGAGGTCAGGGGAGAAGAGCGCCTCGACGACCTCGTAGTAGCGCTGCAGCCGCGTGGCGTAGTCCTCGTAGGAGAGCCCGAGGGTGTCCTTCACCGACGAGGCCGCCTCGCTCTCGGCGTCCTTCCCGTCGATCTCGAGGTGCCCCAGCTCGCTGTTGGGGACGAGCAGGCGCCGGTAGAGGATCGCGCTGCCGATGCCGGTGCCGAGGGTCGTGAGGATGACGAGCCCGTCCTCCTTCTTGGCCGCGCCGTAGTGCAGCTCGCCGTAGCCGGCCGCGTCGGCGTCGTTGACGAGCGTGACGCCGCGGCCGAGCCGCTTGGCCATCGCCTTCGCGCCGTCGAAGTCGATCCATGCGTGGTCGATGTTGGCCGCCGACCGCACCGTGCCGTGGGTGACCACGGCCGGGACCGTGACGCCGATCGGTGCGTCGCCCACCTCGTCCTTGAAGTGCTCGACCACCTGGGCGACGATGTCGATCACCGCCTCGGGGGTCGATGGCTGCGGGGTGTCGACCCGCATCCGCTTGCCCACGAAGGTCCCCTTCTCGAGGTCCACGGGCGCGCCCTTGATCCCGCTGCCGCCGATGTCGATGCCGAGGGCAAATCCGTTGTGTCCGTTCTTGGCCATGTGCCGTCCGCCTTCGCGTCGTGGGGTGTTGCCGGGTGGTGACTGATGCCGCGCGGGGGGCCGCGCAGGGCATGGTGCGGCTCAGGGCAGGGTCAGGATCTCGGGTCCGTCCTCGGTCACGAGGAGGGTGTGCTCGAACTGGGCCGACCGTCGCCGGTCGGCCGTCACGACGGTCCAGCCGTCGTCCCACATCTCCCAGCCGGCGCTGCCGAGGTTGAGCATCGGCTCGACCGTGAACGTCATGCCCGGCTCGATCAGGGTGTCGTATGCCGGTGCCGCGTCGTAGTGGGGCACGATCAGCCCGCTGTGGAACGCGGTGCCGATGCCGTGCCCCGTGAACTCGCGCACGACGCCGTAGCCGAAGCGACGGGCGTAGGACTCGATGACACGGCCGATGACGTTGATCTGCCGGCCGGGCACGGCGGCCCTGATGCCGCGCATCATCGCCTCCCTGGTGCGCTCGACGAGCAGCCGCGACTCCTCGTCGACGTCCCCGCAGAGGTAGGTCGCGTCGGTGTCCCCGTGGACGCCGTCGACGAAGGCGGTGATGTCGATGTTGACGATGTCGCCGTCCTCGAGTCGCCGCGCGTCGGGGATGCCGTGGCAGACGACCTCGTTGACCGAGGTGCAGAGGGACTTGGGGAAGCCCTTGTAGCCCAGGGTCGAGGGGTAGGCACCATGGTCCATGAGGAAGGCGTGGCCGACGGCGTCGATCTCGTCGGTGGTCACGCCCGGCGCGATCGCGGCGGCGGCTGCAGCCATGGCCTGGGCCGCGATCCGGCCGGCCACCCGCATCTTCGCGATCGTCTCGGCGTCCTTGACCTCGGGCCGCGCGTCGGGCCGGGGAGCCGGCCGGTCGACGTACTCCGGGCGGGCGATGGAGGCAGGCACATGACGACGGGGGGCGACCTCGTGCGGGGTGACGGTGGCGGACGTGACCGGCATACGGTGGAGTCTAGGAGCACCGGACGTGAGGTGCCTCGACCGGTGTCTGACCGACATCGGGCAGCCGACAGAGGGAGTCCGGGATGAGCTACTGGTACAACGTCACGAGCGGGCAGGTCGAGGACGACGCCAGCCGCAGCCAGGGCGCCCAGGTCATGGGTCCCTACGAGACCCGGGCCGAGGCGGCCAAGGCCCTCTACACCGCCCGGGAGCGCACCGCGAAGTGGGACGACGAGGACCGGGAGTGGGGCGCGAAGGGCTCGAGCCGGGCTGACGGGCACGACCAGGACCGCGAGGACTGACCTGGCCGGCGTCGCCCCGTGAGACGCGCCGGCCGGTCAGCTTCGTCAGCGCCGGTCGGTCAGCGGCGGGCGGCCTTCGCCCCGGTGGTGCCGAGCGGTGCTGCGGGCGCGACGGGCGCGACGGTCCGAGCGGGCGCCGACCCCAGTGCGGCGGCCGCTGCCGCGGTGGGCTGGTGCAGCTCGAACGTTCCCGCGACGTCCACCAGGGCGTCCGCGGAGCCGGCGGCGTTGGCGAGGTGGAAGTCGTTCGCGTAGCCCACCGAGATGAAGGCGGCGTTGGCGACGATCTCACCGGCGGTGACGTTGATGTTGCTGATGCCGGGACGCGCTCCCAGCTGTCCGGCTCCCTGCATGTCGGGGAGGTTCGGCCAGGCGACGAAGAAGGTCGAGGACGTGGGCTGGACCGCGGTCAGGTTGCCGACGATGGCGTAGGTCATCGGACCCGCCACCGACGACGGGGTGGTGACGATCGCGTCGGAGTTGGTACCGAGCCGGCCGGCTCCGAGGTTGACGCGGGTGTCGACGATCCGCGTGGGGCTCGTCAACGGCTTGAAGCGGTAGTCCATGCTGTAGCCGGACGAGTCGACGGTCGTGCCGTCCAGCATGACCCCGACGACGTCGATGATGACGTTGGTCGTCCCGCCTCCGGTGTAGGCCTTGACCTCCATCGAGGGTGAGCCGATGACGTCGCAGTGCGAGGAGCAGGGCTGGGTCGGCACGATGGCTGCGTTCGCGACGGTCTTGGACGTAGCGAAGTTGACCGTGGACGTCGGCGGTTCGGTCCCGCCGTCCCAGGTGCGGACGAACCCGGACGAGGTCTGGTTCACCGTCGTGACGTTGACGACGAGCGCCTTCACGTGCTGGTTGACGTCGGCACCGCCCCCGTTGAAGTTGACCGACAGGTTCACCGAGTCGCCGGAGGTGAAGGGGTAGATGTTGCCGTTCGCGTCGGCGTCGTTCCGGGAGTCGTAGAGGCGCGCCGGGACCACGTCGCGGTAGCCGCCGCTCTGGCCGAGGGTGGCCGACGGGGAGTCGTCACCCGCATAGAACCCCAGGACGTCGGCGATCACGTCGACGCCGCCGGCGGCGTTGTAGACGTCGACGGCGCCGGACGCACCGATCGGGAGGGTGACGAGGTTGGCGCCGGTGAAACCGCGGGGGAAGTTGAGGGCCGAGGCGTTCGGGCGCCCGGAGTCGTGCGGATAGGCCACGAGGTAGCTGGCGGCCGACGCGTTCGTCACGGTGAGGTTGAGCACGACGGCCGAGACGCCGGTGGCAGGGATGCCGGCCGTGCCCGTGACCTTGAGGCTCAGCGTCCGACCCGCGCCGAGCTGGCCCTTGGGGACCCCCTGGCCGGAGCGGGTGTCGAGGACGCGCTGCGGCGCCAGCTTGTAGTAGGCCCCGGTCACGTCCAGGGTCGCGGTCGTGCCGGTGACGGCGCCGAGCGCCGGGCCGGAGGCGCTGACGGCGCCCGTGACGATGGCCAGGACGGCTGCTCCGACGACGATGGTCCTTCTGATTCCCACGATGGTGTGCCCCTGCTGGTCGAGGTGAAAGGTGCCGTAGGGCACGCGAGGGAGACTAGGTCAATTTTCGCCCGAAAGGGATATATGTGGATAAAAATGGCTGAACAGGGGACAAGCCGAAACCCTCCGCCGCTCCGCACTAGAGTCGCCCGCGTGAACATCGTCTTCGTCGAGCCGGCGTTCCCCCGCAACCAACGCCGCTTCGTCGCCGCACTGGCCGCCGTCGGGGCGAGCGTCGTCGGGGTGGGCGAGACCCCCGAGGAGCAGCTCGACGAGGAGCTCCGCTCGTGGATGGTCGGCTACTACCGTGTCTCCGACGTGACCGACGTCGGCCAACTCGACGCCGCGGTCGCGTGGGCGCAGGACCGGGTCTGGGTCGACCGGCTCGAGTCGACGATCGAGTCGCACCAGCTGGCCGCGGCCCGGGTGCGGGAGGCCCGCGGCATACCGGGCACGTCGGTGCGCACGACGTGGCTGTGTCGGGACAAGCCCACGATGAAGCAGGTCCTGCGCGAGGCAGGGGTGGCGACCGCGGCCTCGACCGCGGCCGACACCGCGGACGAGGTGCGTGCGTTCGCCCGGCAGGAGGGCTACCCGCTCATCCTCAAGCCGCGGGCCGGAGCCGGCGCCCAGGGGACGGTCCGGGTCGACGACGACACCGGGCTCGAGGCGGCGATGACGTCCTTCGAGGGCGAGGACTCGATCGCCGTCGAGGAGTTCGTCGAGGGCCACGAGGGCTTCTACGACACCATCACCGTGGGCGGCCACGTCGTCCACGACTGGGCCACGCACTACTACCCCAACGTCCTCGAGGCGATGCGGCACCGCTGGATCTCGCCGCAGTTCGTCACGACCAACCGGATCGACCAGGCCCCCTTCTACGCCGAGGTCCGTGAGCTCGGGGCCCGGGTCATCGCGGGACTCGGTATCGAGACCTCGGCGACCCACATGGAGTGGTTCATGGGCCCGAAGGGTCTGCGGTTCTCCGAGATCGGGACCCGGCCACCGGGGGTCGGCGCCTGGGACCTCTACTCCGCCGCCAACGACGTCGACGTCTACCGCGAGTGGGCGCACACGATCGTCCACGGTCACCCCGACCGGCCACTGTCGCGACAGTGGTCCGCTGGCATCGTCGCGCTGCGCCCGGACGCCGACGGCTCCGTCCGCGGCTACAGCGGCATCGACGACCTCTGGTCGCGCAGCGGCGAGTGGGTCATCGACACCTGCTTCCCCGATCCGGGGACCGCGACCCAAGCCGTCGAGGCCGGCTACATGGCCAACGCCTGGGTGCGGATGCGCCACCCCGACTACGACACTTTGCGCGACCTGCTCGACGACGTGGTCCGCACCGTCCACGTGCACGCGGGATGAGCTCGACGACCCTGTTGGGTCCGCAGCGGTTCCTCACCACGGCCGGCAGCGTGGTCCGCGGTCTCGGGAGCGAGGGGCCCGTGGCCGCCGTGACGGCCGGCTGGGAGGAGCGTGAAGGCGACGACACCGAGCTCCAGGAGGTCATGGACGGGCGCGTCGTCAACCTGCGACTCCACGAACGGATGATGTCCCTGCTCGCTCAGGACGCTCCGTTCGCCACCGCCGCGATCACCCTCCGTGACGCCATGGACGACCTGGCCGGCGTCTACTCCATCCGGCTGCACCACGGACTCGAGGGCGTGTATGCCGTCCACCGCAGCACCGCCCGGGCCGACATCGTCGCCTCAGCCCTGGCCGAGGCGGTCCGCCTGGTGCAGGAGGTCGACCGGTGGTATCTCCGGGCCGTCGACCAGCTCCATGACGAGCTGGCGGCCACGGGGGCGCTGGACGACAGCGGCGCCTTGCAGCAGCATCGCGGCGAGGTCGCCGAGACCCTCTCTGCCGCGAGCGTGCTCGCGATAGCTGGTGGGCACGTCGGCGTGCTGGGCCGGGTCCTGCGGCTCTTCGAGGTCGCGCCACCGCCGGAGCTGCCGGTCGTCGCGTGGTCGGGCGGCGCGATGGCGGTGACGGCGCGGGTGGTGCTCTTCCACGACCACACACCGACCGGGTTCAGCGACGCCGGGATCTGGGACCGCGGGCTGGGGCGGGCCACGGGCATCATCGCGCTGCCGCACGCCCGACGCCGGCTGCGACTGGACGACCGGGTGCGGATGAGCGTCCTCGCGGGCCGCTTCGGCGACGCCACCTGCGTACTGCTCGACGACGGGACCCGGGTCGCGCTGGGCGCGGACGGCGCTCTCCCGGCGGGCACCAGGGTGCTCGCGACGGACGGGACGGTCACGGCCCTGGGTGTCCCCACGCAGCCGGGGGCGAAGCCGTGAGCTCGGCGGCTCCGGCCTCGGCCTCGGCCGCGACCGGCAGGTCAGGCGGCGAGCAGCGCCGCAGGCTCGCGATCAACCGCCTCAAGGAGCGGCTGCCGACCTCGGACCCCGGGGTGATCGACCGGTTCCTCGCCCGTCATCCCGTGCCCCTCGTCGAGGGACGGCACGCGACCTTCGTCTGGCGAGGGTCGGCCGACGAGGTGATGGTGCGCCACCGGGTCGTGGGGCTCCCCGACCCGCTGGTGCTGCGGCCGCTCGGGGCGACCGACCTCTGGTCCGCCACGATCGAGCTCCCCGAGGGGTCGCGCGTCGAGTACCACTTCGACATCGTGCGTGACGGTCATCGGGAGGAGTACCTCAACGACCCGCTCAACCCCCGGCTCGCCCAGGGACCCTTCGGGGCCACCTCGGTGTGTGCCGCGACGGGGTATGCCGTGCCGGACTGGACCCAGCCCGACCCGGAGGCCCGCACCGGCACCTTCACCCCGATGTCGTTGCGCAGCAAGGCTCTTCGCCGGGAGCAGCAGTTCTCGGTCTATACGCCTGCCCGCTTCCGGGAGCTTGTCAGATATCCCCTGCTCGTCGTCCACGACGGCTACGACTACCTCGACTACGCATCGATGGCGACCGTGCTCGACAACCTCATCCACCGCGGGGAGGTCGCCCCGCTGGTGGCCGCCTTCGTGCCCCCCGGCAACCGGCTCGTGGAGTACGCCAACCATGCCCCGCACGCGCGGTTCGTCGCCCGCGAGCTCGTGCCGTTCCTCACCGAGCGGCTGCCGCTGGTCGACCAGCCCGACGGCCGGTGCGTCATGGGCTCGAGCTTCGGCGGCGTGGCCTCGCTCTCCACCGCTGTCCGCTACCCCGAGGTCTTCGGCTCGCTGCTGCTGGAGTCGGGGTCGTTCGTCTTCACCGACATCGGCGACGACCACGGGGGAGGGCCGGTCTTCGACCCGGTGGTGCGGTTCGTCAACGCCTATCGTGCGCGCCCCCGTCGGGTGGCCAACCGGATCTATCAGACGTGCGGCGTCTACGAGCCGCTCATCACCCCCAACCGGTCGCTGGTCTCGACCTTCCGCGACACGGGGATGGACGTCCGCTACGTCGAGGCGCGGGACGGGCACAACTGGGAAAACTGGCGCGACCGGCTGCGCGACGCGTTGACCTGGATCTTCCCCGGGGAGCAGAAGTTCATCTACGAATAGGCTGGCCCCGACCAACCCCCAGGTCCAGGTCTGGCGACGAGGGCGTGCCGGACCCCTGACAAGACGCTGGATGAGTCGCATGACGAGACCGTGGAGGACGAGGGACATGAAGGTCGTCGAGCGCTGGTGGTCACCGCGGCTGTTCCAGGAGCTGACCGTGTCGCGGTGGGGCCACTACGGCACACCGCTGCTGCTCTTCCCGACGGCCGGAGGCGACGCCGAGGAGATCGAGCGGCAGGGCCTGCTCGGTTCGATCTGGCCGTCGGTGGAGGCAGGCACGATCAAGGTCTACTCCGTCGACAGCATCGCCGGGCGGGCGCTCGCGACCCGTGACGGCTCGACCGAGCACCGGATGTGGCTGTTCAACCAGTTCCACCAGGCCATCGAGGCCGAGGTCGTGCCCGCCATCCACGCCGACTCGGGCGGTCTTGTCCCGATCATCACCGCCGGGGCGTCGATCGGCGCCTTCAACGCCCTGGCCTGCCTGTGCCGGTTTCCGCACCTCTTCCGGGCGGCGGTGTGCTTGAGCGGCTCCTTCGACCTCGAGGCCTTCCTCGGTGACCTCAACGACGACCTCTACTTCTCCTCGCCGCTGAGCTTCCTGCCCTCGCTCGAGGGTCCGCAGCTCGACCTGCTGCGGCAGCGCTTCGTCGTCCTCGCGGCGGGCACCGGCCGCTGGGAAGACATCGACGAGTCCTGGCGGATGGCAGATGTGTTGGGAAGCAGGGGTATTCCCAACCGGGTCGACGACTGGGGCCCGACCTTCGACCACGACTGGCCGACGTGGTGCCGCATGCTCCCCGGGTATCTCGCTGAGCTGACCCGGTGACCGGAGCGGCCCTGGCCACGGCGGTTGCGGGCCTGATGGCCGCGGCCCGCGACGACCTCGCCGGACTGGTGGCGATCCGATCGGTCGCGGACGGGGTCGGCGACCATCCGGCCGAGTGCGTGCGGGCTGCTGACGCCGTGGTCGCCCTCTTCGCCGGTGTGGGAGTCGCCGGGGTCCGGTCGGTCCGCACGGCCGACGGGAGCCTCGCGGTCCTCGGGCACAGCCCTGGTCCGGCGGGCTCGCCGACGGTGCTGCTCTACTCCCACTACGACGTCCAACCCCCCGGTGACCCCGCCGACTGGGCCGATGACCCGTGGACCCTCACCGAGCGCGAGGGACGCTGGTACGCAAGGGGAGCCGCGGACTGCAAGGGCAACCTCGTGATGCACCTCACGGCCCTCCGGGCCCTGTTGCAGGTCGACGGGACGTGGCCGGTCGGTGTCCGCATCGTCTGCGAGGGGTCCGAGGAGATGTCGAGTGGCGGCCTCGAGGCGCTGGTCCGCAGCGACCCTGAGCTGTTCGCCGCCGACGTCGTCGTGGTGGCGGACTCCGGCAACGTCGAGCTGGGAACCCCGACCATGACGACGAGCCTGCGCGGTACGGGGAGCGTCCTGGTCACCATCCGCACGTTGGAGACGCAGGCCCACTCGGGCGCATTCGGAGGGCCCGCTCCCGACGCCCTCGCGGCCCTCGTCCACGTCCTCGCGACCCTGCGCGACGCCGACGGGGAGACGACCATCGACGGGCTCGACGCCCTCGGGACCTGGGAGGGCGCGGCATACCCGCCCGACCGGTTCCGCTCGGACGCAGGGGTGCTCGACGGGGTCGGGCTGCTCGGTCAGGGCACGGTGGGCGACCTGCTGTGGGCGCGGCCGGTCGCGACGGTGCTGGCCGTCGACGCCCCGTCGGTCGCCGGGGTCACCGCGGCGATCCAGCCCGTGGCGCGGGCGGTGGTCAACCTCCGGGTGCCGCCCGGCACGGATGCGGCGGTGGCCCAGCAGCTGCTCGTCCGTCACCTCGAGGCGGCCACGCCCTGGGGCGCCCGGATCACGGTGGAGCCCAGGACCCTCGGGCAGCCCTTCGCCGCCCGGACCGACGGACCGGCGTATGCCGCGATGGCTGCGGCCATGGAGTCCGCCTACGGCCGTCCGATGGTCACCACCGGCCAGGGCGGCGCGATCCCGCTCTGCACCGCCCTGGCCGAGGTGCTTCCGGACGCCGAGATCCTCGTCCTCGGGGTGGAGGAGCCCGGCTGCCGGATCCACTCCCCGGGCGAGAGCGTCCATCCCGGCGAGCTGGAGCGTGCCGCCCTCGCCGAGGCGATCTTCCTGCGGACCCTCGCCTGACCGACCCGCCGACCCCGACCGACCCCGACCCCCGACTTGTTGCGTTTGGATCCTGACACATCGGGACCCCACGCCTGACTTGTCCGGATCCAACCGCAACACGTGGGGAGGGGGTTGCTGGGTCGGGAGGGTTCGGCTGGTCGCTCTACGTGGTGAAGGTGTGCTCGTCGCCGGGGAAGGCACCCGAGGCGACCTCGGCGGCATACTCCGTGGCGGCGCGGGTGAGCTCGCCGCGCAGGTCGGCGTAGCGCTTGACGAACCTCGGGCCACCCGGCCCGGTCAGCCCGGCCATGTCCTGCCAGACGAGCACCTGGGCGTCGCAGTCGCGTCCGGCCCCGATGCCGATGGTCGGGATGGTGAGGGCGGCTGTGACCTCGCGGGCCACCGGCCCCGGCACCATCTCGAGGACGACGGCGAAGGCGCCGGCCCGCTCGAGCGCGTGCGCGTCCTCGAGCAGCAGCGCTGCACCGTCGCCACGACCCTGGACCCGGTAGCCACCGAGCGTGTGCTCGCTCTGGGGGGTGAAGCCGAGGTGCGCCATGACGGGAATCCCCATCCGTACCAACGTCTCGACCGTCGGCGCCATGTCTCGACCGCCCTCGAGCTTGACGGCGTGGGCCAGGCCCTCCTTCATGAACCGGACGGCCGTGGCCGCACCCTGCTCGGGGGTCGCGCCGTAGGACCCGAAGGGGAGGTCGGCCACGACGAGGGCTCGCTTTGCGGCCCGGGCCACCGCCCGGACGAGGGGCAGGAGCTCGTCGACCGTCACCGGCACGGTGCTGTCGTAACCGAGGACGGTGTTGGCCGCGGAGTCGCCCACGAGCAGCACGGGGATGCCCGCCCCGTCGAAGATCTCGGCGGCATACCGGTCGTATGCCGTGAGCATCGCCCAGCGCTGTCCGTCCCGCTTCATCCGGTGCAGGTGCGGGATGCGCACCCGTCGGACGGGCGGGGTGGCACCGTCCGAAACGGTTGACCCGTAAGGCTTCGCGGTCTCGGTCATGACGTCAGGCCTGCTCGTCGTCGCGCTCGCGCCACCGGCTGGTGATCGGCAGGCGCCGGTCCTTGCCGAAGGCCAGCGGAGAGATCTTCGGTCCCGGGGCCGACTGTCGCCGCTTCCACTCCGCCCGGTCGACGAGCTGGATCACCTTGTCGACGACCGCCGGCTCGAAGCCGTCGGCGATGAGCCGCTCACGACCGTGCGCGACGCCGACGTAGCCGGCGAGGATGGCGTCGAGCACGTCGTAGTCGGGCAGCGAGTCCTGGTCGGTCTGACCCGGGCGCAGCTCTGCGGACGGCGGCTTGGTGATGCTGGCCTCGGGGATCGGGGGCTTCTCGCCCCGCGCGGCCGCGTCCCGGTTGCGCCACTTCGCAAGCTCCCACACGAGCGTCTTGGGGACGTCCTTGATCGGCGCGAAACCGCCGACGCTGTCGCCGTAGATCGTTGAATAGCCTACGGAGACCTCGGACTTGTTGCTGTTGGTCAGGACGAGCGCGCCCTCCTGGTTGGACAGCCCCATCCAGATGACACCCCGCACCCGGGCCTGGAGGTTCTCCTCGGCGATCCCCGTGAGGTGCAGCGCGTCGAGGAACGGCGCGACCATCGACTCGATCGGGATGACGCGGTAGTCGGCTCCGAGGTTGGCGGCGAGCTCGGCCGCGTCGTCCTTGCTGCCCTGCGACGAGTAGACGCTCGGGTTGCTGATGCCGATGACGTTCTCTCCACCGAGGACGTCAGCCGCGATGGCCGCGACGACGGTCGAGTCGATGCCCCCCGAGACGCCGAGGAGCACCTTCCGGAAACCGTTCTTGCGCACGTAGTCCCGAAGCCCCAGACCCACTGCGCGCCAGACCTCCTCGACCGGGTCGAGGCGGGGGAACATCGGCGGCGCGAGCGCGGCATACGGCTCCACCGGCTCCTCGGACACGATGACGTGGACGACGTCCGGGGGCAGCTCGGACGAGTCGACGGTGGACGCGTCGAGGTCGAGGTCGACGACGACGAGGTTCTCGACGAACTGCGGCCCGCGGGCCAGCACGGTCCCGTCGCGGCCGACGACCATGGAGTCGCCGTCGAAGACGAGCTCGTCCTGACCACCGACGAGGTTGAGGTAGGCGAGGGCGCACCCGGCCTCCGTCGCACGGCGCCGCACGAGCTCGAGCCGGGTGTCGTTCTTCTCCCGCTCGTAAGGGGATCCGTTGATGACCAGCAGCAGCTCGGCACCGGCCTCCCGGGTCTGGGCGACCGGACCGCCCTCCTGCCAGAGGTCCTCGCAGATGGCGATGGCGACATCCACCCCTCGGACGCGTACGACGGTGAGGGAGTCTCCGGGGGCGAAGATGCGGTACTCGTCGAACACGCCGTAGTTGGGCAGGTGGTGCTTGGCGTAGCGTCCGACCACTGCTCCGCCGTGGAGGATGGCGGCGCAGTTCTGGGGGAGCTCCCGAGCGGGATCGCCGTCGTCGGTCGTCCCCGGGGCCTCGTCGAGGTAGCCCACGACGACCGGGAGATCACCCAGACCGTCTGCCGCGAGGTCGGTCGCCAAGCGGGACAGGGCTGCCCGCGATGCGGCGACGAAGGACGCCCGCAGGGCGAGGTCCTCGACGGGGTATGCCGTGAGGACCATCTCGGGGAAGGCCACCAGATGTGCTCCCGCAGCCGCCGCGGCCGCGACCTGGTCGCGGATGATCCGCGCATTGCCTTCGAGGTCTCCGACCGTGGGGTTGACCTGAGCCATCGCGAGTCGCAGCTGTGCCATCCCCCGAGCGTAGTCGGGGAGTGGCGCGACGCGACGACCACCGGATGTGAAAAAGTTCCGCACGCTGGTGCCTTCCAGTTGCTGGATCACACGTCCCGAGGTAGACCTTGGGGACGGGGTCCGACCGCGTGGTCACCCCGGCGACCGGCGTCGTCCTGCAGCCGTCAGGCGGAGCACCGGTCGCACCACCACTCTCGACACCAAGGGGCTGAACCTTCGATGATCACCCGTACAGGCACCTCCACCCCCGTCGCGTCCCCGCCGGACCGAGCGTCCGCTGCGGCCTGATCGGAGCCGCGACCGCCGGCGCCGTTGCCCTGGCGATGGCCGCCCCGCCCGCCGCGTCGGCCGCCTCGATGCTGTCCGACCACCCCGTTGGTCGGGTCGCCACCCTGGACGGCAGCGCTGGGACGACCGCCAAGGCCCTTGCCTCGTTCCAGGCGAAGCACGGCCTGACGCCCACGGGGACGAACGACCCCGCCACCAACCAGGCGCTCCGGACCGCGTCGCCGGCGGAGGTCCGAGCGATCTACTCCTCGTCGCTCAACCTCACCGGGCAGGAGCTGATCAACGCCCGCACCGTCATCGGCGTCGGCTTCGGGCACGGCATCCCACGACGCGGCATCGAGATCGCGCTCATGACCGCGGCTCAGGAGTCGAAGTTCGTCAACTACACGACCCCCGTCGACCACGACTCCCTCGGGATCTTGCAGCAGCGGCCGAGCACCGGATGGGGAACGCCGGACCAGATCACCAACGTCGTGCTCTCGAGCCAGTCGTTCTACGGTGTTGCGGCGTTCGGGTCCAACGCCGGCCTGCTCCAGATCCCCGACTGGCAGAACCTCGACCGGGGACAGGTCGCCCAGGCCGTTCAGGGTTCGGCCTACCCCGACGCCTACGCCCAGTGGCAGGACTGGGCCATCGCCTTCTACGACCAGCAGGCCGGCAGCGTCGCCCCGATCACCGGTGACACCGGCAGCGGTGGCCCGGGGCCCGGGGGGTCGGGGACCTACGACGTGGACACCTACGCCAACGCGTCGGTCTACGCCAGCCCGACGAGCACGGCCGTGACCGGGACGCTCAACCAGGGGACGAGCTACGTCTACTGCAAGGCGTGGGGACGTCAGGTGGGCAGCGGCAGCTCCTACAACCACTACTGGCTCCTGACCGACCCCGACGTGGGCCCGGCCCGTCAGTACGTCTCGGCCTACTACCTGAGCCGGTGGGGCAACGACGAGGCCAAGGACAACAACGGCACCGTGATCCCCGACTGCTGACCCCCGACTGCTGACCCCCGTCGGCGGAGCCGGCAGAGGCCGCCCGGACGGATGTCCGGACGGCCTCTGCTCGGTCGGGCTGGTCTGGCGGTGGTGCGTCAGGCAGTGGCCTTGCCGAAGACCTGGAGCTCGGTCAGGTCGGTGTAGGTGCAGCCGCCGTACCCGCCGGTCGGGCAGCTGGTGGCGAAGTCCGGCACCTGGTTGCCCAGGATGGTGAACTTCACGTAGCGCGTCCCGGTGGTGCTGCCCGTCGCGGGGACCGGGTTGTAGATGCCGCGGTTGGTGGCGTCGAACGTGCCACTGGCAGCGGGCGTCCACGTCGTGCCGTCGGTCGAGAGCTCGATCTTGAACGCGCCGGTCGAGGAGCTGCCCGGGTCACCGCAGGTGGCGGACGGGTCGACGCCGAAGCTCTCGACGTCGATCGCCTTCTTGAGGTCGACGACGATGAACTTGGGCACGAAGACGTTGGTCGGCGTGGCCGCGTCATCGCCCGTCGTGCTGCCCCAGCCGGTGCCGTGGCTCAGGTCGATCGCGCCCAGCGGACCGCAGTTAAAGGACGAGTAGTCGGGGCCGTTGAAGTCCGTGATGTCGGCGCCCCCGCTCGCGGCCGACCAGTCACGACGAAGGACGAAGTCGCCCTGGGTCGGCTTCCGGGTGTTGATCGGCTTGGCGACGGGTTCGTAGCCGGGCGCCGTGGCGACAACCTTGGCGTAGGTGCCGGGGAAGACGTTGCCGATGGTGTAGCGGCCGGCGCCGTTGGTCACGGCCGTGTAGTCGCTGGAGTACCCCGAGTCGTGCCCGGTGACGTGGACGACGACACCCGCGAGCGGCTTGTTGCCGTCGGTGGGGTCGGTCACCGTGCCGCTGATCGAGGTGCGCGGCGTCTGGGCTGCGGGGCGGACGTGGAAGTCCTCGGCCGGGTAGCTGTCACCGGCGTCGATGGCGCCGGCGAACCAGCCCATGCCACGCGCGGCGAAGATCTTCCAGATCGTGGCGGTGTGCGCGTTGCCGTAGACGACCTCGTCGGCCTTGAGGATCGCGTTGCGCATGTCGAGCATCGACGGGTCGGCAGGGGAGAGCGTCATGGCCCGGGTGATGACTGCGTCGGCGACGTCGTGACCGAGCGCCGTCCTCAGGTCCCAGAGCGTCTGCGCCCACACCTCACCGGAGGAGTGCACCTCCGGTGAACCACCGATCGTGGGGAAGTCGCCGTAGGTGTAGCCACCCTTGACGCCGTCGATCCCCGTGCAGTTGGCGGCCGTCGCCGTCACGGGGCAGTCGATCGCCTCGGTGCGGAACAGCCCGCCCGCGAGGGTGTAGGCCCCTTCGAGCACCTCACCGGCGGTGGCCGTGTCGCTGACGAACCCCTTGGTGACGAGGTAGTCCATGGCGTAGTAGTCGCTCCACGCCTCGCCCATCGAGCCGGCCTGGATGCTGCTGAGCGTCGAGTTGCCGGCCGCGTCGACGACGAGCCGGTTGGAGAGGCCGTGCGTGTACTCGTGCAGCAGGATGCTGGCGTCGAAGCCGCCGCTCATCGGGATGAACGGGTCCTGCGCGGGGGTGGTGCCGGGCTGGTGCCAGAGGTACATCTGCATCGTCGGCGGGGTGCCGTCCGGAGGGGTGCTCATGTTGGCGTTGTCGATGTGGTTGGCGTCGGGCAGGCCGCCGGCGGTGTCGGCGCCGTCGAGGGCCTGCAGGAGCACCGGGTCGCCGCCGCCCTTCTCGAAGTTGCCGGCCTGGGCGGTGAAGCCGAACGGCGCGGCCGTGAGGTAGTCGTGGTAGGTGTTGGCGAGGTAGAACGCGTTGGCGGCGTCGGCGTCGCGGTTCTTCTGCCACGAGTTCTTGATGGCCGGGTTCCACGTGCAGACGTAGGCCGATGAGCACCCGGCGAGGGCACCGTTGAAGTGGACCAGCGGGAAGGTCGCTCCGGCGGCGTCGCCCGGCACCGCGGTCTTCTCGCCGGGGCTCACCGCGTTGTCGTCGTTGACGTCGGTCCACGCCACGACGTTGGCGCCGTTGAGCCACGTCGCACCCTTGTTCAGCCAGCCCTTCCTAACGAAGTTGACGACCTTCGGCTGGCCGCCCTTGGGGGCACCCGGGTAGTTGTCGTAGACGTAGGCGTCGCCGTTGTCGTTGGCGACGGTCGAGTGGCGATAGAGCACGCGGCCGGTGGCGGCATCGACCACGTGCTGGTATGCCGCGCCCTTGCCGGTCTGGACGTAGGTGGACCAGCCCTTGCGAAGTCCTGCCGGGGTGAGGAACCAGACCTGCCGGGCGAAGTCGTTGTTCGACCACACCGTGTCGGCGCCGGACTTGCCGGCCACGGTGGCCGCGGCATCGGCCGTGCCCTGGACGTCGGAGGCCGCCCCGGACCGGGCCCGGGCCGCGTCGAGGCTCCCGCCGGGCGCCCTGGCCGCGAGGGCGGCCAGTCCGGAGACGGGGGACCCCTGGATCGAGATGATCCGGCCGTCCTTGGTGAGGTTGGCCTTCAGTCCGTTGCCGAAGACCGGCGTGCCGGCCACCGACTGGGACCACGAGAGGTGGTGGATGCCGGCGACGTCCTGGTAGCTCGTGCGAAGGGTGAACGTCGACAGGTCGGCGCGGGTGAGACCGACTGCCGCCAGGTGGGCGGCGAGGTAGTCCGTGACGACCTGCTGCGGCGCTGCGGTGCTCGCGGCGGTGAGGTAGCCGTCGAGCGCGGAGAGGTTGCGCGGGGTGAGCGTCAACGCGTCGAGGTCGACGGAGGCGCCGGAACCGAGGACGCCGGTCTTGGCGGCTACGGCGGCGGCCTGCCCGAACGCCTGTCCCGCGACGGTCGTTGCGCGCGCGTCGTAGGAGCCCTTGGCGTCACCTCTCGCAGCGGCGACGGCCGGCGAGGTCGACAGGTCGCCATGTCCGGGAGCGGTGGCCGCGACCCCTGGGAGGGACGTGAGTCCAAGGACGGCGACCGCACCGGCGGCGGTCGCGGCGATCCTCCGAGCGGATCGCGAGGGTTGTGCAGACATACAGGTAGCCCTTCTCTGTGCTGTCGAGGTCTTCGGGGTGAAGGTGCCGTTCGAGGGTCGTCCGGGAGGTGGTGCGGTCCTGGTTCCGGCGGCTGGACGACTGCCGCCCCATGGGAGGGTAAGCCGGGGGCGGGACCCTCGCCACCGGGCAGGATCGACAAATTCCGTGGGTCGGCCGACAGATGTCCGGAGGCCGCTGTTCTCGGGGTCTTCACAGCCGAAAAACTGCCCGAATACGAGCCGGAAAGGTGTTTCCTCCCCTTTCGATCGGTCAGCAACCTGAGCGTTGGGGAAGGTAAAGACTGGGTAAAGTCTGTAGGGAAGGCCCGGTCCCGGCTGCTCGAGAGGTCGGTGACAGACGGCCCCGGGGGTCCCGTCAGAACGCCGGGATAGGGTCCCCGACGTGACGAGCTACGACCACATCGTCGTCGGTGCGGGGCACAACGGCCTCACGGCCGCGGCCTACCTCGCGCGGGCCGGACGCCGGGTGCTCGTCCTCGAACGGCAGGGCCACGTGGGTGGCGCGGCCGTCTCGGCGCAGGCCTTCGACGGCATCGACGCGCGGCTGTCGCGCTACTCCTACCTCGTCTCGCTCCTCCCCCGGCAGATCATCGAGGACCTCGATCTCGACGTCCGCCTCGTGCGCCGGCGCTACTCCTCCTACACGCCGCTCCCGTCCGACCCGTCCCGGGGGCTGCTCGTCGACACGGGCGACGCCGCGGCCACCCGCGCATCCTTCCGCGCAGTGACCGGGAGCGACCACGACTTCGACGCGTGGCAGCGGTTCTACTCCCGGATCGCGGCCATCGCCGATCGGGTGTGGCCGACGCTGCTCGAGCCGCTGCGCGCGGCCGAGGCGATGCGCGAGCTGGCCGGGGACGACGACCTCTGGGACGCCGTGACGACGCGCCCCCTCGGGGCGCTGCTGCGGGAGACCTTCGACGACGACCTGGTGCGCGGCGTGGTCGCGACCGACGGGTTGATCGGCACCTTCGCCGACCTCGACGACCCGACACTCGCCGCCAACGTCTGCTTCCTCTACCACCTCATCGGCGGCGGCACCGGTGACTGGGACGTGCCCGTCGGGGGGATGGGCGCGGTGTCGGGGGCCCTCGCGCGGGCGGCCACCCAAGCCGGCGCGACCATCGTCACGGGGGCCTCGGTGCGCGCCGTCACGGCCGACGGAGAGGTCGTGTGGGAGGTCGACGGCCGCGAGCACCACTCTCGGGCAACGGTGCTCGCCGCCGTCGCTCCGGCCGTGCTCGAGCGGTTGCTGGTGGCCGGCGGAGCTGAGCCGCTCACCGCCGGGCCCGCGCCCGAAGGCTCACAGCTCAAGGTCAACATGCTCCTGCGCCGGTTGCCCCGGCTCGCCGATCCCGACGTCGACCCCGTCGCCGCCTTCTCGGGCACCTTCCACGTCCACGAGGGGTATGCCGCGCTCCAGGCCGGGTATGCCGCCGCAGCCGCCGGGCGAGTCGTCGATCCCGCCCCCTGCGAGATCTACTGCCACACCCTCTCCGACCGCTCGATCCTCGGCCCCGACCTCGCGGCCGGCGACGCGCAGACGCTGACCCTGTTCGGCCTCCACGTCCCGGCCCGGCTGTTCAGCGCCGACAACGACGCCCGCCGCGAGGAGGCCTTGCGCGTCGCGATGTCGGCCCTCGACTCCGTCCTCGGCGAGCCGCTCGGGCCGCTGCTCCTCCGGGATGCGTCCGGTCGACCCTGCATCGAGGCCCGGACGCCCCTCGACCTCGAGGCCGACCTCGGGCTGCCCGGCGGCAACATCTTCCACCGGGGCCTGCAGTGGCCGTGGGCCGAGACCCCGTCGGAGGTCGGCACGTGGGGGGTGGAGACGCCCCACCCCGCCGTCCTGATCGCCGCGGCCGGCGCCCGACGCGGCGGCGGCGTCTCCGGCATACCGGGTCACAACGCGGCGCGCGCCGTCCTCGGCTGACGGAGGCACGGGCCCACCGGCGCGCAGCGACGACCCTTGGTCGGACGGCGTCGTCCGGGTGTGCGGGGGATCCCGCGCCGCAGTGACCAACGGTCGTCGTTGCGTCGCGCGCACCGATGGCCGCGGCATACGGCAAGATCGTGGCATGGATCGTCAGCAAGAGTTCGTCCTGCGCACCATCGAGGAGCGGGACATCCGGTTCGTCAGGTTGTGGTTCACCGACGTGCTCGGGACCCTCAAGTCCGTGGCCGTCGCGCCCGCCGAGCTCGAGGGCGCCTTCGCCGAGGGCATCGGCTTCGACGGCTCCTCGATCGAGGGCCTGTCCCGGGTCTACGAGGCCGACATGCTCCTGCGGCCCGACCCGGCGACCTTCCAGATCCTTCCGTGGCGGGGCGAGAACCCCGGCACCGCGCGGATGTTCTGCGACCTGCTCATGCCTGACGGGTCCCCGAGCGTCGCCGACCCGCGGCACGTCCTGCAGCGGGCGCTGACCAAGGCCGCCGAGCTCGGATTCACCTTCTACACCCACCCCGAGATCGAGTTCTTCCTCCTCAAGGAGCCCTACAGCCCGGGCGGCCGTGCGCCGGTGCCGGTCGACGAGGCGGGCTACTTCGACCACGTCCCCCACGGCACGGGGCACGACTTCCGGCGCGCGGCGATCACGATGCTCGAGAGCATGGGCATCTCGGTGGAGTTCAGCCACCACGTGGGCGCGCCGGGCCAGAACGAGATCGACCTGCGCTACGCCGATGCCCTGTCGATGGCCGACAACATCATGACCTTCCGCACGGTCATCAAGGAGGTCGCGCTCGAGCAGGGGATCTACGCGACCTTCATGCCGAAGCCCTTCAGCCAGTATCCCGGGTCGGGCATGCACACCCACCTCAGCCTCTTCGAGGGCGACACCAACGCCTTCCACGAGGCCGGTGCGCCCTACCAGCTGAGCACCGTCGGCCGGCAGTTCATCGCCGGGCTGCTGCGGCACGGCGCCGAGACCGCGGCAGTGACCAACCAGTGGGTCAACTCCTACAAGCGGCTGTGGGGCGGGGGAGAGGCGCCGGCCCACCTCACCTGGGGCCACAACAACCGGAGCGCGCTCGTGCGCGTCCCGATGTACAAGCCCACCAAGGGCCAGTCGAGCCGGATCGAGGTCCGCTCGATCGACGCAGCCTGCAACCCCTACCTCACCTTCGCGGTCCTGCTGACCGCCGGCCTCAAGGGGATCGAGGGGGAGTACGAGCTGCCGCTCGAGACCGAGGACGACGCGTGGGGGCTGACCGACTCCGAGCGGCGGGCCATGGGCATCCAGCCGCTGCCGAGCTCCCTCGGTCGGGCGCTGGAGATGATGGAGAAGAGCGACCTCGTGGCCGAGACGCTGGGGGAGCACGTCTTCGACTTCTTCCTGCGCAACAAGCGCGACGAGTGGGAGGACTACCGGCGTCAGGTGACGCAGTTCGAGCTCGACCGCTACCTTCCGCGGCTCTGACTTGTCGCGCGCCGGCACCGTCTCGGGTCAGTTCGCCCGACTGGGGTTCGCGGATCCCGACCGGGCGAGCCGGCTGCTGGGTGACCCGGCCCTCGTCGGGCTCGTCGACCCGCTCGAGGGCACCTTCCACGACGGCCTGCCCGAGGCGTTGAGTCGTGCGGCCGACCCGGACCTCGCGCTCCTCGGGCTCGTCCGGGTGCTCGAGACGCTGAAGGCGCGCAGGCCCTCGACGCCCGGCCACCCCGGCGCGCCGGACGTCGAGGAGCGAGACCTGGTGGCCAGCCTGAGCCGGCGCGGGCCGGCGCGCGACCGGCTCGTCGCGGTCCTCGGCGGATCCACGGCCCTCGTCGACCACCTCGCCTGTCACCCCGAGCACTGGCGATGTGTCGCCGAGGCCACCGCGCCCACCGCCGAGGGCCTGCGCGCCGAGCTCGTCGCCGCGGTGCGGCGAGGAGCGCGCGGGGAGCACTCGGCATACGACGCCCTGCGGATCGCCTACCGCCGCGAGCTGCTGTCGGTGACCGCGCTCGACCTCACCTCGCCCGACCCGGTCGCCTACCTCCCCGTCGCTGCCGAGCAGCTCGCCTGGCTCGCGGAGGCCGCCCTCGAGGCCGGTCTGGCGATCGCTCGCGAGGAGTTCGGTTCCGGTCACGAGGACTGCCGCCTCGCCGTCATCGGCATGGGCAAGACCGGTGGGGGAGAGCTCAACTACGTCTCCGACGTCGACGTCATCTTCGTGGCCGAACCGGCCGAGGGAGTGAGCGAGGAGCGCGCGCTGCACGTCGGGTCGGCCCTCGCGGTGGGCCTGATGAAGGCCTGCTCGACCTCGACCGCCGAGGGCTGCCTGTGGCCGGTCGACGCCAACCTGCGGCCGGAGGGGAAGAACGGTCCGCTCGTGCGCACGATCGCGAGCCACCGTGCCTACTACGAGCGCTGGGCGAAGACGTGGGAGTTCCAGGCGCTCCTCAAGGCCTGGGTCTCGGCCGGCGACTTCGACCTGGGGCGGGCCTACAAGGACGCCATCAGCCCCTTCGTGTGGGATGCCGCCGGACGCGACCACTTCGTCGAGGACGTCCAGGCGATGCGCCGCCGCGTCGAGCAGCACGTGCCGGCCGCGGAGGCGAAGCGTCAGCTCAAGCTCGGGCCGGGCGGCCTGCGGGACGTCGAGTTCGCCATCCAGCTGCTCCAGCTCGTCCACGGCCGCGCCGATCCCTCCCTGCGCTCGGCCACCACCCTCGAGGCCCTGGCGGCGCTGGCCAAGGGCGGCTACGTCGGGCGCGACGACGCCGCCACCCTCGACGAGGCGTACCGCCTGCTGCGCACCCTCGAGCACCGCATCCAGCTCCACCGGTTGCGCCGCACCCACCTGATGCCGACGAGCGAGCCGGATCTGCGCCGGCTCGGGCGGTCCATCGGTCTGCGGACCGCGCCGGCCAACGCGGTCGTCGAGCTGTGGCAGTCGCGGGCTCGCGAGGTGCGCCGCATCCACGAGCGGCTCTTCTACCGCCCGCTGCTCAACGCTGCGGCGCGCCTCACCTCCGCCGACACCTCGCTGAGTGCCGAGCAGGCGCGAGCACGCCTGCAGGCGTTGGGTTTTCGCGATGCGGCCGGTGCGATGAGGCACCTTCAGTCACTCACCACGGGAGTGTCCCGGCGAGCCGCCATCCAGCGCACCCTGCTCCCGGTCATGCTCGGGTGGTTCGCCGACGAAGCCGATCCGGACGCCGGCCTGCTGGCCTTCCGCCGGGTCAGCGAGGAGCTCGGCACGATCCACTGGTACCTCAAGATGCTCCGCGACGAGGGCTCGGCGGCCGAACGGCTCGCCCGGGTGCTCGGCCGCAGCCGGTATGCCGCGGACCTCCTGGTCCGCTCGCCCGAGTCGGTCTCGATCCTCGGGGACGACCGCGGGCTGGTCCCGCGCACCCAGGAGCAGCTGGCGGTGATCATGCGGAGCGCCGCCGGCCGCAAGAGCGAGCCGGCCGCCGCGGTGACCGCCATCCGGTCGATCCGCCGCCACGAGCTGCTGCGGATCTCCTTCGCCGACCTGACGGGCCAGCTCCCCCTCGCCGGGGTCGGCAGGGCGCTGGCCGA
This sequence comes from Lapillicoccus sp., assembly GCF_025353065.1. Taxonomy (GTDB): domain Bacteria; phylum Actinomycetota; class Actinomycetes; order Actinomycetales; family Dermatophilaceae; genus Lapillicoccus. The sequence goes on from NZ_JANXRJ010000032.1 coordinate 29,876, forward strand.
CCTCGCCGGCGCCGTCCTGCACGCCGCCCTCGAGGTGGCGGTCCGGCGGGTCGAGGAGCTGGAAGAGGTCGCGGCGGGCGCCCTCGGCACCGACCTGGCCGTGATCGGGATGGGCAGCCTCGGGGGGCAGGAGATGGGTTACGCCTCCGACGCCGACGTCCTCTTCGTCCACCGGCCACGGAAGGGCGCGACGGGCACGACCGACGAGGTCGCCCAGCGCCGCGCGCTGCTCGTCGTCCAGGAGCTGCGTCGCCTGCTCGGTGCCTCCGGGCCCGATCCCCAGCTCGGGATCGACGCCGACCTGCGGCCCGAGGGCAAGGGCGGGCCGCTCGTCCGCAGTCTCGTCTCCTACGCCGCCTACTACGAGCGGTGGGCGCTGACCTGGGAGTTCCAGGCCCTGCTGCGGGCCCGACCCGTGGCCGGCGACCCCGGACTCGGCGCCGACTTCGTCGCGCTCATCGCCCCGCTGCGCTGGCCCCCGGGGGGACTGAGCTCCACGCAGGTGCGCGACATCCGGCTGATGAAGGCACGGGTCGAGTCCGAGCGGCTGCCGCGGGGCGCCGACCGTCGTAGCCACCTCAAGCTCGGGCTCGGGGGCATCACCGACGTCGAGTGGACCGTGCAGCTCGTCCAGCTCTGCCATGCCCACGACGTGCCGGGACTCCGGGTCACGAGCACGATGGCGGCGCTGCGGGTGGCCCAGGACACGGGCCTCATCGACGGTCCCTCGGCGCACGACCTCCGGGCCGCCTGGCAGCTGGCGATCTCCCTGCGCAATGCCTCGGTCCTCTGGCGCGGCCGCCCGGTCGACTGCGTCCCGAGCGACCTGCGCGACGCCGACGGCGTGGGCCGGATCATCGGTCGCGCACCCGGCGACGGCCCGGCTCTCGAGGAGGACTACCTCCGGGTCAGCCGGCGCAGCCGAGCCGCGACGGATCTCCACTTCTACGGCGCCTGACCCTTCGCTACATTTCACGGATGACGGACGAGGTGACCTCCCCCAGGGTGATGCCGTCGTTCGGTGAGGTCTTCCGGGTGGAGGGCTTCACGCCCCTCTACGTCGTCGGCGCCCTGTCGGTCTGGGGCGACTACATCGCCCGACTCGCCATCGCCGCGGTGGTCTTCACCCGCACGGACTCCGCGCTCGCGACCGCTGTCACGCTGGCCGTCAGCTTCATCCCGACCATCATCGGGCGCAGCCTCCTCGGCCCGCTCATCGACGTCCTGCCCTACCGCACCGTGCTCATCGCGGCCCTCGTCGCCCGGTCCCTCTGCGTCCTCGGCCTGCTGTGGGGGGTCCAGGCCGACAGCCCGATCCTCCTGCTGCTCGCGATCCTCTTCCTCCTCGAGCTGCTCGGCGGTCCGCACGGAGCGGCCGCGCAGGTGATGTGGCTCGACCTCATCCCCGACCGTCGGCTCTACCTCAAGGCGATGGGGCTCGGGTCGCTCAGCGAGCAGGTCAACCAGGCCGCCGGGCTCGCCGTGGGTGGCCTTCTGCTCGGCCTCGTGGGGGCCCGCCTGGGGCTGCTGATCGATGCGGTGACCTTCCTCGCGTCCGCCGTCGCCGTCGCGCTGGTCGTCCGGGAGCGGCCGGTCGGTCGCGAGCGCACCGAGGGGACGGTCTCCGGGATCTTCCACGACCTCCGCGTCGGCGGCCGGCTCATCAGGGCGGACCGCGTGCTCCTGCGGCTGCTCACCCTCAGCTCGGTCGCGGCACTCGCCATCGCCGTCCCGGAGGCCGTCGCGATCCCGTATGCCGGTGACGGTCGCCTCGGGGGGTTCCTCATGGCTGCCCCGATCGCCGGGGCGGCGGTGGGCGTGGTCATCGTCGGGCGGTGGGCGCCCGACGTCGGTAACGCCCGCATCATCACGATGGCGCTCCTGATGCCTATCCCGTTGCTGCTGTGCGCTTTCCAGCCGTCGCTGCCGGTGACGTGGGCGCTGTGGTTCACCAGTGGCCTCCTCCAGTCCTTCATGCTGCTGCTCCAGTCGACCTTCACGCTCCTCACCCCCCGCGCGCGGCGCGGCACCATGCTCGGGCTCGCGGCAGCGGTGTCGGTCGGGTCCGACGGCGTCGCCTACCTCCTCGCCGGGTGGCTCACCGAGCAGACCACCGCGTATGCCGCGGTGGCCATCTGCGCCGTCGTCTGCCTCGGCGCCGTCATCCTGTTGCGTGCGACGTGGCCGCGCGACGAGCTCGACGACGCCGTCAGGACGGCATACGAGTCCTGAGTCTCGGGTCGCGTTCGTCCCCCGTCGGGAACTGCCGCGCAGCCCCGCCCGTTCCTCGGATGGTGGCCCTTTCCTGGGACGGTCCGGTGATGTTCCGGGGAGAACCCTGATAGCGAACGGTTCGTCCAGGCGGTCCGGACCGGGCCGTCCGATACGATCCAGATCCCTTCCCGGGTCGGGAGCGGGTGCATGACCGGGTGGTCGCAACAGCGGCTCCCACAGCTCTACGCAGGAGGAGACATCGATGTCGGTCAGTCTGACCAAGGGTGGGAACGTCAGTCTCACCAAGATCGCTCCAAGCATGACCGCGGTATCCGTGGGGCTCGGCTGGGACACGCGGACCACGACGGGGACGGACTTCGACCTCGACGCCAGTGCGCTGCTCTGCGACGCCAGTGGCAAGGCGGTCGACGACGCCCACTTCGTCTTCTTCAACAACCTGAAGTCCCCTGACGGTTCGGTCGAGCACATGGGTGACAACCTCACCGGTGAGGGCGAGGGCGACGACGAGGTGATCAAGGTCCACATCGCGCAGGTCCCGGCGACGATCGAGAAGATCGTCTTCCCTGTGTCCATCTACGAGGGGCAGGCCCGTGGGCAGTCCTTCGGACAGGTGATGAACGCGTTCATCCGGGTCGTCGACCAGAGCAACGGGACCGAGATGGCCCGCTACGACCTCAGCGAGGACGCGTCGACCGAGACGGCGATGGTGTTCGGCGAGCTCTACCGGAACAGCGGGGAATGGAAGTTCCGTGCGGTCGGCCAGGGCTACGCCGCCGGCCTCGCCGGCATCGCGAGGGACTACGGCATCAACGTCTGATGGCACCGACCCCACCCCGTTCGACAAGCAGCCGCAGGTGATCCTCAGGATCTTCGGGTGGTCCTTCGGGGTCACCGTCGTCGCCTTCGCCGGCGCCTTCATCCTCGGTGGGCCCACCGCGCTGGCGCTCGTCGCGATCCTGTCGGTGCTGGAGATCTCCCTCAGCTTCGACAACGCGGTGGTCAACGCCACCATCCTCGAGCGGATGAACCCGTTCTGGCAGCGGATTTTCCTCACCGTCGGCATCCTCATCGCCGTCTTCGGGATGCGGCTGCTCTTCCCGCTGCTCATCGTCGGGGTCACGGCCTCCCTCAACCCCGTCGAAGCGGTCAGGCTCGCCCTCGACGGCGGCGCCGTGAGCCAGCCGGGCACCTACGCCAACCTGCTGCAGGCGGCGCACCCGTCGATCGCGGCGTTCGGCGGGATGTTCCTGTTCATGCTCTTCCTCGACTACATCTTCGAGGACCGCGAGATCACCTGGCTGACCTGGCTGGAGCGGCCGTTGGCCCGGCTCGGCAAGCTCGACCAGCTCTCCGTCGTCGTGGGCCTCGCGGTGCTCGTCATCACGGCTCAGTTCCTGGCCAAGGACCCCGGAGCCGTGATGATCGCGGGCACCCTGGGAGCCGTCACCTACCTGCTCGTCAACGGCCTCGGATCGTTCTTCGAGGGCGTGGGTGAGCAGGAGGAGGACACGGCTGAGGGGGGCACCGAAGGCAGCGGCGGGCCGACGAGGTTGGCCAAGGTGTCCGGGCGGGCCGCCTTCTTCCTCTTCCTCTATCTCGAGGTGCTCGACGCGTCGTTCTCCTTCGACGGCGTCATCGGCGCGTTCGCGATCACCCAGGACATCTTCATCATCGCCGTCGGGCTCGGGGTGGGCGCCATGTACATCCGCTCGCTCACCGTCTACCTCATCCGCAAGGGCACGCTCTACGACTACGTCTACCTCGAGCACGGTGCGCACTGGGCGATCGGTGCGCTCGCCGTGATCCTCTTCATCAGCATCAAGACCGAGATCCCGGAGGTCGTCACCGGGCTGATCGGGGTCGGCTTCATCGGCGCTGCCTTCCTGTCCTCCCTGGCGCGCAACCGTCGAGGTCCGGACGCCAACCAGCCGGGTCAGCCGGACCACGCCAAGGCCGTCCACGCCTCCGGCTGACCTGCGGCAACTCCACCTACGAGGAAGGCCATCATGCCCATCGACTACACGAGGCCTTCGGCTCCTGCGGCTCCGGCAGCGCCGGTCGCGGCTCCGGCTGCTGCTCCTGCTGCTCCGGCTCCGGCTGCTCCGGTCAGCCTGACCAAGTCCGCGCCCACCGTCTCGCTGACCAAGCGCGGACAGTCGGCCGGCCGGTTGCGCGTCAACCTCAACTGGAACGCCCGACAGCAACCGGCGGCCGGGGGTGGCTTCCTCAAGCGGCTCTCCGCCGCAGGGGCCCGCGCCATCGACCTCGATCTCGGGTGCCTCTACGAGCTCGCGGACGGGTCGAAGGGTGCCGTCCAGGCGGTCGGCGGCTCGTTCCAGAACCGGGAGCCCGGACCGCCCGTCGTCTGGTTGGACGGCGATGACCGGTCCGGCACCAACAGCGCGGGGGAGAACCTCTTCGTCGACCTCGGTCAGCTGGCGCGGATCAAGCGGATCCTCGTCTTCGCCTTCATCTACGAGGGTGTGCCGAACTGGGCCGCTGCGGACGCGGTGGTGACCCTCGTCCCGGCGCAGGGCGCGACGATCGAGGTCCGCCTCGACGAGTCGAAGGCCGGCGCGGGTATGTGCGCCATCGCGGTGCTCGAGAACCGCGGAGGAGAGCTGCTGGTCAACCGGGAGGTGCAGTTCTTCCCCGGCCACTCCGCCCTCGACCAGGCCTTCGGCTGGGGGATGAGGTGGAAGGCCGGACACAAGTAGCCTCGAGGGGCTGGGCCGGCGCAGCGCGGCATACCGCAGCGCATCGGGTCGTTCCGTGGTGTGCCGCAAGACCGAGCTGAGCTAAGGAGATCACGATGAGCGTGAACATGAGCAAGGGCGAGCGGGTCTCGCTGGTCAAGTCGAGCGGACAGGGGCTCACGCAGGTCCGGATGGGTCTCGGTTGGGACGCCATGAAGAAGAAGGGGTTCTTCGGCTCGCGGTCCCAGTCGATCGACCTCGACGCCTCCTGCCTCCTCTTCGACGGCGGCGGCAAGCTCGTCGACCAGGTCTGGTTCCAGCAGCTGCAGAGCAAGGACGGGTCGGTGCTCCACACCGGCGACAACCGCACGGGTGCCGGGGACGGTGACGACGAGTCGATCAGGGTCGATCTCTCCCGGGTCCCCCCGCAGGTGCAGTCGCTCGTCTTCACGGTCAACTCCTTCACCGGGCAGGACTTCTCGCAGATCGAGAACGCGTTCTGCCGGATCATCGACGAGTCCACCGAGACCGAGAGCGCGCGCTACGAGCTGACCGGTTCGGGCACGCACAACGCGCAGGTGATGGCCAAGGTCACCCGGGACGGCGCGGGCTGGGCGATGACCGCGATCGGCGCCGCCGCGACGGGCCGCACCTTCGTGGACCTCCTGCCGGTGATCGCCCCGCTCCTCTGACCCGACCGCATATGCGTGTCGTCACCCGGGCGATCGAGAGGGGGACGACTCAGGTCAATGGCGTGTTGTCGTCGACCCAGGTGATCCGGTCGTAGCCGAAGGCGAGGGCGGCCGCCCGGATGGACCCGGGCACGAGGAGGTTCTCGTTGCGCAGGACGAGCTCCCCCGCCACGTTGTAGACCGTGAGCGCGACGAGCACCCCGCGCGACCTCGGTCGGTCGAGGGGGATCTGGATGCGTGAGCGGCCGAAGGTCTCGATCGTCGCTGTCCCGCCCCACGTCAGCGGCTCGTGGCTCTCGGAGTAGAGGTAGACCGCCATCCGTCGCAGCTCGCGCACCTGGACCAGGTCCACGGTGAGCGTCTCGAAGCGCTCCCTGCCGGCCCGGATGACGGGACGACCACCGGTGTGAGGAGCGGTGGGGAGACTGCCGGCCCTCTGGACGAGGGAGGTCGTGCCGTCGCGCAGCTCGTAGGCGCAGCCGATGCGGACGTCGCCCACGGTGTCGGCGCAGGCGGCCTGCACGCTCAGGGCGCCCACGCCGGACTGGACCCGGGTGAGGGTGACCGTCGGCGACGGCCCGGTCAGCAGGCTCGTCGTCCCGCTCACCACCCGCAGCACCGGTGGTCGGTTGACGAGGGTCGCTTCCCCGGGGGCAGGTGCTGACGCCGCTGCCGGACGCCCCGCCGCCGGCAGCGGCGGGAGGTCGAGGGACGAGCCGGCCGAGATGGTGGGCAGGTCGAGGGAGGAGCCCGCTGGTGGGGCCGCCGGAGCGCCCAGGTCGAGCGAGGTGCTCGCCGCCGGTGTCGGCGGCGCGGACAGGTCGAGCGAGGAGCCCGCCGGGGGAGCCAGGGGATCGGGTGGTGTGACGACCGCAGGGGCAGTGGGGGCAGTGGGGGCAGTGGGGGCGGTGGGGGCGGTGGGGGCGGCCGGCGCAGCCCGGAGGGTCCGATGCCGCAGCCACGGCAGGTCCGTCCGCGCCGGGGCCGTCGCCGGGTCGTGGTGGATCACAGCGACAGGCCGAAGTCCGTGGCCATCGCGCGGAGGCCACCGGCATACCCCTGCCCGATGACCTTGAACTTCCAGCCGCCCTCGTGGCGGTAGAGCTCGCCGAGGACGAGACCGGTCTCGGTCGACAGCCCCGGGGCGAGGTTCTCCGAGCGGACCAGCTCGGCGTTGCCCCGCAGGTCGAGGACCCGGATGCTGGCCTCACGCAGCTGCCCCAGCGACCGGTGGGCGACGACGCCCTCGTTGACGTAGGCGACGACGACGACGCGCACCACCTCCGGTGGCACCAGGGCGAGGTCGACCTCGATCTGCTCCGTGTCGTGCCCGACGGCGGTGTGGAGCCGGGTCACGGACAGGTCCGGAGGGCTCAGCTGGTTGAAGAACACGAAGTGCTCGTCCGACAGCGCACGGCTGTGCGCATCGCAGAGGATCGTGGCCACGACGAGGTTGTCGGTGAGCACTCGCTCGGCAGAGCTGAGCAGCACCCCGACCACGACCCCGGTCAGGCTGGGGATCTCGCGGGTCAGGGCGACGTTGGCACCGCGCTTCAGGGGGGCCGCCATCACAGGTCCAGGTCGGATCGCGAGAACTTGGTCTCCAGGAAGCTTCCCTGGGTCATCAGCGCATTGGCGTCCTGCTCCCGAGCCGCCAGCAGCGTTGCGGACGCTGATGTCTGGAGGATGTCGATCTGCTGGAGCAGCGAGTCGGTGGGGCTGAGCCCGGAGCCGCTGCGGACCTCGCGGCGTTCGGGGTCCACCGCTAGATATGACTGGAGGGTGGTGGGCAGGTAGTCGTCGAGGGTGCTCCGCACGGCGATGACGGCATACACGTCCAGGGGTCGCACGGTGGAGGTGTCGACGATCTCGCCGAGGGTGTCGGTGAGTCGTCGGGACCGCACGACGGCCTCGACCGGCAGGTGCCCGGCCCGGGCGTTGATGACAGCCACGACATCGGAGAGGGAGGTATGCAGCGCCGGCGGGGTGTCGCCGCCCGGTGCGCCGGTGGGGGCCGGCCGGGAGCGGTCGCTGCGGTCCGGGACGGCTCTGCGGAACCAGGCCATCATCCGACCCTGCCGTTCCCGGTCGCCGGCGGAACCTTCGGCGAATGACCCTCCAGCGCGCCGCGGGTGCTCTCCAGGGCGGCCCGCGCCCCGTCCTGGAAGGAGGCCAGGTCGTCGATGCTGGTGAACACGTCGTCGAACGCCTGCTGAAGGGTGGCGACGTCGGCAGCCGACCCGGCGGTCGACTGCACGAAGGCGGTCGCCGCGGCGTCCAGACCGACGATCTGCTCCAGGACCAGGTCCTGCTGACGCAGGGCACGGCTGACGCTCATGGCCGTGCGGAGGGCGACGATCGTCGTGCGCTGGGCCCGGTCCACGCCCCGGATCAGGTCGAGGTTGGTGCGTCGGACGAGGTCGAGGGCCAGGAAGCCGTGCAGGGTGACGGCCTGCTGGGTGAGGAGGTCCTGACGTCGTTGCCGCAGCGCGGTCACGGCCTCGGCACGCACGGTGGTGGCGTCCTCGACCCGCCCCGCCCCCTCGAGGGCGACCACCGCCGCGGCGAGGCGGTCGTCGAGGGCCGAGGCCAGCTCGTGATACTCCGAGAGCCGGGTCAGGGTCGCCCACATCGTGGCCTTCTCGGCGTCGATGGCGGCGTTGTCGCGGCGCAGGTCGTCCTGCCCGGCGGCCAGCGCGGTGATGACCGTGTTGAGCTCCGCCTGGGACGACCGGTAGCGGCCGAAGTAGTCGCCCATGGCGTCCGAGCCCGAGCCGGCGAACCGCGCCAGCACCTTCCGCACCCCGGACATTTGGGCTCGCGAGGGCTCGAGGTGCCGGACGATCTCGCGGAGCCGCGCGAGCGTCGTCGCCACCCTCGTCTGGGCGTCGCTCCCTGCTCCTGCGGTGCCCGTCGCCGGGCGGATGATGACCCGGCTCGACTGCGCGGCCGCGGCCCGCACGTCCTGCTCGCCCATCGACGTCAGGGAGGCGACCTTGTGCGCGAACGCCGGCGACCGAGCCTCCAGCGACATCAGCTCGGCGACGAAGGTCGCCGCCCGGTCACGAAGTCGTTGGCGGGCGTCGGGGGTGAGATCGACGGCGCCGAGAGCCTGCTCATCGGTGACGACCTCCACGGCGGCCGGCGGGGTGAGGGTGAGATTGCGGGCGGCCGTCGGGACATCAGACATGCAGCGAGCCCTCCTTCCGCGTGGGTGTTCGGCCGACCGGCATCCGCAGGGCAGCCCACGACGTCAGGGACGGGGGTGCCAGTCGGTGTCGACATTACCGGGCGAGCCGGACCGGTGTGGAGACGGTGGTGAAGGCGACGCCGAGCACCGGTTCGGGGAGCACGACGGGGCGCCCCAGGGCGAGCTGGACAGCGGCCCAGGGGAGGTTGACTCCCGCCAGGGCGGTCTGGTGCAGTCCGCCGGAGATGCGGGCGTTGGTCTCGAGCAGGTAGGGACGTGGTGCGTCGTCGAGATCCGGATGTTGCCAGTAGCGGACCTGGGTGTTGGACAACGACGACAGCCGGTGTCGCGCGACGATCGTCCGTGCGACGTCGACGGCGCCGGGGTCGTCGACGAGGAGGCGTCGACGCGAGACCTTCGTGCGGGGGACGGCCGCGAGCAGGGTCCCGTCCTCGTCGCCCAGGCAGTCGACGGACACCTCTGGCCCGGGCAGGAAGGGCATGAGCATCAACGGTGGCACCTCCTGCCCCGAGGCCGCGTAGCCGTCCAGGCTGGCGGCCACCTCGCCGACGCGGGCCACGTCGGAGGGGAAGGTGAGGACCTCCTCCAGCGCGAGGGGCTCGGTCGTGAGGACCCGGAACCCCGCGCCCCCGACCCCCGTGACCGGCTTCAGGCAGACGGTCCCGAAGCGGGACAGCTCGGCGTGCGCCGACAGGAGCTCGGCCCCGGAACGGACGACGCGCCACGGTGGGACGGCCAGCCCGGCCGACACCGCGTCCTCGTAGGTGGCGGCCTTGTCCTCGAGGAACCGCGCTGCTGCTGCGGGCCCGGCGACCAGGGCCACCCCGGCCGCGGTGAAGCGCTCGCGAGCGGCGGCGACGACGTCGAGGTGGAGACGGGGCACGAACACCTCGACCGTATGCCGCCGGCAGACGTCCAGGGCCCATGCGACGTAGTCGTCACCCAGGACGTCGTCCTCGGGCTCGGGCTCCGTCACGTCGCAGGCGGTGAGGACGGGGGAGTCGGGATCGGAGTGCGTCCCGAGGACGTGGACCGGCGAGCCGTCGGGGTTCGAGCGCAGGAGCGCGATGGTGTGCATGGTCGTCGAGTACGTCCGGTTGAACCAGATGCGGAGCACGGGCGTCGTTCTGCCGTTCGGTCGTGGGACTGCTGCCGGAGACTATGGGGACTGCTGGGGACTGTGGGGCATTGGTGGGGCGAGGTTATCCCCATCGTCACCGGCATCCTCTGCGCTCGCCGGTCCGCATCCTCTAGCGTGGGCGCAGGACGGCCGATCCGGGCGGACCACGACCGGAAGGCACGGCACCTTGACGATGGCGGTGACGTGGAGCGGCCGGTGGGTCGCGGACGCCCTGACGGTGTCCCTGCGGACGCTCGACACCCCGATCGGGGTGGACCTCGACGCCCTGGTGGGACTGGCGCTGCGGCGCAACCCCCGTCGGGCGCACCTGCTGGTGTCGACCGTCCTCGGCAAGCACGTGCCCGCCGACCCCGACCTCGTCTACGGGTCCGGACGGCTGCTGGGGGTGCTCGTGGCCGCGGTGCTCCACGGCATACCGCGGCCCTACGACCTGACCGGGGGAGGCCTCGTGACAAGGGCGCTCGCGGGACAGCAGGGGGCGGCCCGCGCGCTGGTCGCGCACGTCGACGCGCGCCGCGACGCGACGGCAGCTGCCGGCCGACACCTCCCACCCGGCACCGTCGTGCTCGGATATGCCGAGACGGCAACCGCCGTCGGACAGGCCGTGGCCGACTCGCTCGAGGTCGACTACCTGCACTCGACCCGCCGACGGGTGGCCGACCTCGACCCCCTGTGCGTCTTCGAGGAGGAGCACAGCCACGCGACCAGCCACCTGCTCCTGCCCGAGGATCGCGAGATGTTCGCCGGGACAGGCCCGCTCGTCCTCGTCGACGACGAGCTCTCGACCGGCACGACCGTCCTCAACACGCTCGCGGCGCTGCACGTCGACACCCCGCGGACGCACTACGTCATCGCTGCGCTGGTGGACCTGCGCTCCGGCTCCGACGGCGAGCGGATGGCGCGCTTCGCCGAGCGGCTGGGCGTCCGCCTCGACGTCGTCTCCCTCGCCGCGGGGGAGATCGACCTGCCGGACGAGTTCCTCACCCGGGCCCTGCAGCTGGTGGACATCGTCGCGACGGCATCAGGACCGGCGGTTGCCGACCGTGTCGGAGCTGCGCCGGAGGAACCCGCGACCGAGCCTCCTCGGGTGGTGCACCTCGAGGACGCGTGGCCGGTCGGTCTCCGGGAGGGGGGGCGTCACGGGTTCACTCCCGCCGACCGCGCCGGTCTCGAGGTCGCCGTCGAGGCCGTCGCCGCGTCGTTGGCGCTGCCCTGCGCCCGTGACCTCCGGGTGCACGTGCTCGGTTTCGAGGAGCTCATGTATGCCCCGCTGCGGCTGGCCCAGGCGCTGGGCCGACACCTCGGTGACAGCGCCCGGGTGACCTTCTCCACCACCACCCGCTCGCCGACGCTGCCCGTCGACGAGGTGACCTACGCGATCCGGACCCGGCTCGAGTTCCCCTCTCACGACGACCCGCTCGACGGGCCGGGGACCCGGTATGCCTACAACGTGACCGCTCCTCCCACCGACCCGGCCGCGGCGTTCGACACCGTCGTGCTCGTCGTCGACTCGGTCGGCGACCGCCCCGAGCTGCACGCGCCGGGAGGGCTGCTGGACGTCCTGTCGGGGGCGGCCCGACAGGTGGTCCTCGTCGTCGTGCCGGCCTGCCGTCCGTTCCTCGTCGCGGCCCCGTGAGCGTCGCGGCCCCGTGAGCGCTCAGGGTCTGACGGGGCCGCAGTTCGGTTCCTACGCCCGCGACGAGGTGACCTGGCTCCTGACCGACCTGTCCGCGGTCGCGCTGGAGGCGCCCACCGGGGAGCGGGAGGCGGCGATCCAGTCGGGGCGATCCCACTACGCCGAGTCGTTGCCGATCGAGTACCAGCCGAGCGACGACTACCGCACCCTCTTCGCCGACGCCCTGCTTCGCTCCGCCGACCGCGTCGCCCACGCCGTCGGCCTCGTGACCGAGCTCGTCCTGGCCACGCGAGGTCCGGCGCCGGTGCTCGCCTCGCTGGCGCGGGCAGGCACTCCCGTCGGGATCCTCATGCAGCACTGGGCCCGGTATGCCGCGGGCGTCACCCTGCCGCACTACTCCCTCTCGATCGTGCGTGGGCGCGGGATCGACCGGGTCGCACTGTCCTACCTCGCCGACCGCTACGATTCGGCGACCGTCGTGTTCGTCGACGGCTGGACGGGCAAGGGGGCGATCACCCGAGAGCTCTCGGACTCGATCGCGAAGACCAACACCGTTCTGGGGAGCCAGTTCTCGCCTGAGCTGGCGGTCCTTGCCGACCCCGGACACTGCGTCCGGCACTTCGGCACGCGGGACGACTTCCTCGTCCCGTCGGCCTGCCTGAACTCCACCGTCTCGGGACTGGTCTCGCGGACCGTCCTCAACGACACGCTCATCGGACCCGGCGACTTCCACGGCGCGAAGTTCTACGCGGAGCTGGCCGACTCCGACGAGTCGCGCCGCTTCATCGATGCGGTGGTGGCGCGCTTCCCGGCGGTGCTCGATCGTGTGCGGACCGGGCTGGCAGCCCACCACGCATCGGACCGGACCCCGACGTGGAGCGGGTGGTCGGTCGTCGAGCAGCTCGGAGCCGAGTACGGCATCGAGGACCTCAACCTCGTCAAGCCCGGTGTCGGGGAGACGACGCGGGTACTCCTGCGTCGCGTCCCGTGGAAGGTCCTCGTCCGCCCGGACGCGTTGCCCGAGCTCGCCCACGTCGTCCTGCTCGCGAGGCAGCGGGGGGTCGAGGTCGTCGAGGTCGAGGACCTCGGCTTCAGCTGCATCGGCCTGATCGCGCCACAGTCGAGCAACGGGTCGGCGCGTCGTTGAGCCGGCACACCACCACCGGGGCCATCGTCTTCAGTGACCTCGACCGCACCCTCGTCTACTCTCCGTCGGCGCTGCTGCTCGAGGGAGCGGACGAGAGTGCACCCCGCCTGCTCTGCATCGAGGTGCACGACGGTCGGCCGCTGTCCTTCGTCACCGAGACGGCGGCGGCGGCCCTGGCCACGTTGGCGAGGAGCCGACGACTCGTCCCGGCGACCACTCGCACCGTCGAGCAGTATCGCCGCATCCACCTGCCAGGTCCGCCGCCGGCCTACGCGATCTGCGCGAACGGCGGCCGCCTCCTCGCGGACGGTGTCGAGGACGCCGACTGGTCCCGGGCCGTGGTCGATGCGTTGGCCACGACCTCGGCGCCGCTGCCCGAGATCCTTGAGCAGCTCGCGGGTCTCTGCACGCCGAGGGGTGAGGACCCCTTCGTGGACAAGGTCCGGCAGGCAGCCGACCTGTTCTGCTATGTCGTGGTGAAGCGGTCCCGGGTCCCGGCCGGCTGGATCGATGAGGTCACCGGCGTGGCGCGAGAACGTGGTTGGGAGGTGTCCCTCCAGGGGCGCAAGGTCTACCTCACCCCGGCTGGACTGGACAAGGCGCACGCCGCCGCTGAGGTGGTCGCGCGGCTGGGGGCGACGACGACGTCTGCCGCCGGCGACTCGCTCCTGGACGCGGCCCTGCTGGAGACGGCCGACGCCGCGATCGTGCCGCGTCACGGTGAGCTCATCGAGGTGGGCTGGTCGGCGCCCCGGGCCCAGGTGACCCGGCACGCCGGGGTCCTGGCGGGTGAGGAGATCGCCGCCTGGATGATGGAGCGTCTGGCGCCGGCACAGGTCTGACGACGGATGCGCTGTGGCACAGCGCTTCTGGGCACCCGCGACGATCTCCCACGGGTCGAAGGCGACCCGGATCGGATGTCGCGCTCATGGGAGGTCTCTCCCGGATCGGGGTCGACCTGCTGCCGGCCCCCTCCCTCGACCCCAGGCAGCGGCGTGGCCAGACCGCTAAGCCGATCCCACGGCATACGACTGGACCAGTCGCCCCCACCCCCCTTCACGTGTTGCGGTGAGATCCCGGCGAAACGGACGATCCACCCCCCTCATTCGCGGCGTCACCGCAACACGTGGGGGTCTGGGGTGGTGCTGCGAGCGATGGGGCCGAGGCGCTGGAGCTGGGTGACGTGGGCGGGTCGCAGCTCCTCGAGGGAGCACACGCCGAGGAGGCGCATGGTGCGCTCGATGTCGGTGCGCAGGATCTCGATCGTCCGGTCGACGCCGCGCCGGCCACCGGCCATCAGGCCGTAGAGGTAGGCGCGGCCGATCAGGGTGAAGCGGGCTCCGAGGGCGACGGCCGCGACGATGTCGGCGCCGGACATGATGCCGGTGTCCAGGTGCACCTCGAGGTCGGAGCCGACCTCGGCCACGACCTGCGGCAGCAGGTGGAAGGGGACGGGTGCGCGGTCCAGCTGCCGTCCGCCGTGGTTGGACAGCACGATCGCGTCGACCCCGGCACGGGCCAGCCGGCACGCGTCGTCGACGGACTGGACTCCCTTGACCACGAGCTTGCCCGGCCACTGGTCCCGGATCCAGCCGAGGTCCTCGTAGGTGACGGTCGGGTCGAACATCGTGTCGATCAGCTCCGCCACGGTCCCCGACGACGACGAGAGGGACGCGAAGGTCAGCGGCTCGGTGGTGAGGAAGTTGACCCACCAGGCGGGTCGCGGGATGGCGTCGAGGACGGTCCGCGCCGTCAGCTGCGGGGGGATGGTGAAGCCGTTTCGCCTGTCTCGCAGGCGTGCTCCCGCTACGGGGACGTCGACGGTGACGAGCAGCGTGTCGTAGCCCGCGGCGGCCGCCCGGTCGACCAGGGCCATCGAGCGTTCGCGTTCCTTCCACATGTAGAGCTGGAACCACGTGCGTCCCGCCGGTCCGGCGGCGGCCCGGACGGCCTCGATGGACGTCGTGCCCATCGTGGACAGGCAGAAGGGGATGCCGGCCGCCGCGGCGGCGGCCGCGCCGGCCGACTCGCCCTCGGTCTGCATCATCCGGGTGAACCCGGTGGGAGCGATGCCGAAGGGGAGCGCGACCCGCTGCCCGAGGACCTCCCACCCGGTGCCCACGCGGGAGACGTCGCGCAGGATCGCGGGGTGGAACTCGATGTCCTGGAACGCCTGTCGCGCTCGCGCCAACGAGATCTCCTGCTCCGCCGCGCCCTCGGTGTAGTCGAACGCCGCCCGCGGGGTGCGACGTCGGGCGATCACGCGCAGGTCCTCGATCGTCAACGCCGTGGCCAGCCGTCGCTCGGTCGGGTCGAGGATCGGTTTCTTGAACTGCAGCAGGGGGCGGAGGTCGCGGGCGCGGGGCAGCTGACGGGTCACCATGGAGTGGGGCCTTTACGGGGTCGTCGGTGGGGATACGGCGGTGGAGGCGCGGGCCACGAGCTCCGGTGGGAAGGTCACGTGCTGATGCCGGTGCGTGGTGGGGTGGTCGGCCTCGTCCGTGAGCAGCTCGGCCGCCGTCCGACCCAGCAGGAACCTCGGCTGGGCGACGGACGTCAGGGGGACGGCGGCCGCGGCGGCATACTCGATGTCGTCGTAGCCGACGATCGCGACGTCGTGGGGGACCCGCACCCCGAGCTGGGTGAGGTGCTGCAGCAGACCGATGGCGAGGAGGTCGTTCGCGCAGAACACCGCTGTGGGGCGGGCTCGGCGGGGAAGACCGAGGAGTCGTTCGCCGGCGCTCCGGCCGTCGGCGATGGTCAGCGCGGCCGTGGAGATCGTGGTCAGCGACGGCCCGGCCAGGCCCGCAGCGTCCACGGCCTTGACGGCGCCGGTATGCCGGTCGCCCACCTGGAGGATGTCCATCGGACCTCCCACGAAGGCCAGCCGTCGGTGCCCGCCGTCCAGGAGGTGGTTGACCGCCAGCTCGCCGCCCGCGACGTCGTTGACGCCCACGGTGCACCAGTCGTCCAGGCCGTCGGGTGCGCGATCGACGAGCACGACGGGCACGCCCTGCTCCCGCAGCTGGGTCAGCCGGGGGTTGGTGTAGTCGATCGCCGTGATCAGCACGCCACGCACCCGCAGCTCGGTGAGCTGCTCGAGGTACTGGTCCTCACGCTCGGCGTCCTGGTCGCTGTTGCAGATGAACAGGGAGAGCCGCTCGCCCTTCGCCACGTCCTCCATGCCCCGGGCGACGTCCGTGAAGAAGGGGTTGGTGGCGTCGAGCACGAGGTAGGCGATGGTGCGGCTGCGCCCCGCCGCGAGCTGGCGGGCCGAGGCGTTGGGCACGAAACGGAGCTCGTCGATGGCGGCCTGCACCCGGGCCCGGGTCGTGGGCCGGACCGTCTCCGGTCGGTTGAGGACGTTGGAGACGGTCCCGACCGACACACTGGCGCGGCCCGCCACGTCCTTGATGCTGACCTTCACCATCGCCGTTCCTCTCACTGCCGCAACGGTACTCGTGACTCGATCGCCGGGGAGGGTCGGGTCAGGCCCCCCAGCCGGCCTGCACCCCGCCGGTGCGCTCGGCGACGATCTGCTCCTGATAGCCGCTGGCGGCATACTCCCGCATCGGCTCGGCCGGCAGGCCCCGGCTGACGCGCCAGTCGGCGAGGTCGGCCCGGACGTCGGTGTAGAAGGCGTCCATCAGGATGCCGTTGCCACCCAGCACGTCGCCGGCGCGCTCGGCCTCGCGCAGGGCGTCGCGGTCGACGAGGAGCGCCCGGGCGGTCATCTCCTGGACGTTCAGCACCGAGCGGATCTGGCCGGGGATCTTGTCCTCGACGTTGTGGCACTGGTCGAGCATGAAGGCGACCTCGCTGTCCGTGCCGTATCCACCGCCGCGGATGACCTCGTAGAGGATCCGGAACAGCTGGAACGGGTCTGCCGCGCCGACGATGAGGTCGTCGTCGGCGTAGAACCGGGAGTTGAAGTCGAACGAGCCGAGCTTCCCGAGGCGCAGCAACTGCGCCACGATGAACTCGATGTTGGTGCCTGGGGCGTGGTGGCCCGTGTCGAGACAGACGACGGCCCGGTCGCCCAGCGCGACGCAGTGGGCATAGGACGTGCCCCAGTCGGGGACGTCGGTGGCGTAGAAGGCGGGCTCGAAGAACTTGTACTCGAGCACCAGGCGCTGGTGCTCGCCGATCCGGGCGTAGACCTGCGCCAGCGAGTCGGCCAAGCGGTCCTGCCGATCACGCAGGTCGCCCTGGCCCGGGTAGTTCGTGCCGTCCGGGAGCCAGATCTTGAGGTCGCGTGAACCGATGGCGTCCATGATGTCGATGCACTCGTGCATATGGGCGATCGCCTTGGCGCGGACCCTCTCCTCGACGTGGGTGAGGCTGCCGAACTTGTAGTCGTCGTCCTGGAAGGTGTTGGAGTTGACCGTGCCCAGGCGCACACCGTGGTCGGCGGCATACAACCCCAGCTTGTGGAAGTCCTCGACCTGGTCCCACGGGATGTGGATCGCGACCGAGGGTGCCAGGCCGGTCAGCTCGTGGACCGTGGCGGCATCCGCGATCTTCTCCTCCACCGTGCGGGGGGTGCCCGGGGTCGAGAAGACCTTGAACCGCGTGCCGGAGTTGCCGAACGCCCAGGAGGGCAGCTCGATGGCCTGCTGCTCGAGCTGGACGACGATGTCACTGAAGTTGGCCATGACGATCCTGGGGTCGAGGTGGAGGTGCGGGATCAGAAATCGAGATGAAAATGAAACCTTCCAGAACGAGTCCTCAGTTAAGTGGGTCGGCCCATCGTCGTCAAGTGCACGCGCCGAGGGGGTGCGCTGCGCATACGGATTGGTGCCAACTGAGTAGTGACGACTGGCTGGGGCCATGTGCTTGACGTCACCCTCGGGCCCCGGCTACCCTCCCCACATTGAAGCGATTCAATGTAAGCCCAGTTCGACGACAGTCGCCCGGGTGGCTGTTCCCTCAACGTGGAGGTTAGGCATGACCGTCAATTTCTCGCGGAGCAGGGCGTTGGCCGTCACCGCCGGCACCCTCGCTCTCACCGCCTGCAGCGCCGGCAGCCTGCGCGCGGACGCCGGTGGTGGCAGCACGGCCGGCGCCGTCAGCCTGACCTACCTCGTCGACAACGGGGACGCCACCGTCAAGCTGGCCAACCAGGTCACCAAGGACTTCATGGCGGCGAACCCGGGGATCACCGTCAAGGTCGACACCCGACCGGGTGGGACGGACGGCGACAACCTCATCAAGACGCGCCTGTCCACCGGCGACATGAGCGACATGTTCCTCTACAACTCCGGCTCGTTGTTCCAGGCGCTCAAGCCCGAGACGAACCTCGTGCCCCTCTCCGACCAGCCGTGGGCGAACAATCTCGACGCCAACTTCAAGACCACCGTCACCTCGGGTGACGCGGTCTACGGCGCGCCGATCGGTTCGTTCTTCGCCGGGGCGATGCTCTACAACACGAAGGTCTACGCCACGCTCGGGCTGAAGGTGCCCACGACCTGGGCCGAGTTCATGGCCAACAACGCGAAGATCAAGGCGGCAGGGATCACCCTGGTGATCCAGACCTACGGTGACACGTGGACCTCTCAGCTCTTCGTGCTCGGCGACTTCCACAACGTGGCGGCGGCCGAGCCGAGCTTCGCGACCGAATATACGGCCAACAAGATCAAGTACGCCACCAACCCGGCTGCCCTCGAAGGGTTCCAGCGGCTGGAGCAGGTCTTCAAGGCCGGCTACCTCAACAAGAACTTCGCCTCGGCGAAGCTCAACGACGGCCTCAAGCTGCTCGGCGACGGCACCGGTGCCCAGTACCCGATGCTGACCGCCGTCGTCCAGGGGCTCTACGACACCGATGCGGCCACCAAACAGAGCATCGGCGTCTTCCCCATCCCCGGTGACGACGCGGCCACCAACGGGCTGACGGTGTGGGCGCCCAACGGGGTCTACATCCCGAAGACGACCACGGGGGCCAAGCTCGACGCGGCGAAGAAGTTCGTCGCGTTCCTCGCGAGCCCGGCCGGCTGCACCTCCCAGACCACCGGGGTCACCCCCACCGGCCCATATGCCGTGAAGGGCTGCACGCTGCCGACCGATGTCCCCCAGGTGGTCAAGGACACGGTGTCGTACTTCGACAAGAAGGACGGCACGAGCCCGGCCCTCGAGTTCCTCTCACCCGTCAAGGGCCCGTCGCTGGAGCAGATCACGGTCGAGGTCGGATCCGGCATCACCTCCGCCGCGGCCGGGGCGGCGCGCTACGACGAGGACGTCAAGAAGCAGGCCCAGCAGCTAGGTCTCGCGGGCTGGTAGACCAACACACCGGGCACCGGTCTCCCCGCCTCGCGGTGGGGCCGGTGCCCCTGTCCGGAGGTGCACGATGGCTACCACGGTAAGAACCCCCCCCCGCTCGTCAGACCCACGACCGCGCCCAGGGCGGCGCGTCGCCGCAACCCCTACCCCCTCTGGTTCCTCATACCCGCGGCGGTCATCTACACGGTCCTGTTCCTCGTCCCGACGTTCGCGTCCTTCTACTACAGCCTGACGCGGTGGTCGCTGTTCGACCAGCAGTTCATCGGCCTGGACAACTACATCCAGTTCTTCCGGGAGCCCGGCCTGATCGGCGGCCTGACCAACACCCTCATCTACGCGGTCGTCACCTCGGGGCTCAAGGTCGTCCTCGGCATGGCGTTGGGAATGCTGCTCACCTCGCAGATCATCGGTCGTGGTCTGCTGCGCTCGGTCGTGTTCTTTCCCGTCCTGGTCAGCACCATCGGCGTCGGCCTCACCTTCACGGTGCTGATGAACCCCGACCAGGGGCTGATCAACAAGACCCTCGCCCTCGTCGGCATCCAGGGGCCAGGCTGGCTCACCGACCCCTCGTTGGCCCTGCTCTCCGTCGCCTTCGTCGACGTCTGGAAGGGGGTCGGTCTCGCCACGGTGATCTACATCGCCGGGATCGTCTCCATCCCCCACGAGTACCTCGAGGCGGCAAAGGTCGACGGGGCAGGTCGGATGGCCGTGTTCCGGCACGTCGTCCTCCCGCTGGCCCGGCCCGCGACGGTCACGGTCGTGATCCTCTCGCTCATCGGGGGACTGCGGTCCTTCGACCTCATCTGGGCCATGACCCACGGCGGTCCGGGATTCACCTCCGACGTCATCGCCTCCGTGATCTACAAGCAGTACCAGGCCGGCTTCTACGGGCTGTCGACGGCAGGCAACGTCATCCTCTTCGTCCTCGTGACGGCGATCATCCTGCCGCTGTTCTACCTCCTCAACCGCAAGGAGGTGGAGCAGTGATCCGGCCCAAGGGAGTCCTGCTCGGATCGGTCTCGATCGTGGTCTCCTTCGTCATCTTCGTCGTGCCCTTCCTCTTCGTCCTCGTGACGGCGATGAAGGACCGCAACGAGGCGAACCTCCTGCAGTTCAGCTGGCCGACCCGGATCGTGTTGTGGGACAACCTGGTCCAGGTCGTCCAGGCCCGCGACTACCAGCTGGTCATCGCCTTCGTCAACAGCACGACGTTGACGGTCTGCAGCGTCGCGATCCTCGTCATCCTCGGTGCGATGGTGGCCTTCGTCCTCCAGCGCCGTCCGGGGCGCTGGACGCGGATCGCGGACTTCCTCGTCCTGGCCGGCCTGATCGTGCCGCCCGCCGTGGTGCCGACCATCTGGGCCCTGCAGAAGATCGGGCTGTTCCGCACCATGACCGGCCTGATCCTCATCGAGGTCGCCTTCGGCATCTCCTTCACGGTGCTCCTCTTCAAGGCCTTCATCGCCACGATCCCGCGCGAGCTCGACGAGGCAGCCGCCCTCGACGGCGCCGGCCCGATCAGGATGTTCTTCCAGGTGATCTTCCCCGTCCTCCGCTCGGTGATCGTCACCGTCGTCGTGGTCCAGTCGGTGGCCGTCTTCAACGACTTCGCCAACCCGCTCTACTTCCTGCCCGGTGACGAGAACGCCACCGTGCAGCTGACCCTCTTCAACTTCAGCAGCCAGTTCACCAGCCAGTACAACCTGCTCTTCACCGACATCCTGCTGATCACCATCCCGCCGCTGCTGATGTTCCTGTTCTTCAACCGGCAGATCGTCGCCGGGCAGACGTCCGGCGCGATCAAGGGCTGACGCCCCTCCCCGGCTGTTCCGGCTCACCCTCCTCGACCACCCCCACGCCCCGTTAGGAACTGCCCACATGACGCACGTCTGGTCCGCCGATCTCATCGCCTCCGACGAGGAGCTCCCCGCACCTCTGCTGCGCAAGGAGGTCAGCCTCGACACCGGCCACGGCCGTGTCGTGCGCGCCATGCTGCACGTGACCGCCCACGGCATCGTCGAACCCACCGTCAACGGCAACCCGGCTTCCGACGAGGTCCTGACCCCGGGGTGGAGCAGCTACGAGTGGCGGCTGCGCTACCGGTCCTACGACGTCGCCGACCTGCTCGAGCCGACCTCGGTCATCGGCCTGGCCCTCGGCAACGGGTGGTTCCGCGGGCGGCTGGGCTGGTCCGGGCTGAACGGCTTCTACGGCACAGAGCTCGCCGCCCTGGCTGAGCTGGAGGTCGACTTCGAGGACGGTCACCGGCAGCTGGTGCCCACGGACACCTCGTGGCGGGCCGGGCCGTCCTCCACCCTGGACAACGATCTCTACGACGGCCAGACGATCGACGCCCGGCTGGAGTCGGCGGACTGGACCCTGCCCGGCGCGAGCCTCGAGGGTTGGACCGGGGTCCACGTCGTCGAGCACGACCCCTCCCGGCTGGAGCCCTACATCGGGCCACCGGTCACGCGCCAGCAGGTCGTCCGCCCGGTGAAGATCTGGACCTCGCCCTCCGGCGCGACCCTCGTCGACTTCGGCCAGAACCTCGTCGGCTGGCTGCGCTTCACGCTCCAGGGTGAGGCCGGGACCGTCATCACGATGCGGCACGCCGAGGTCCTCGAGCACGAGGAGCTGGGGACGCGGCCGCTGCGGACGGCGAAGGCGACCGACCATTTCGTGCTCAGCGGTGGCGTCGACGTCTTCGAGCCCACCAAGACCTTCCACGGCTTCCGGTATGCCGAGGTCTCCGGGTGGCCGGGCGAGCTCAGCACCTCCTCGCTCGAGGCCGTGGTCGTCCACTCCGACCTGCGTCGCACGGGCACCTTCGAGTGCTCCGACGACATGCTCAACCAGCTGCATCGCAACATCGTGTGGGGCTTGCGCGGCAACTTCGTCGACGTCCCGACCGACTGTCCCCAGCGCGACGAGCGGCTCGGGTGGACGGGCGACATCGCGGCGTTCGCCCCGACCGCGGCATACCTGTATGACGTCTCGGGCTTCCTGTCCGACTGGCTCGTCGACCTCGACCTCGAGCAACGAGCGGCCGACGGGTTGGTGCCGTTCGTGGTCCCCGACGTCCTCAAGTACATGGAGAACCCGCCGGACTTCCCCGACCCTGACAGCACTGCGCTCTGGAGCGACGCGGCGGCGTGGGTGCCATGGGCCCTGTGGGAGGCCTATGGGGACCGGGTCGCCCTCGAGCGGCACTATCCGGCGATGACTGCCCACGCCCGACGGGTCGAGGGGCTCTTGTCCCCGACAGGGTTGTGGGACACCGGCTTCCAGTTCGGTGACTGGCTCGACCCCCAGGCGCCCCCGGACTCGGCATTCGACGCTCTCGCCGACCCGGGGGTCATGGCCACGGCCTGCTACTACCGGACGTTGCGGCGGGTCGTCGCGACGGCGGACCTCCTCGGCAACACGGAGGACGCGGCCTCCTTCGGCACCGTGGCCGACCGGGTCCGGGACGCCTTCCAGGAGCACTACGTCGATGGCGGCCGCGTGACGAGCGACTGCGCCACCGTCTACTCCCTGACCATCGAGTTCGATCTGCTCAGTGCGGACCAGGTCGTGGTGGCGGGCAACCGCCTCGCGGAGCTGGTGCGGGGAAACGGCTTCCGCGTCTCCACCGGGTTCGCCGGGACGCCGTTCGTGACCGCGGCCCTGACGTCGACCGGGCACCTCGACGAGGCCTACCGTCTGCTCCTCGAGCGGGAGTGCCCGTCGTGGCTCTATCCCGTGACGATGGGCGCCACGACGGTGTGGGAACGGTGGGACTCGATGCTCCCGGACGGCTCGATCAACCCGGGGGAGATGACCAGCTTCAACCACTACGCGCTCGGCGCCGTCGCCGACTGGATGCACCGGACCATCGGGGGCATCGCCCCGCTCACGCCCGGCTACGAGCAGGTGCTGGTCGCGCCGCTACCCGGCGGAGGCCTGACGTGGGCCGCGGCCTCCCTCGAGTCGCCCCAGGGGCCGATCACGACCCGGTGGAGCACCGACGACGACGGGCAGCTGACCCTCGATGTCGGCATCCCCGAGGGGGCCACGGCGCTCGTCCGATTGCCCGGTGTCGAGGACGTGACGGTCGGCAGCGGTCAGCACCGGATGACCGCGAGCCGGGTGGCGGCTCCGGTCGGCTAGCCGCGGTGCGCCCGCCGGGTGGGAGACCACGCCCAACCGGGCCACCGCCGGACCCGGCTCGGAGTAGCCTCCGTCCGTGCTCCACCTGCGCCTGCCCCGTCCAACCCGTCCAACCCGTCGGACCCGTCGACCGCGTCGACGGACGGCCGACGCCGTGGCAGCCGTGGTGGCCGCGGCTCTGATCTGCTCCGCCGTCGGGACGACCCCGGTCGCGTTCGCGGCGCCGCCACCGGCCGCGGTGTTGGCGAGCAGCGCTCTGCCGCCAGCCGATCCGTCCGCCGACCTGGTAGTGGGCGGTGCGCTGCTCCAGCCGTGCGACCTCGGTGCGGGCGGCTAACGTGGTGCGGCTCGCTGGCCGTGCCGCTCGACCGGAGCGATCGCGGCTCGGCGGAGATCCGCGTGGGCTTCGCGTGGCTGCCCGCCACGGGGCGCTCGGTCGGCGCGGTCCTGACCCAGGAGGGGGGACCGGGCTACCCCGCCACGGGGACGGCTGCCGGCTTCGTGTCGATGCTCGGGCCGGTGTTGGACGATCACGACCTCCTGCTCGTCGACGCGCGCGGCACCGGCCGCTCCGCCGTCATCGACTGCCGTCCGCTGCAGGACCTCGCGCCGCCGGCCGCCCGCCCCGCCCTGCTCGCCGCGGCCGGTCGTTGCGGTGACCGGCTCGACCACACGTGGCGCCGGTCCGACGGCACCTGGCAGCACGGGTCCCAGCTGTTCACGACGGCCGCGACGGTCGAGGACACGGCCGCGGTCGTCCGGCGGCTCGGCACCGAGCCCGTCGACCTCTACGGCGACTCCTACGGCTCGTACTTCGCGCAGTCGTTCATGTCCCGCCACCCGGAGCTGCTGCGCACGGTGACGCTCGACTCGACCTACGAGACCGTCGGGCTGGACCCGTGGTACCGCACCTCGGCCGTCGTTGCCCACCGGGCGCTCGACCTCGCGTGCCAACGCTCCGCGGCCTGTGCGGCAGTTCAGACACCTGCCTCGGGGACGAGCTGGGACCGTATCGGCCGCCTCGTGCAACGGCTGCGCGCTCACCCGGTCAGCGGTCTCGCGCCCGCCACCGACGGGACCCGTCGCCCGGTCACCGTCGACGTGCGCGCCCTCGTCAACATGGTCAACGACGCCGGCTACGACGCCGAGGTCTACCGGCAGCTCGACCCCGCGGTCCGCGCGGCGCTGGCGGGAGACCCGCTGCCGCTGATGCGCCTCTACGCGCAGGACATCGGCTACGACTACGGCGACTACGACGGGCCGGCGCGCTCCTACTCCGACGCTGCCTACCTCGCCGTCGCCTGCACCGACTATCCCCAGCTCTTCGACATGCGGGCGGCGACTGCGACCCGGCGGGCCCAGCTCGCGTCGGCCGTCGCCGGCGCCGACCCGTCCTGGTTCGCCCCGTTCACCGCGTCCGAGTGGACGTCGATGCTCGACTACACGGAGACGTATGCCGGGTGCCTCACCTGGCCGGCGCCGGTCGGCGCCCTCGACCCTCCGGTGCGGGCGGGCGCTCCGCTCGACCCCGGCCACGTGCCCGTGCTCGTCCTCACCGGCGAGTTCGACTCGCTCACGCCCGACCTCGGCGCGCGGCACGTCGCCCGCCAGATCGGCTCCACCGCAACGGTGCTCGAGGCGGCGAACAATCCCCACCTCGTCGCCCTGGAGGACGCCCAGACGACCTGTGGGGCCGCGGCGGTGCGGACGTTCATCGCGTCGCACCGGGTCGTGGGGCCGCGCTGCCTCGCCTCCGTCGCGCCGCTGGTACTCCGGGCCGGCTTCCCCACGACGCTCGGACAGGCCTCGCCCGGTGTGGTGGCTGCCGGGTCGCCGAGCGCGGCGGCCCGACGGGCGGCGAGCGTCGCGTGGGGAGCCGTGCTCGACGCGGCATACCGGTATGCCGTCGTGGCCGGCCGCACCGACGCGGGCCTGCGCGGTGGACAGGTTGTGGTCGGCGACGGTGGCCGCGTGGTGCGGTTGGAGCACCTCAGATGGGTCGGTGACGCGACCGTCACGGGGATGGTCGACCTCACGACCGGCGGGACCGTCACCGTGCGTGCTGACGACGGACAGGCCTGGGCCATCAGGCTGCCCGGGCTCACCGTCGACGGCATCGGTCTCGTCCAGGTCGACCGAGCGACGGTCCGCACCGCGGGCTGAGGGCGCTGTTTGCCCGTGTGGCGATGCCCGTGTGGCGCAACCCTCGAGATGCGGCCGGGGCGATGTGGGGGGAGCATGTGCCTGTGACCACGTCCCTGCAGCCCACACCGTCGTGGCTGTCCCGCGTGCGCCATTCCTCCTCACCCCCGTGAGCACCCCCTCCCGCCGTAGCGTCCTCGGTGCGGCCCTCGGAGCCGCTGCGATCGGTCGTGGTGCTCACGCGGCATACCGGCCGGGTGAGGTGACTGCGGCCCTCCCGCCGCGTCGTCCGCGACGGCACCCGTCTGGTGGCTGCCGGGCGCACGGTGAGGATCGCGGGTGTCAACGCCTACTGGTTGGGGCTCAACGACAACGCGCGGGTCCGCGGGGTCGCGACGCTGCCGACCTCGGCGACGGTCGACAGCCTCTTCGCCGCCGCCCGGGACCTCGGGAGCACGGTCGTGCGGGTGCACACCCTCGGGACGTCCTACGGTGATGCGGAACGCAACGGCACGCCGACGCTGATGCCCCGCCCGGGGGTCTACCGGGACGACGTCTGGGCGCACCTCGACCGGGTCGTCGACAGCGCGGGGCGTCGCGGGCAGCGGCTGGTCGCCGTGATGTCGGATCGGTGGAACAGCTACCACGGCTCGGGGGTCGAGCTCGCGCGCCTGGTGCTGGGTCGCGCCCTGTCCGAGCGCGCCGCCCGCTCCGCGTTCTACCGCGACCAGCGCGTCCGTGACGCCTTTCGCGACCACCTCGTCGCCTGGCTCGGCCACCGCAGCAGCATCAGCGGTCTGCGCTACGCCGACGACCCCACGATCCTCGCGATCGAGCTCGGCAACGAGATGTACGACGTCCCGCGGGACTGGACCCGGCAGATGGCGGCTGTCGTCAGGTCCGTCGCTCCCGCGGTGCTCGTCATCGACCCCGCGGCGGGTCTGTGGCTCTCGCAGTGCAAGGCGTCGCTCGACTGCGATGACGTGGACATCGTTGGCGTGCATGGCTACCCGCGCTCGATCGGCGCGGTCCGCCAGGCCGTCGACCTCGCTGGTCAGGCGGGCAAGGTCGCCATGGTGGGGGAGTACGACTGGACGACCAACCGCCAGGACGGCCTGTCCAAGGAGGGATCCGAGGACGGCACCCGCGACCAGTGGTATGCCGCGCTGGAGGCCGCCCCGGGGCTGGGGATCACGACAGCCTGGACCCTCCTGGTGCCATCGGCCGGCGACCACCGTGACGGCTACGAGCTCTACGTGCCGGCCCAGAACGCCGAGCAGCAGGGCGGGGCCGCTGCCCTCGCGGGTCACCTGCGACGCATCGCCGCGATGTGACCTGGGGCCCGTGCCCGTGCCAGCGGTCGGTGTCGCTCGGTGCCGGGGCAGGCTCTCCTCCTGAGGAGCCGGGCCCTTTGTCCCTGTCGCCAGGCGGTGGGTCGACCGACGATGAGGTCGTGCCCCCCACACGTCCGAACACCGTGACCCGGATCGTCGAGAATCAGCACACGCTGCTGTTCGCCGCGTCCGGCGCCCTCCTGCTCGCCGGTGGTGCGGCGTGGCTGGTGTCGGCGTCGACGCCCGCGAGGGTCCTGTGGATCGCCGGGACCTTACTGGGCCTGGGGTTCTCGATATTCTGGACCCTCGGGGCGATCAGGCGTCGCACTCCGAGCGTCGACATCATCGCGGTGCTCGCCCTGGCCGGAGCCCTGGCGGTCAACGAGCCTTTCGCCGGGGCCATGATCACGGTGATGCTGGCGAGCGGGCAGTTCCTGGAGGCCCGGGCCGACGTCCGGGCGCGGCGTGAGCTCAGCCTGCTGGTCGAGCGTGCCCCGCGCACGGCCCGGCGGCTCGTCGGGGGCGGGGTCGTCGAGGTCACGGTGGAGGAGGTCGTCATCGGTGACCTACTGCTCGTCGGTACGGGGCAGATCGTCCCGGTGGACGGGCGGCTGTCGTCCACGGCCACCCTGGACGAGTCGGCGCTCACCGGGGAGGCGCTGCCGGTCGAGCGGTCGCCCGGCGACGACGTCCGCAGTGGCGTGGTCAACGCGGGTGCGCCTCTCGAGCTGGTCGCGACCGCGGCGGCCGCCGAGTCCACGTATGCCGGTGTGGTGCGACTGGTGCAGCAGGCCCAGGCCTCCTCGGCACCGTTCGTGCGTACCGCTGACCGGTTCGCGGTCCTCTTCGTCCCGCTCACGCTGCTCCTCGCGGGCGCGTCCTGGCTGCTCAGCGGGGACCCTGTCCGTGCGGTCGCCGTCCTCGTCGTCGCGACGCCGTGCCCGCTGTTGCTGGCGGCGCCGATCGCGATCATGTCCGGTCTTTCCCGCGCCGCCCATATCGGCGTCGTGATCAAGGGCGGCGGCGCTCTCGAACGCCTGGCCGGTGGACGCGTGATGCTCTTCGACAAGACCGGGACCCTGACCCAGGGGCGTCCGATGTTGGCCGACGTCGTCACCGCTGGCGACCACCTCGCCGACGAGGTGTTGCGGCTTGCCGCGTCGCTCGACCAGGTCTCGGCGCACGTCCTCGCGAGCGCCATCGTTACCGGGGCCATTCGCCGCGGGCTGCTCCTGGAGATGCCCACGGACGTCCGGGAGGTGCAGGGCTACGGCCTCGAGGGTCGTGTCGGCGACCACCGGGTGAAGGTGGGCAAGGCCTCGTGGATCGTTGGCGACGCCGCGTCCACCTGGGTGCGTCAGGTGCGCCGGCGCGCCGACCTCGACGGCTCGCTCACGGTCTTCGTCGCCGTCGATGACGAACCCGCGGGCGTCTTCCTGCTCGAGGACGCGATCCGGCCCGACGCGCCCCGGATGGTGCGCGCGCTGCGTGAGGCCGGGATCTCGCGTGTCGTCCTGGTCACCGGTGACCGCGCCGACATCGCCGACATGGTGGGGCGCATCATCGGCGTGGACACGGTGCTGGCTGAGTGTGACCCGGCGGACAAGCTGGCCGCGATCGAGCGCGAATCCGCGAATGGCGCGACGATCATGGTCGGTGACGGCATCAACGACGCTCCGGCGCTCGCGGCGGCCGGGGTGGGGGTGGCGCTTGCCGCCCGTGGCGCCACTGCGTCGTCCGAGGCCGCCGACGTCGTCCTGACGATCGACCGCATCGACGCCCTGGCCGATGCGATCCTCATCGCGCGTCGCTCGAAGCGGATCGCCCTCCAGGCCGTGCTCGTCGGGATGGGCCTCTCCCTGGTCGCGATGGGTGTGGCCGCCGTCGGGCTCCTTCCGCCTGCTGCGGGAGCGATCGTGCAGGAGGTCATCGATGTCCTGGCGATCGGCATCGCCTTGCGGGCCGTCCTTCCGGGGAAGGTCCACACCATCGCGATGCCACCCGCCGATATCGCTACTGCACTGCTCCTGCGGGCCCAGCATGACGCCGTCCTCCCGCTGATCGAGCAGATCCGCTCGGTCGCCGACGCGTTGTCCACGCAGAGCAGTGACCTCGCCCCGCTGCAGCTGCTCCTGGACCGGCTGGAGAGTGAACTGCTTCCGCACGAGCGAGCCGACGAGGCGCTGCTCGTCCCTCTGGTGGACCGGGCCCTGGGAGGAAGCGAGGGGACCGTCGCGATGAGCCGCACCCACGCAGAGATCGAGCACCAGGTCTCCCGACTACGGCTGCTCCTGGTGGGACTCGACACCTCGAGCGTCGAGCGCGAGGACATCGTCGAGCTGCGGCGGTTGCTCTACGGGCTGTATGCCGTGCTCCGGCTGCACAACGCGCAGGAAGAGGAAGGCGCCTTCAGCCTGGTGCCACCCGGGGCCGCGGACACGTCGGCTGCCGCCCCGATCAGACCACGCGTGGGGTAGTCCGACGCGACACCTCGGTATCAGTCGGAGGTCGCCACTGCTCCATATGTGCAATGAGCGTTCCAGGAGTCCAGCTCCAGGACGGGCCCCTGACGCTCCACGCACTTGTCGTTCAGGAGGACCGTTCATGACCACATCGTCCGCGGGGCTCAGCACAGGTAGTCAGCATCAGATGATGGTTCCAGACGCACTGGGATACGACTTCGGGATAGGGATCGACCCGCTGTCGGGTGACGTCAAGGACCATGTCGTTGCGGGAGTCGCGACACCTCCTCAGCAGGCTGATGGGTCGAGTCAAGGTTTCGTGGTCAGTCGGGTCACGTCGATCCACGATCTCCAGACCAGCCTGGGGATCGATGCGCAGGCTACGTATGGCTTCGGTGCGTTCGGCGGTGTCTCTGCTCAGTTCTCCTTTTCGGAGAGCTCGCACATCCACGCTTCCTCGTTGTTCATGAGCGTTGCCGCAACCATCAATCTGGCCAACCTCAGCATCGACGACTGCGTGCTCACGCCAACAGCCGCCGCCATGGTCGACCAGCCCGAGGTCTTCGCCGAAAGATACGGAACCCTTTTCGCCCGGGCAGTGAGTCGAGGTGGGGTGTTCGTGGGCCTGATCGAGGTGCAGACGTAGAGCGAGGACGACGCCACCAAGATCGAAGCGAGCCTGAAGGGCTCCTACGGGTTCTTCTCTGCCTCGGCAAGCACGTCCTTCAAGAACGTGTGCCAAGACTCCAACGTCTCGGTGTACTGCAGAATATATTCCGCTGGTGGCCCGAAGATCACCATCAAGGACCCGAGCGACCCCTCGGAGCTCCTGCAGAGCGCCAATGACTGGATGAGCGCGATGCACGACGATCCGACCGCCAACGCGCGCCCTTACCAGTGGCTCCTGTCACCCCTTTCCATCGTCGAGGGGCCGCTCCCACCGAACAGCGCTGACCTCGAACATGCCCAAGACATCTTGAGGACCTGCGCGACGGCCCGGCTGACCCTGCTGGATCAGCTCAACCAACTCTGCTGGTACCGCGACCACGCCACGCACTACGACTGGAGCAAATCGGCCAGCCCGACAGACTTCGCGCGTTTCATCGCCGACGTCCAAACGGATCTCGACACCATCGCCAGCGGAGCCATCGACCATCCCGCGCAAGCGGTGATGCCCTCCGATTGGGCTCAAGGACACGGAGGCACTTTCCCCACGTCCGTCCCACCGAGCATCTTCCCAGAAGAGCTCAAGTCAAACCCCGTTCCTGTCCCGGTCGTCCTTCCTCACTGGACCTTCGGTGAGGACATCGAAATCGGTAGCGGCGACGGAACCATTCCGTCCGCATCGTCGCTCGGGCTCAATGTCTCGCTCGACTGGGTCGTGGGCACGGGGATCACGGGCACCGTCATCTCCATGACGCCCAAGCCGGGGGACACGGTCATGAGCGGCTCGACGGTGTTCATCAGCTTGGTGAACAACCCCGACAACTAGCTGCATCTCCATACTTCCCAACGAACGGCGGCCTGGAGGATGGGTGGTCAGCCAAACATACAGAGGGCCGGATCGTGTCCGGTTCTGTCCCTGTATGCCGCGCCCGTCGGGCCCTTTGTATGTTCGGCGGCGCACCCATCCTCACGCGACGCGACTGCGAGCGCCCACAGTCTCGTCGCGTTGGCAAAGCAACAGGTCAGCGGGCTCAGAGCGTCAGATGTCGTAGTACACCATTGACAGGACCTCAAAGAGGCCGCTGACCTGCACGTTCTCCTCAGGCCCCACCCTCGGATGGCACTTCCATGGCACATCCCGACGAAAACACCCCGTCGATGGCCCGCACCGAGCGCACCCGCGTGTCCGGCATCAAGTGCGTGTAGGTGCGGAGCGTGAACCCCGGGTCGGTGTGGCCCAGGTGCTCGGACACCACCTTGATCGACTCGCCGGCGTCGAGGAGGACCGACGCGAAGTGCCGCAAGGCATGGCAGCCGTTCTGCCGCCCTGGCTCCACGTCGATGCCCCGCAGCGCCGTGTGCCAGACCGTGTTGAAGTAGTTGCGGTTGATGGCCTTGCGCTCCCGGGTGTGACAGATGAGGCGGACGGTCACCGGCGGCCCGTCGTGCTCGACCCAGGGAAGCGTCACCTCGATGGCGGGGTAGCGGGCCAGGTGCGCCGCGATGGCCTCCGCGACCGAGGGCGCCAGCGGGATCATGCGTGTCTTCGCGTATTTTGGCGGCGCAAAGACTTGCCGCGACAGTGCCAGGCTCACCTGACGACGGACCGTGACCTCCCGCCGCAAGAAGTCGACATCCTCGACAGCAAGCCCAAACATCTCACCCTGACGCAGGCCCAAGCCTGCACCGATGGGCACCACGACCTGGTACCTCTCCGGAAGACTTGCCGCCATTGCGGGAACCCGTTCGCGCGGCCACACCGTGATCTTCGGGGAACGGTTGCGCGGTCGTGTGACCGAAGGCGCCTTGCACGGGTTGCGGGCGATGAGCTGGTCGTCGACCGCTGCCGTGAGGATCGCCTGGACATGCCCGTAGACCGCATGCTGCGTCGACGGCGCCAGAGCGGACAACGACCTCGTCCACGCCTGAACGGTGCTCGGTCGGATCGACGCCAACGGTTTTGCCCCCAGCACCGGGTACGCGTGGTTCTTCAGCCGGGACGTGACGACCGCTCTCGTGTTCGGCGCGAAGACTTGCGCGCTCAGCCACCGCTCCGCGTGAACCTGGAACAGTTCCCGCCCGGCATTCCGGTCGACGTACGCACCCCGGAGCTTGTCCGCCTCCACGGTCGCGGAGTACGCCGTGGCCTCACCCTTCTTCCTGAAGCTTCGCTTCCTCTGTACCCCCGCCGGGTCGCGATAACGGACGTCATAGCGAGGTTTGCCGTCGGTACCCTGCCGCGTCACCACTGTCGCCAACGACGGACCTCCTGTCATCCGACGGCTCGCAGGACTGCGGCGGGCAGACTACCGACACCGCCGTCAGGAGGCGGAGGAGCGGCGCCCCTCGATGTAGCTGCTGACGTCCCCGAGCGTGTACCGAAGGTACCGTCCCACCCTGAACGCCCGAGGGCCAATCGGCGTCTCGGGCGTACTCAACGAGTGCCACCGATAGAGGGTTGCCCTGGGCAGACCGAGGATCTGAGCCAC
This sequence comes from Lapillicoccus sp., assembly GCF_025353065.1. Classification (GTDB taxonomy): domain Bacteria; phylum Actinomycetota; class Actinomycetes; order Actinomycetales; family Dermatophilaceae; genus Lapillicoccus. The sequence goes on from NZ_JANXRJ010000032.1 coordinate 62,152, forward strand.
CTCCTCGATGCCGAGCAGCGGACGCAGAGCGAGGTCCTCGAGAGCCCGCAGGCTGTTCCGGGACGAGCTCGCAGGTAGATGGGGAGTGGGCATTGTGGGCCTCCAAGTAGACGTGCCTCCTACCTGAGTAAGCAGAAAAGATGCCGTGAGGTGGACATGTCGCGACCAACCTCTTTCGCCCACGTTGGTCCGTGGTGGGTGTAGCGCATGTGGACCCGAGGGTGCTTGGCCAGCCAGGCTTGGACGTTGGGGTGCTTGTGGGTGGCGTAGTTGTCGCAGACGACGTGCAGCTGGACTCGCGGGTAGGCGCGGGCGACCTGCTTCAGAAAGCAAGAAACTCCTTGTTGGTGTGCTGCTGGAAGCAGCGGTCGGTGACCAGCCCGGTCGCGATCTCGAGCGCCGCGAACGTGGTCGTGCCGTTGCGTTTGTCGTCGTGGGTTTGCTTCTCCGGAATCCCCGGCCGCAGCGGCAGGATCGGCAGCCTCGTGAGTGTCCGGTCGAGGGCCTGGATTTGGGTTTTCTCGTCGATACTGACCACGACCGCGTTCGCCGGCGGGGCGAGGTAGAGCCCGACGACGTCGCGGATCTTGGCTTCGAGCTCCGGGTCCGTGGAGAACTTGAACGTCTCCGATTTCCACGGCTTCAGTCCCCACCGGCACCAGATCCGGGCGACCGTCGCGAAGCTGACCCCGAGGTGGTCGCCCAGCAGGCGGGCCGACCAGTGCGTCACCCCGAGCTTGTCCGGCGGCGGTTCCAGCGTGGCCGCGATGACGACCTGCTCGCCGTGCAGCGCCGGGCGACCCGAGCGGGGCAGGTCGTCCAGCTGCTCCAATCCGCCTGTGACGTAACGGTTCCTCCACAGGCGCACGGTCGGCAGACTGACCCCCACTCGCCGGCCGATCTCCGAGTTGCTGTGACCCTCGGCCGCCAGCACCAGGATCCGCGCCCGCTGCGCCAACCCCGCCTGAACCGTCGAGGATCGCAGCCACCCCCGCAGGACCCCGCAGGACCTGCTCGTCCCCAGCCCGCAACACCAACGGCTCCACTCGCGACATGACTCATTGTCTCAACCCGAGACTAGAAATTCATTTCCGACACGCGACACTAGAACTTGACGACTACGTCGTCACAAAATCCCCAGACCCGTTTAAACCCGCCTAGCTCCACCGTGCCACAAACGCCATTCGTGATCGCCGATAGCTCTCATCACGTCAGATTTCGTGAGACGGCACTCAGCACTATCTAACTACGCCGCAACCCCCAGCGACCCTCTATCTCGGGATGCCATCGACCAAGCGCGAGAGATCTACCCCTTGAACGTCACTTGCCTGCAATACACCGCGACACAACTGCAAGCAGCTATCCGGCAACTCACCGCGTCCTCGACGAGGACGAAGGCATCGATCCTCCTCTACATCTTGGCCCCGCTCCCCTCCGGCGTGGGCCTCGAGATCCGCGCGGCCGACGGAACCGCAGCCGCCTGCTCGCTCGACGGCCCAAGCCCCCTCGCCCAGCTGCCCCCCCCGTTCCCGTCATCACTACCGAGGGGCCAGCGCCAGTGGCTGCCCGAGCCAAGTGGTCACCCCCAACGACCACTCTCCCCCCGGAGAACGTGGGCTTTTTGCTGCGGAGTGAGACGGTCATACGCGGCGGAAAGACGCACCCCCGAGAAATGCCGGGTGGCCCTGTCGAGAGGTCAGAACTGGCCCGTTCCGGGGCCTGGTATTGACCGGTCTTGACCTCTCGCTGAGCCCTGATCCACCGATTGGTGGCCGGGTTGGGCGGGTCGTGATATGCGAATGCCCCTGTGGGGCGGAAGGATTGGACTTGCTAAGGGTCTGATCCGAACCGTCCGAAGGGGCATCCGACAAGTGCAAGCATCGCACAAGGTATCCGCAGTTTTCGATGACCCGAACCTGATCGGTTCGGCCGGTCTGGTCCCGGTAATGCGACTCGCGCAAAGAGCCGGGCTGCACGACCTGCTCGGTGAGCATCTGAGCGTTCCGTGCCCGAACGGGCCGGTGAAAGCGGCCGGGATCGTCGCGGGGATGCTCGCCGGCGCCGACAGCATCGGGTTTGTCGGCTGACCTCGACGTGCTGCGGCACGGCGGGATGGCCAAGGTCTTCACCGACGTCCGGGCCCCCTCATGCGAGTGAGGGCTGGGCACGTTCCTGCGCTCGTTCACCTTTGGGCATGTCCGCCAGCTCGACGCCGTCCACACCCGGGTGCTGGCCGGGCTCGCCGCTGTGTCTCCGCGGCTGCTGGCCGGGGTGGACGGGTTGGCGAACATCGACATCGACGACACCATCCGGCAGGTCATACGAGTGGATGGCTACAAGAAGCAGGGCGCCGCGTACGGGTACTCCGGGGTCAAGGGCGTCAACGCTCAAATCGCGGCGCTGTCGTCGCCGACGTGCGCCCCGGTCATCGCCGCGTCCCGGCTCCGGAAGGGCAACGCCTGTCTCCGGGCACGGCGCCGACCGGATGATCACCGACGCGATCAAGGCCGCCCGCGCCGCCGGGGCCACCGGGCAGGTCAGGCCGGCAAGCTTTACCTGCCTCTGCCCCCGGCGAGGATCGCCGAC
>NZ_JANXRJ010000008.1 GCF_025353065.1 Lapillicoccus sp.
CCGGTCGTGCCCGAGGTGTAGAGGATGTAGAGCTGGTCGGTCGCCGCGACCTCGACGTAGTCGGCGCCGGCCTCGGCGGCGGGGCCGCTGACGAAGTCCTGCCAGTCGACGTCACGCGGCCCGAGCGGGGCGACCGCCTGCTCGCGCTGGAGGACGACGACGACGTCCGGCGTGTGGCTCGAGCGCGCGATGGCCGCGTCGAGGAAGGGCTTGTACTCGACGACCCGTGAGGGCTCGACCCCGCACGAGGCCGAGAGAATCACCTTGGGCTGGGCGTCGTCGATCCGGGCAGCCAGCTCCGCCGGCGCGAAGCCGCCGAAGACGACGGAGTGAACGGCGCCGATCCGCGCGCAGGCGAGCATCCCGATGATCGCCTCGGGGACCATCGGCATGTAGATGACGACCCGATCGCCCTTGGTCACACCGGCGCCCACCAGCGCTCCGGCGAGCCGGCGCACGTCGGCCAGCAGCGCGGCATACGTGATGGATCGCTTCGTGTCGGTGACGGGCGAGTCGTAGTGGATGGCGACCTGCTCGCCGCGTCCGGCCGCGACGTGACGGTCGAGGGCGTTGAAGCAGGTATTGAGGGTGGCGCCGGGGAACCACCGGTAGAACGGCGGGTTGCTGTCGTCGAGCACCTGCGTCGGTGGGGTGATCCAGTCGATGCCCCGGGCGGCCTCCGTCCAGAACGCCTGGGGGTCGTCGATGCTGAGTGCGTAGCTGCTGGCGTAGGCGCCGTCGCCCAGGGGGGTGCTCATCCTGTGACTCTGCCGCACGCCGCACGCGGCTGGATAGAGGCATAGGTCACCAGGACCGGTCCGGGACGGTGGGTCGGCCACCGCGCGTGACACCATGCCGCAGTGGAGATCCATGACGTCGCCGCTCTCTCCGACTGGCTCGACCGCGGCCGCCCACTGACCGGTCTGCGGCTGCAGGACCTCGACCTCACCGAGGTCGCGGCGGCCCTGGTCAGCGCGACCTATGCCGCGGACGTGAGGGGGCTGGTCATCCTCGGTGGCACCGTGCCGCCGGCCCTCGCCGACCACCTCCGCTCACGCGGCGCGATGATCTTCCCCACCGATCCCGACGCGCCGGTCGACGTCTTCCGGGCCCACCTCTACACGGGTGCCGAGCTGTATGCCGGGCTCGACGGACCCCGGGGCTACGCCGGCACGCCCGACTCCCTGGCCTATTCGTGGTCCCGGGACGCACGCGAGGCGCACGACGCCTACGCCACGCTGCTGCGCGCGATCCACGACGACTCCATCACGGACGCCCTCGACGAGTGGGTGGTCGGGCGGCGAGTGGTCGGCGTCATGGGGGGGCATGCGGCCGAGCGCGGCTCCGAGGAGTATGCCGTCGCGGCGCGCCTCGGGCGCGAACTCGCTTCTGCGGGGCTGCTGGTCGCGACCGGGGGCGGTCCCGGGGCGATGGAGGCGACGAACCTCGGCGCGGTGGCACCATCGGAGGCGACGCTCATCGACGCGCTCGGGCGACTGGGCTCGGTCAGGTCGTTCCGGCCCGACGTCGGCGACTGGGCCCGCGCGGCGTTCGCGGTGCTCGACGACTTCACGGCGGCCGGTGGGGGGCAGGCGGAGCCTCAACGCGGCATACCGGGACCGCGGCTGCGACCCGGGGCTCTCGAGCCGTCACCGCAGCCGAGGTCGCTCGGCATCCCCACGTGGTTCTACGGGCACGAGCCGCCCAACGTCTTCGCCGAGGGGATCGCGAAGTACTTCTCCAACGCCATCCGCGAGGACGGCCTGCTGGCCCGCTGCAACGCCGGCGTCGTCGTGCTGCCCGGGGCTGCTGGGACCGTCCAGGAGGTGTTCCAGCTGGCGACCCGCCTCTACTACTCGGCGCCGGACGCTCCCCTGCCCCCGCTCGTGCTCGTCGGCCGCGAGCAGTGGACGGAGACCCTCCCGGTGGCCGCGCTGCTGGCCGGGCTGGGGGTGGGGAACGCGATGGGCGCAGCCGTCCACGTCGTCGACAACGTCGCGGAGGCCGTCGCGATCATCAGTGGTGCGTGAGGAGCGATGCACTGCGAGGCTGGCTCCATGCCTGGCGTGCACCCGTCATCCGTGACCGAGCTGAGGAGCGTTGTCGACTCCGGCCGTCCCGTGGACTACCTCTGCTTCTCGGGACATCAGGCCGAGCCGGACGGCATGGCCGGTCCGGGCTGCCTCAGCCAGTGGTGGCCCTCGGAGTTCGAGACCGAGGGGCAGCGGTTCGCCACGTCCGAGCACTACATGATGTGGCGCAAGGCCGTGCTCTTTGCCGACGTCGCTGCTGCGGACCGGATCCTCGGGGCCACCGACCCCGAGCAGGCCAAGGCCTATGGCCGGGAGGTGACCGGGTTCGACAGTGGCCTCTGGAGCGAGCACCGTTATGCCGCAGTGGTGGCCGGCAACCTCGCGAAGTTCGACCAGCACCCCGAGCTGGCCCGGTTCCTCCTCGGCACGGGTGACCAGGTCCTCGTCGAGACCAGCCCGGTCGACCGGATCTGGGGCATCGGCTTCGCCGCCGACGACGACCGGGCAACCGACCCCCGCTCGTGGCCCGGGCTGAACCTGCTCGGCTTCGCCCTGATGGACGTCCGCGCCCACCTCCGCGCGACCCGTAGCGCATCCGGGGAAGCCCTGACGGAAACGTGACGCTCGCGAGACCGCGCGTCAGGCAGTCCTGTCGATAAGGTGCCACCACGTATCACGGGGCTGGGAAAGTGCTCTCCCCTCTGGATTCTGGGCCCGTGTGGGTTGGGCCGGCGCTGGCCCGCCAGGATCCGCGCGTCCGCGACCGAGCGGACTCGCCACGACGAGAACCTGAGGACCGACCGTGACCCGATGGACCGCAGCACCCGCCCTGGTGATGGCACTGCTGTGCCTCTCCGCCTGCTCCTCCACCTCTGCTCCTGCCCCCACCTCGCCCGCGCCGGCCTCTTCGACGGCTTCGGCGCCCTCCACGCCGTCCGCGGCGACCGCGGCGACCGGCATACCCGTGTCACCCAGCCCGTCGGATGTCGCGGCCACCTCGGCCGGCGCCTATCCCTCCGCCGAGGCCTGTGCGTATCTCCAGAGCCAGATCCCGGCGCTCACGGCCATCGGCACGCCGGCCGGGGTCCAAGCCAACCTGGCCGGCGGCCTGTACACCTTCTTCACGAGCCACGGCCTCACGCCCGACGGCATGGCCCTGGACGACGCCACGGCCAAGCAGTGCCCGGCGCTGCGGACGCAGGTGCTCACCATGATGCAGCTGAAATCGTTCGCTCAGCTCTGACCACCCGCTCCACCCACGCAGTCACCCCCTGGCGTCGGGGCGCGTCAACCGACCGTCGTCCACCAACGCTTCGAGCGCCGAGACCACGGTCTGCCAGGCGGAGTAGCGAGGGTGGAAGCCGAGCAGCCGCTCCGCCTTCTCCATCGAGCAGTGGGGGCTGTGCTCGATGTGGTCACGGGTCGTGCGCGCCTCGTCTGCTGTGACCGTGCGGGCCCACTCGTCCCACGGCAGGAAGGCGAGGTCGGCCTCGCTCCCGAACCACGTCGCCACCGCCTCCGCATAGCCGCGGAGGGTCATCGCCGTCGAGGCCACGGCGTGAAAGCTCTCGCCGACCGCGACGGACCAGTTGGCGATCGCGGCGAGGAAGACGCCCGCGACGTCGGCGGCGTGGACGTGCTGGAGGGTCTCCATCCCGAGGCCGGGCAGGGTCACTCGGCGACCGTCCGCGAGGTCCTGGAAGACGGCAAGGTCGAGGTGCCCGGCCGGGTTGATCGGGACCCACCCCGGCCCGCAGATGTGACCCGGGTGGATGACCGTCGTGGGCAGTCCGCCGGTGTGCGATCGTCGCAGCAGGTGGGCCTCGATGGCCGCCTTGGCGATGCCGTAGTCGCCGAACGGGCGGCGCGGGGCGTCTTCGCGCGTCGGAACCTCGGCGCTCGGGCCGTGCACCCAGATCGTGCCGCAGTGGAGGAGGTGACCCACCCTGCCGTCGAGCGCGTCGGCGAGGGCTGCCCCGCTGTCGACAGTGAAGCAGGTGAGGTCGACGACGACGTCGGCCTCGAGGTCGGCGACCAGTGCCGGGAAGGTGCCGTCCGCCTCGCCGGCCTCCCGGTCGACGGTCCGGCGCTCGACCCAGGCCCAGGCTCCGTGCGGCCGGTAGGGCTCCCGTGCGCCACGGCTGAGGACGACGACGTCGTGCCCCAGGGTGACGAGCTCGGGGACGAGATGGGTACCGATGTGGCCCGTGCCACCGATGACGACGACGCGCATACATCGACGCTAGTGGCCGAAGGGCGCGGGCCCTCCGCCGCCCCTGGGCTGGCCACGTCGGGGGCTGGTTGTCAACCCTGGGTTCGTTGGCTGTGGACAACTTTGGGTGGCGAATACCCCATGTGGACAACGGGATCCGGTACTTCGTGGACTCGCGCTGGTCGCGAAGGGCTGTCGGTGGTCGGTCCTAGGGTTGGTGCATGGACACGAACCCACCCGAGGAAGCAGGCGCCGGTCACGACGCGTCTGCGTCGGGTGGCCGCGGCCCGGACGGCGGTATGCCGGGTGCGCCGGGTTCGTTGGCTGGG
>NZ_JANXRJ010000194.1 GCF_025353065.1 Lapillicoccus sp.
CCGCCCGCCTCGACCGCTGAGCGGAACACCCCGAACTCCGACCCCGCGACGGCCTCGCTGACGTCGCCGATCTCGAGGCCGTAGCGCAGGTCGGGCTTGTCCGAGCCATAGCGGCGCATCGCCTCGTGGTAGGAGAGCCGCGGGAAGGGCAGCTCGACCTCCACGCCCGCGACCTGCTTCCAGATCTCGGCGTACAGCCCCTCCACGAGCGACAGCACCTCCTCGCGCTCGACGAAGCTCATCTCGATGTCGAGCTGCGTGAACTCGAGCTGGCGATCGGCGCGCTGGGCCTCGTCGCGGAAGCAGCGCGCGATCTGGTAGTAGCGCTCGTAGCCGGCGCACATCAGGAGCTGCTTGAACAGCTGCGGGCTCTGCGGAAGCGCGTAGAAGCTGCCCGGGTTGAGCCGCGCGGGCACGAGGAAGTCGCGCGCGCCCTCGGGCGTCGAGCGGGTCATCGTCGGGGTCTCGATCTCGACGAAGTCGCGAGCGGCGAGCACCGTTCGCGCTGCCGCGTTGACCTTCGACCGCAGCCGCAACGCGGCGCCCTGCGCGGGCCGGCGCAGGTCGAGGTAGCGGTACTTCAGGCGCGACTCCTCCCCCACCGTGATCCGCTCGTCGATCTGGAACGGCAGCGGAGCACTGGGGTTGAGCACCTCGACGCTCGCGGCGTTGACCTCGATGGCCCCGGTGGGCAGGTCGGGGTTGACGTTGCCTTCCGGCCGCGTGCGGACCTCCCCTGTCACTCGGACGCAGAACTCGTTGCGCAGGTCGTGCGCGCCGCCCTGGTCGAGGACCTCGTCGCGCACCACGACCTGGGCGACGCCCGAGGCGTCCCGCAGGTCGAGGAAGGCCACCCCACCGTGATCGCGCCGACGGGCGACCCAGCCCGCTAGCGTGACGTCCTGGCCGGAATGGTCGGCACGCAGCGTGCCGGCCTCGTGGGTGCGGAGCACGGAAAGGTCCCCTTCGGGTCGGATGACGATGACGGCCGTCCTCTCGAGGACAACCCGCCCATCCTAGGGAACGGGCCGCTGCGCCTACGAATCCATGACGTCTCCGGCCACCCGGTCGACGGGACAGGTCGCTGACGTACTGTGCGTCGATGAGACGGACGTGGCGCTGGGTGGTCGTCGCGGCGGTCGTGGCGGTGCTCGTCGGGCTCCCGTCGCTGGTGCGCGCCTTCCCGGTGGGCCAGAGCGGCACGGGCTCGGCCGCCGCTCTGCTGGAACGGATCCGGGCATCGCGCACCCACCCGTATTCCGGGTATGCCGAGTCGACAGGCTCCCTCGCCCTCCCGACCACCGACCAGCTCTCCGATGTCGCGTCGCTGCTGGGCGGTCGCACCCAGGTCCGGGCCTGGTGGCGCAGCGCGGACGACTGGCGCTCGGACACCGTGACACCCGCCGGTGAGCTCAGCACGCGCACCTCGCCGACCGAGGTGCAGGTGTGGGACTTCGAGGACTCCGACGTGGCCGTCACCGGTCCCGACGTCACCGGCGCCGTCCGCCTGCCCCGGGTGGGCGACACCCTGCCGCCGGAGCTGGCGGCGCGCCTGCTGAGTGGGGCGACCGCCGCGCAGGTGTCGACCCTGCCTCCTCGCCGGGTCGCCGGGCGGGCCGCCGACGGGCTGCGGATGACCACGGGTGACCCGTTGAGCAGCATCGCCCGGGTGGACGTGTGGGCCGACCAGGCCTCCGGCATACCGGTGCTCGTCGAGGTCTTCGGCCGGACGGGAGACACCGCGGCCCTGTCCAGCACGTTCCTCGACTTCACCGACACGGAGCCCAGCGTCCAGGAGGTCGCCTTCAGCCCCCCACCCGGAGCGCGCGTGTTCACCCGACAGCGCTTCGACCTCGTGCGCGCGATCGGACAGATCCCCGACACCAACCTTCCCGCCCGGCTGCTCGGCTTCGACCGCACCCCGTCCCAGCCCGGGCTGGAGGGCATCGGTCAGTACGGCAGCGGGGTGACCCAGATCGCGGTCGGGGCACTGCCCGAGCGAGCGGCCCGTTCCCTGATCGAGCAGATACGGCTCGCCTCGACCGCGGTCAAGCTGCCCGAGGGGACCGCCATCTCCGTCGGTCCCGTGAGCCTCCTGGTGACGGACCCTCAGGTCACCGGGCAGACGTGGCTCGTCGCGGGCACCCTGACGCCCCAAGGGTTGGCGCAGGCCGCGACCCAGCTCCGTCCCACCGCGACGGCGTCCTCGTGACGACGACGCCCGAGACCCGGACCGGGGTCGAGCCGGACCAGTCGGCCTCCTCCCGTGGTCCCCTCGTCATCCGCACGGAGGGACTGACGAAGAAGTACGGCTCGGTCACCGCCGTGGACGCCGTCGATCTCGACGTGCGCGCCGGCGACATCTACGGGTTCCTCGGGGCCAACGGCTCGGGCAAGACGACGACGGTGCGGTGCCTGCTGGGACTCGTCCTCGCGACGTCGGGCCGGATCGAGGTCCTCGGGTCGCCCATGCCCAAAGCCGCCGCCGACGTGCTGCCGCGGGTCGGCGCGCTCGTCGAAGGCCCAGCGGCATACGGACACCTGTCCGGTCGCAAGAACCTCGTCATCCACGACGCGAGCGGTCGTGCCCCGTCCGGGCCGCACGGCGGCGGCCGCCGCGACCGGTCGCGCCGGGCCGACGACGTGCTCGAGATGGTCGGCCTGGGCGCCGTCGGGCGGCGACCGGTGCGGGCCTACTCCCTCGGTATGCGGCAACGTCTCGGCCTCGCTGCGGCGCTGCTGCGCCAGCCCGAGCTGCTCGTGCTCGACGAGCCCACCAACGGTCTCGACCCCCAGGGCATCCGCGAGATCCGTGAGCTGCTGCTCCGACTGCACGCGACGGGTACGACGGTCTTCCTGTCCAGCCACCTGCTCGCCGAGGTGGAGCAGCTCTGCACGAGGATCGGTCTGCTGGACCGCGGGCACCTGGTGCTCCAGGAGGCGCTCGAGACGCTGCGGACGCCGACCGGTCTCACTCTCGTCGTCACTCCCGACGCCGACTCGGCCGTGAGCCTGCTCGGGTCGGCCGTCGAGCACCATGACGGCGAACGGCTGCTCGTGCGGGCGGACGACCCGATCCGCCTCAACGCCCACCTCGTCACCGAGGGCATCCGGGTGCGCGAGCTCGGACCGGAACGCCGCACCCTAGAGGACGTCATCGAGGAACGCACCCGTGCCCGCGCTGCCGACGAGGTGCCGACGTGAGGAACGTCGAGCTGGTCAAGCTCTTCGGCCGGCGCCGCACCTGGGTCTCGCTGCTGCTCCTCAACCTCCTGCCGACGATCGTCGCCGGACTGCTCGCCTGGACCGGTCTGGCTCCCCGTCCGGGCTCGGGCCCGGCGTTCCTGTCGGCGGTCGTCGCCGACGGGTCGCTCTTCGCGATCGCCGCGCTCGCCATCGTCCTGCCGCTCTTCCTGCCGATCGCCATCGCCGTCGTCGCCGGGGAGTCGGTCGCCGGCGAGGCGCAGGCGGGGACGCTGCGCTACCTGCTCATCCGGCCGGTGGGACGCACCCGGCTGTTGGTCCGCAAGCTCGGTGCCGTCACGGCCTTCGTGCTCGCCGCCGTGCTGTCCGTCGCGGCGATCGGCTTCCTCGTCGGGCGGCTGCTGCTCGGCAAGGGCACTCTCGCCGGCGGCATGATCAGCCTCTCGGGCTCGGTCCTCACTCCTGGCGACATCGCCTGGCGCACCGCGGTGGCGATCGCCTTCGTCACCATCTCGATGCTCGGCGTCGCCGCCCTGGCGATCTTCCTCTCGACCCTGACCGACTCCCCGCAGTCGGCCAGCCTCGGCGCGATGGCCTTCCTCATCGGGTCGTCGCTGCTGCTCACGGTCGATGCCGCCCGGCCGCTGCAGCCCTACCTGCCCACCCGCTACTGGCTGTCCTTCGTCGACCTCTACCGCGACCCGGTCCTGTGGAGCAACATCGAGCGCGGGGTCGCCCTGCAGGCGGTCTACGTCGTGGTCTTCCTCCTCGCCGCGTGGGCCAACTTCACGACCCGCGACGTCACGAGCTGACCAGCCTCGACCCGGACGGTCAGGCCCTCGTTCGTCATGAGCTCAGCCGCGCGCAGTCGGTGGTCGTCCACGTCGGGAGCGGCCCCGACCCGAGCGCCTCGACGACGAGGCCCTGCACGAGACGGTCGCCGGGCAGGCCGCTGTGCCGGACCCTCGACGAGGCACAGATGCTCTGCAGTGAGGGGCTCGGGACACCCGCGATGACCGCAGAGCTGGGCGGGAGGACGACGTCGTCGGAGGTCGACCACAGTGACAGGAGAACGACGCCCGCGGGAAGCGGCTCGGAGTCGAGCCGTGACAGGACGGCGCTGTCCGGGGCCAGCTGCTGGCACGCGGTGGGACACGTCCCGGAGACGACGGTCCCCAGGGCGGCGATCTCCGTGCCGTGGTGCGGCGAGCCGAGGGTCACGAGCCGACGCGTGACGCTGCGGCCGCCGCCCTCGGTCACCCACAACCGTGCGACGATCCCCCCGGCCGAGTAGCCGACGAGGTCCACCGAGGCCGCGCCGGTCCGCGCGAGCGCCTCGTCCACCGCTGCGCCGAGCGCCTGCGTCTGCCCGTCGAGGTCACCCCGTGCCTGGTCCGGCAACGACACCACCGTGACGTCCCGACCGCGGCCCCGGAGTGCCGTGGCGAGCGGTGCCAGCGACTCCTCGGACCCGCCGTAGCCGGGCACCAGGAGCACCGGCCCCGGCCGCGACTGGTCGGGCGGCGCCGAGGAACGACGCTGCACCAGGGCGCTCACGACGACGGCGACGACCGCCACGAGGAGCAGCGCCACGAGCCCGAGGACGAAACGGCGCCGGGCCGGTGACAGTCGTGAGAGCACG
>NZ_JANXRJ010000216.1 GCF_025353065.1 Lapillicoccus sp.
GTGGTCGTGAACGTCACGGTGGTGGCGCCACGGGCCGGAGGCTGGCTCACCGCCTACGCCTCGGGGACCCCCCGGCCCGCGACCTCCAACCTCAACTTCCCCGCCGGTCAGACCATCGCTGCCGCGATGGTCGTCCCGGTCAGCAGCGACGGGTCGATCACGCTGTGGAACGCCGCCCCCGGGACGGCCGACGTCCTCGTCGACCTCGAGGGCGTCGTGCGGGCGAATGCCGCACCGCCGCCAGCGGCGCACTGAGCGCTGGCTTTCGCGGGGGATTTCAGCCGACGAGGCGCTCTCGCGGCACCACCGAGAGGTCTGGGACGCCGGACCACACGGGGTTGGTGAAGGACCGGATGGAGCCGTTGGCGTCGACGAGCGCGACGCGGTAGTAGGCGTTCCCGCCGGGGACCCTGAGCGAGGCCGATCCACCGACGAACTGCCAGGGCATCAGCTCCACGACCGAGGTGGACGGGGCCGTGCGACCGAGCCCGAGGTCGACGATCTGCCCCTGGACGACCTGGATCTTGGAGGTCGACGGCAGGTTGGTGGCCGTGATGGTCAGCTCTCCGGGCTTCCTCGAGGAGTTGACGGGCACGGACCCCATCGGTCGGCCGTCGAGGCTGACGACCAGGTCTCCGTCGTAACCCACCCGCGTGACCGTGGCGCGGCCCGCCCGGAGCGCCTGCAGCTCTGCGGCCTGCGTCCCGGCCCCCCAGAGCTGGGTCAGGAACGTCTCGGACCAGGTCCGGCCGTAGTGGTCGTCGCTGACCCCGTTGGCCGTCATCACGACGCCGTTGCACCAGAGCAGGTCACCGAGGGTGAGGTGGTCATCGAGGGTCATCCCGCCGCGGGCGTCATACCCGAGCTCGAGGACGTCGGCCCCCCACACTCGGCTCGGACAGAGGTACTGGAAGGCCGCGAGGATGCGGCGGGCGTCCCGCGGCCTGGGCAGGGTGCCGTAGGGGTGGTTGTAGTTGGCGACGCTGCCGCCCGCCTTGATCTGGGCGACGACCTGCTCCAGCCCCCCGTCGACCGTGACGATGTTGGTCGCGTCCGGCCCGAACCAGTTGAGGTGGTCATAGGTGCCGGAGATCTCGAGACCCACCCGCCTCGTCACCAGCGGGTGCGCCGCCGCCACCGCGTCGAACACGGCGTTCAGGGCGTCGAACGCGTCCTGCCCGACGATGTTCCGGGGACAGTCGAGGCGGGGGACGACGACGTCGATCGCCCCGTTCACGCTGCTGACCTGGAGGTTGATCGCGGTCACGGAGTTGTCGCCGGCGACGATCTCGGTGCCGAAGAAGGCCTGGAGGTCGTCCAGCGGCGTGACCATCGGGGTGATCGTCTGGCCGGCCGTGACCTGCGTGTAGACGTGGCCGGTCGACGCATCGACCCGGACCCGCTGATCGGGGGTCGGGCCGAATCGGTAGACGATCGAGAGGGCGTTGGCGCCATGCCGGCTGAACTGCAGCGCGATCTCGTAGTACGCCGTGCCCGACAGCCCGCGGATGGTCACCGGCCCACCGAACTGCCGCCCCACGACGTTGCCCTCGAGCATGTTGTTCGACGTCACGGCCGACAGGCCGTAGGTCGCCGCGCGGGAGCTCTGGATCTGGAGGTTGAGGGCTGTGGAGCCGGCCCAGGGGATGAGCTCAGCGATGCTCACGGCGGCCGTTCCCCGGCTCGCCGGCTGCCAGTGCCACCCGCCGGAGCTCAGCGTCGTGAACCTGAAGACGCGCGGGAGGCGACCGTCCGCCGGCAGCGCGAACACCCGCCAGTCGTGCTCGGTCGACCAGTAGAAGTCGCAGCCACTCCGCTCGGCGAGAGTCAACTGTCCGTCCAACGAGCCGGATCCCTCCGACCCGCTGCTGTGCACGTGCATCGCATGGCGCCTGCTCGTTGACCCGTCCGGCAGGACGAGACCGGCCGAGCGGGCTCCGGTGGGTGACGTCCCCTCGGCGGCGTTGGCCCGGCGGGTGCTGGTCGGCCCGAACAGGGCGGCGGCCGCCACGGCCGTGGTGCCGAGGACCTGTCGGCGGGTCGGGCGAGACGCTCCGCGGGGGCCGCCACGGCGGCCACGGCCCGGGCTCCCCGACTCGAGATCCAGGGCTGAGAGCTGGAGGGCTGAGAGGTCGATCTGCTCACCGTGGCTGCCGCACATACGCCCATACTCTTCACTTGCCTCGACCGCCGCGAGCCAGGAGTCCTCGCAGGTGC
>NZ_JANXRJ010000260.1 GCF_025353065.1 Lapillicoccus sp.
CTCGTCGAGTCGCGGATCCGGCCGGCCGTCATCGCCGGGGTGATGATCGTCGTCGTCGCCCTGCTGATCATCCTGCGGATGTCGATCGAGACGTTCAGGGGCGGCCGCCGCCGGCCCTAAACTCCGATCGGCCCACCCCCCTTCCGAAGGACCGCCTCGTGACCAAGCCCGTCGTCCTCATCGCCGAGGAGCTCTCTCCCGCCACGATCGACGCCCTCGGGCCCGACTTCGAGGTCCGGCACTGCGACGGCGCCGACCGGGCCGTCCTGCTTCCGGCGCTCGCCGAGGCTGACGCCGTCCTCATCCGGTCCGCGACGCTGATGGACGCCGAGGCGATCGCGGTCGCCCGCCGGCTCAAGGTGATCGCCCGCGCGGGCGTCGGTCTCGACAACGTCGACGTCCCCGCCGCGACCCTGGCGGGTGTCATGGTCGTGAACGCCCCGACGTCCAACATCACGTCAGCGGCAGAGCTCGCTATCGGGTTGCTGCTGGCCACTGCTCGCAACATCGCCCCGGCCAACCAAGCGCTGAAAGCCGGGGCGTGGAAGCGCAGCCAGTACGGCGGCGTCGAGCTGCTCGACAAGACCCTCGGCATCGTCGGCCTCGGCCGCATCGGCGCGCTCGTCGCCGAGCGGCTCAAGGGCTTCGGTATGCAGGTCGTCGCGTACGACCCTTACACGACACCGGCGCGCGCGGCGCAGATCGGGGCCAGGCTGCTCAGCCTGGACGAGCTGCTCGCCGTCTCGGACTTCATCACCGTGCACCTGCCCAAGACCCCCGAGACCGTGGGCTTGATCGGGGTCGAGGCGCTGACCAAGGTCAAGCCGACCGTCCGGATCATCAACGCGGCCCGCGGCGGCATCGTCGACGAGCAGGCACTCGCCGACGCGCTGCGGGACGGACGTGTCGCTGGCGCCGGCATCGACGTCTTCGCCAAGGAGCCGACGACCGAGTCACCGCTCTTCGCCTTCGAGTCCGTGGTCGTGACGCCTCACCTCGGCGCCTCCACCGACGAGGCGCAGGAGAAGGCGGGCGTCTCCGTGGCGAGGTCGGTGCGGCTCGCTCTCGGCGGTGACCTCGTGCCTGACGCCGTGAACGTCGCCGGGGGAGCCATCGACGAGGAGGTGCGTCCCGGAATTGCGTTGGTGGAGAAGCTCGGTCGCATCTTCAGCGCGATCGCCGGCCAGGTGCCGGTCCAGCTGGACGTCGACGTCAAGGACGAGATCACGGCGCACGACGTCAGCGTGTGGAAGCTCTCGGCGCTCAAGGGACTCTTCCAGGATGTCGTCGAGGACCAGGTCTCCTACGTCAACGCCCCGGTCATCGCGGAGCAGCGCGGCTGCGAGGTCCGGCTGATCACCGCCCTGGCCAGCGAGCAGTTCCGCAACGTCACGACCTTGCGGGGGACGCTCGCCGACGGCTCGGTCGTGTCGGTCGCAGGCACGTTGACCGGCCCACGGATGACCCCGAAGATCGTCGGCATCAACGGCTTCGACCTCGAGGTCCCGTTGACGGACCATCTCGCGATCTTCGTCTACTCCGACCGCCCCGGAGTCGTCGGCCAGGTCGGTCAGGTGCTCGGTGACGCCGGCATCAACATCGGCGGGATGCAGGTGGCTCGCGACGAGCAGCAGGACGCCGCCCTGGTGCTGCTCAACCTCGACGCCGCGCTGCCCGTCCCGGTCGCCGCGGAGATCGCCGAGCTCGTCAAGGCCGAGACGTTCTCCGTCGTCAACCTCTGACTCGGTCGTCCGCATGGTGGGATCAGCGACTCATGTACGTGGACGTCCACGTAATCTCGACGCCATGACGCGTCAGCACATCCTTATTGCCTGCCGCGGCGAATCCTCCTAGTCAGCGATCTCGCCGCGGTGATCCCGCGCCTGCCCCTCGCTGACATCGGCTCACCGCCACCCGGTTCGAGCCCGAGCGCACCGCCGGCCCAACCACCGGTCGATGTCCTCGAACACCATTGCACGGCAACCGATTTGACGAAAGTAGCGATCATCATGAGCGAAGAGGCCCAGAAGGCCCGCCAGGCACTGCAGGAGTCCATGGACCTGCGCGACCAGGGCCACTCGGACGAGTGAGCCACGTGGGCGTTCGTCATCTGAGACGGCCGTCCCATCCCGCAAGACGCCGACCTACCCTTGGAGGTATGGCCATGCTGCAGACCGAGACCCCACCGGCCCCCACCACCACGGCGCCCCTGACCGCGCTGAATCTCGCGGTGATCGGTGGTGACGGCATCGGACCGGAGGTCGTCGCGGAGGGGCTCAAAGCCCTCCAGGCCGTCACCGGCCCCAGCGGCTTGACGATCGAGACGACCGACTACGACCTCGGCGCCCGGCGCTGGCACGCCACTGGCGAGACCCTGCCGGAGAGCGTCCTGGCCGAGATCCGGGCCCACGACGCCATCCTCCTCGGCGCGATCGGCGACCCATCGGTCCCGAGCGGTGTCCTCGAGCGCGGCGTCCTGCTGCCACTCCGCTTCGCCCTCGAGCACTACGTCAACCTCCGTCCGGCCAAGCTCTACCCGGGCGTCGAGAGCCCGCTCGCCGTCGACCGCGTCGCCCCCGACGGCATCGACTTCGTCGTCGTGCGCGAGGGCACCGAGGGCCCCTACGTCGGCAACGGCGGCACGATGCGCACCGGCACCCCGAACGAGATCGCCACCGAGGTGTCGATCAACACCCGCTTCGGTGTCGAGCGCGTCGTGCGGGACGCCTTTGCCCGGGCGCAGGCCCGCCCGCGCCGCCACCTCACTCTCGTCCACAAGCACAACGTCCTCGTCAACGCCGGGCACCTGTGGCGGCGCACGGTCGAGGAGGTCGGGGCGGACTTCCCCGACGTCGAGACGGCATACCTGCACGTCGACGCCGCGACCATCTTCCTCGCGACCGACCCGGGTCGTTTCGACGTCATCGTCACGGACAACCTCTTCGGCGACATCATCACCGACATCGCCGCCGCGATCGTCGGGGGCATCGGACTCGCCGCGAGCGGGAACATCAACCCCGACCGCACCTGGCCGAGCATGTTCGAGCCGGTGCACGGGTCCGCCCCGGACATCGCCGGCCAGCACAAGGCCGACCCGACCGCGACGATCCTGTCGGTCGCGCTGCTGCTGGAACACATCGGCCGGGTCGACGACGCCCGCGCGGTCGAGGCCGCGGTCGAGGCCGACCTCGCGACACGGGGCACGACCCCCCGCACGACCCAGGAGATCGGCGACGCCATCGCGTCGCGGCTCGCCTGACCCGCCTGCCCCCGGTCCCGCCTGACCCGGGTCAAAGCCTGACCCGCCTGACCTTTATCGGGTGACCCGATAAAGGGTCGCTCTCCTGGAAAACGGTTGTCCAGCGGAGCGTCCCCTTCTCGGGCTCCCCGAACAACGGGACGCTTCACTCGAGAACGGTTGTCCAGCGAAGCGTCCCTTTATCGGGTGACCCGATAAAGGGACGGGCGTGCCGGGCCGTTTGTGTTTCCCCGACGTCCGCCGAGTAGCCTTCCGCAAAACAGACAGCACCACCCTCAGACGCCGCCCCCACCACGCGCAGCACCATCCGTCCGACGACGGCCGCCTTCACCTCGGCCCCCGCGGACCAGTTTTCCGGAAGGTCCCCCCATGACCACGACGCTCTCCCCGACAGCCTCGCTGACCTTCGACGTGTCCCGCCGGCCCGACCCCCTGCCCGACGCGGAGCGCGAGGCGATCCTCGCCGACCCGGGCTTCGGCAAGAAGTTCACCGACCACATGGTCACCGCGACCTGGCGCCAGGGTGAGGGGTGGAAGGACGCGAAGGTCGTGGCATACGGACCGCTGTCGATCGACCCGGCCTGCGCCGTGCTGCACTACGCGCAGGAGATCTTCGAGGGGATGAAGGCCTACCGGCACGCCGACGGCTCGATCTGGACGTTCCGCCCCGAGGCCAACGCCGAGCGCTTCCAGCGCAGTGCCCGACGCCTGACGCTGCCCGAGCTGCCGGTCGCCGACTTCATCGGGTCGTTGCGCGCGCTCGTCGAGGTCGACCAGGCCTGGGTCCCCGAGCCGGGAGCGACGGGCGAGAAGAGCCTCTATCTGCGGCCGTTCATGTTCGCGTTCGAGAACTTCCTCGGCGTCCGCCCGTCAGCGGAGGTGCTCTACGCCGTCATCGCCTCGCCCGCCGGCGCCTACTTCGCCGGCGGCGTGAAGCCCGTCTCGCTGTGGATCTCGACCGACTACGCGCGAGCCGGAGCGGGTGGCACGGGCGCGGCGAAGTGCGGAGGCAACTACGCCTCGAGCCTCGCCGGACAGCTCGAGGGCGCCGAGCACGGTTGCGACCAGGCCGTCTTCCTCGACTCCTCGACCCAGACGCTGATCGAGGAGCTCGGCGGGATGAACCTCTTCCTGGTCTACAAGGACGGCCGTCTGGTCACACCGGCGATGAACGGCACGATCCTCGAGGGCATCACCCGCAGCTCGATCCTCGAGCTCGCGACAGACCTCGGGCTGACCCCCGAGGAGCGGCAGATCCCGATCCAGGAGTGGAAGGACGCGGCCGCCTCGGGTGAGCTCGCCGAGGTCTTCGCCTGCGGCACCGCGGCGGTCGTCACCCCGGTGGGCGAGCTGAAGTGGGCCGGTGGCAGCGTCGACCACCGCGGGCCGGGCCACGTCGACGAGGTCGCCCTGAAGATCCGCACGCAGCTGCTCGACATCCAGTACGGCCGCGCGGAGGACACCCGTAACTGGCTGACGCGGCTGGCCTGATCGGCCGGAACCGTTGACCCGCCAAAGAATCACCCCGACACGCCCAGACAAGGTGATTCTTTGGCCAGCCCCGAGATAGCCGCTCGCCTGACCGCCCACGGTATGCCGCGTGTCGTCGCCACCGATCTCGACGGCACGCTGCTGCGCACCGACGGGTCGGTGTCCGACCGCACCCGGCGGGCCATGGTTGTGGCCGAGGAGACCGGCCTTCGCACCGTCCTGGTCACGGCGCGCCCACCGCGGTGGCTCGATGACCTCGAGTCGATCGTCGGGGCCCGCGGCGTGGCGATCTGCGGCAACGGGGCCTTCGTCTACGACGTGCCCAGCCGGACGGTGACGGCGGACTACGGGTTCGACCCGGACGCCCTCGCCCTCGTCCTCGTCGACCTGCGCCGGGAGCTGCCCGGGATCAGCTTCGCCGCCGAACGGGCCTCCGGCTTCGGGCTCGAAGACGGCTACTCGAGCGATCACCCGGTGCCGGCCAACGCTCTCCGCGGACCGATCGACGCCCTCCTCGGCGAGCCGGTCGGCAAGCTGCTGGCGCGGCATACCGGGATCGCGGACGAGGCCTTCCGCGCCGCCGTCGCCACGGTCATCGGGGAGCGCGGCATCGTCGCCTACTCCGGCGCCGACGGGCTGGCCGAGATCTCCGCCCCCGGGGTGACGAAGGCCGCTGGACTGGCGCGCTGGTGCACCGAGCTCGGGATCCCGGCCACAGCCGCCTGGGCCTTCGGCGACATGCCCAACGACCTGCCGATGCTGCTCTGGGCCGGCACCGGGGTCGCGGTGGCCAACGCCCACCCGGACGTCCTGGCCGCCGCCGACGTGGTCTGTCCCGCGAACGACGACGACGGGGTGGCCCAGGTCCTCGAGATGTTGGCCTAGCGGCCCACTCCGAGGTTGCGCTCTTGCGGGCGGCTCAAGGGCGACCGGTGCGGACCTCGGCCACGGTGGTGAAGGCCCAGACGTCGTCGAGCAGCCGCTGCGGGGTCTCGACCTGGGGAAGGTGCCCGGCCGTCTCGATGAGGTCGAGGCGGGCGCCCGGAATGGCGTCGGCGTAGGCCTGCCCGTGCTCTGGCGACACGACACGGTCGGCGGCTCCCCAGACGACGAGCGTGGGGGAGGCGATCCCGGGCAGTCGGCCGCGCAAGGTCGGCTCGCACATCGTGGTGCCGCCGTAGACCTCGAGCGCCACCCGGTTGCCGGCCATCGCGGCCTTGGCTCGCGCCGGAAGGGTGTCGAGGTTGATCCGGAACCGCTCCGCCTCGAAGTAGGACCGGTCCGTGACCTCGGCCATGGTGAGCGCGAAGAAGTCGACGATCGGGTGCTCGTCGATCTGCAGCCCGACCGCGTCGACCAGCACGACGCGGCCGACCCGCGGGTTGGCGAGCAGCGCGAGCTCCGCGGCGATCCAGCCGCCGATCGAGTTGCCCACCACGGTGACGTCAGCGAGCTCGAGCTCGTCGAGGAGCGCGGAGTACACCGCGGCGAGCCCAGTCATGCTGTCGAGGGCCGCGGGACGGGGGGTGCCGCCGAATCCCGGGTGGATCGGGGTGATGACCCGGGCCCCGCGGCTGCCGGCGAGCAGGTCGGCGAAGGCGGAGACCGAGGCCGGCCCGGCGCCGCCGTGCAGCAGCAGGAACGGGCGGCCGTGGCCGCGTTCGGTCATGGTCACCTCGACGGGACCCAGTCGGGTAGCCAGGGTCACGGTGCGGGTCGTCGTGCTGGGAGCGGTCGTGGAGTTCATGCGCCAGACCCTATCTCAATATATTGATATAAGGAGGTTGTCTGGACTGAGTATCGTGGCCTCATGGCCACGCGGACGCTGCAAGAGGTGGGACTCGGCATCAAGAGGGCCCAGCACCGCCACCATCGGGCGCTGGACAGCCGGCTCTCAGTGCTGGGTCTGTCGCTCGTGCAGTGGGATGCGCTGCGCCACTTGGCTGCTCACCCCGACGCATCCCTCCACGACCTTGCCCAGCTCACCTTCCAGAGCGACCAGGCCTGCGGCACGCTCGCGAGCCGGATGGTCGACCGCGGCCTCATCGAACGACTGGACGGACCTGGTCGCGCCGTCCGCCATCGGGTGACGCCCAGGGGCCGACGGCTGCTCGACCAGGGGGCCGCCGTGGCCGACGCGGTGTTTGCCGAGTCCTTCGGTGGCCTGTCGGCACGTCAGATCGCAGCGCTGGCGTCGCTGCTCGACAAGGTGAACGCCCACCCCCTGACCTGAGATCAATGGTCTGTGGGCAGACCATTGACGGGAGGCGGGTTAAGGGTGTTTCCTGTGCCACACCCCGATCGCGCCGCGGAAATGGTCCGCTGCCGGACGTCTTGAGGTGAGCCTGTGAGCGCTTTCCCCAGTACCACTCCGCCCGACCAGGCGCCGGAGCAACCGCATGACGCCGACTCTGCGCTGCTGGCCGAGCTCGGCTACCGGCAGGAGCTGCACCGGGGGATGAGCGGTTTCTCCAACTTCGCCGTCTCCTTCTCGATCATCTCCATCCTCTCCGGCGCCATCACCACCTACTACCTCGCGATGGACGCCGGCGGCCCGATCGCGATCAACATCGGCTGGCCGGTCGTCGGCATCTTCGTCCTCTGCGTCGCATTGGCGATGGCCGAGATCTGCTCCTCCTACCCCACGGCGGGCGGTCTCTACTTCTGGGCCGGTCGACTGGCGGGCTCCCACAAGCGCGTCTGGGCCTGGTATGTCGGGTGGTTCAACTTCCTCGGCGAGGTCGCGGTCACTGCCGCGATCGACTACGGCGCGGCGATCACGTGGATGGCCCTGCTCAACCTCGTCTTCGGCACCACGGTGTCTCCGGTTTCGACGTTCGTCGCCTTCGTCGTCATCATCGCCCTGCACGGCCTGCTCAACACCTTCGGCGTCAACCTCGTCCGCGTGCTCTCCAACGTCAGCGCCTGGTGGCACGTCGCGGGCGTCGCGGTCATCGTCGCGATCCTCGCCTTCGTCCCGGCCCAGCACCAGAGCATCGCCTGGACCTTCACCGAGTTCCGCAACGAGACCGGCTTCAGCAACCCCGTCTACGCCGTGCTCATCGGTCTGCTCATGGCGCAGTACACCTTCACCGGGTACGACGCGTCGGCGCACGTCGCGGAGGAGACCCGGGGCGCGGCGACCGAGGCCCCCAAGGGCATCGTCCGCTCGGTCTGGGTCTCGATCATCGCGGGGTGGATCCTGTTGATCGCCATCACCGCGGCGATCCAGGACTATGCCGGGGAGCGTGGCTCCGCGACCGGCCTGCCGCCCGCGCAGATCTTCATCGACGCCGCAGGCGGCACCCTCGGCAAGTTCATGCTGTTGATCTGCGCCATCGCCCAGTTCTTCTGCGGCATGGCGTCCGTGACGGCGAACTCCCGCATGTCGTATGCCTTCTCGCGCGACGGGGCACTGCCCGGCTCGCGGATCTGGGCCAAGGTCAACCCCCGGACGGGCACCCCCACCAACTCCATCTGGCTGTGTGTCGTCTGCTCGGTCGTCCTCACCCTGCCCGCGCTGCGCACCGCCGTCGCCTTCGCGGCCGTCACCTCGATCGCCGTCATCGGCCTCTACATCGCGTATGCCGTGCCGGTCTTCCTCCGCCGTCGCAACCCCCACTTCCGCGACGGCCCGTGGACCTTGGGCAGGTGGAGCCCGCTCATCGGCTGGATCGCCGTGGTGTGGGTCGTGTTCATCGTCGTGCTCTTCATGCTGCCGGCCTACGCTCCCGGCTCCTTCGGTGACAACACCTTCAACTACGCGCCCATCGCTGTCGTCGCGGTCCTCCTCTTCGCGACGGCGACGTGGTACGCCGGCGGGCGGCAGCACTTCATGAAGGACGTCCCCGCCGGCCACGACACCCGCCCCGCGAGCGAGCTGCTGAAGGACTGAGCCTCCAGTCCCGTGACCCTCCCCGAAGTCCTCCCCCACCCGGCGCCGCGTCGGCTGTCCGACGCGGTGCTGCGCTCGGCGACGACCAACGTCTTCGAGTCCACCGTCGAGCAGCTCGCTACCGCGGTGCGCCTCGGCGTCTTCGCCCGCGGCGAGCAGCTCCCCCCGGAGCGCGAGCTCGCGGAGCGCCTCGGCGTCAGTCGGGTCACCCTGCGCGAAGCCATCGCGGCCCTCCGGGACTCGGGCCTGGTCACGACGCGACGGGGACGCGGCGGGGGCACCGTCGTGGTCTACGACGGACCGCAGATGGCCGCGGAGCACCCTGCCGGCGGCATCCGCGGGCGGCGGGGGGCCGCGCTCGCGGACGCTCTCGAGTTCCGACGGGTGGTCGAGCCGGGCGCCGCCGCCCTCGCCGCGAGGCGTTCCCTCGCCGGCGACCAGCGGGCCTGGCTGCGCGCGACCCTTCACGAGACCGCCGCCGCGACCGACCCGGCCGTCCACCGGCTCGCCGACTCCCGGCTCCACCTCGCGGTGGCCACCCTCTCGGGGTCACCGATGCTCATCGAGGCGGTGACCCGCGCCCAGGCGGCACTGCACGAGCTGCTCATCGCCATCCCGGTCCTGCCCCTCAACATCGCGCACTCCGACGCCCAGCACCAGCAGATCGTGGACGCGATCCTGGGCGGGGACGCGGAGACGGCACGGGTGACCATGGAGGAGCACTGCGATGCGACGTCGGCCCTGCTGCGGGGACTGCTTGGATGAGTGTCGTGACCGAGGACCAGAGAGGCAGTGACGTCGGATGAGCGCACCACGACTGAGTGTCGGGGGCCTGCGGGCCGAGATCGAGTCGGGGTCGATCGACACCGTGGTCGTGGCCTTCACCGACATGCAGGGACGGCTGCAGGGCAAACGGATCCACGGCCCCTACTTCCTCGACACCATCCTCGGCCACGGCACCGAGGGCTGCAACTACCTCCTGGCCGTCGACGTCGACATGAACACCGTTGACGGCTATGCCATCTCGTCGTGGGAGCGCGGTTACGGCGACATGATGTTCGACCTCGACCTGACGACCCTGCGCCGCACCCCCGGTCAGCGGCACTCCGCGACGATCCAGTGCGACCTGTCCTGGCTCGACGGCAGCGGACCCGTGCGGCCGTCGCCCCGGTCGGTGCTGCGGACGCAGGTCGATGCGGCGGCGGAGCTGGGCTGGACGGCATACGCCGGCACCGAGCTCGAGTTCATCCTCTTCGAGGACTCCTACGAGCAGGCCTGGGACCGCAGCTATCACGGCCTCACCGGAGCCAACCGCTACAACGTCGACTACTCGATCCTCGGTGGCACCAAGGTCGAGCCCCTGCTCCGGGAGATCCGCAACGAGATGTATGCCGCGGGCGTCAGCGTCGAGAGCGCCAAGGGGGAGTGCAACCTCGGGCAGCACGAGATCGTCTTCCGCTTCGACGAGGTCATCCGCACCTGCGACAACCACTCCATCTACAAGACCGCCGCCAAGGAGATCGCCGCAGCGCACGGGCAGTCGCTGACGTTCATGGCGAAGTACGACCAGCGCGAGGGCAACTCGTGCCACATCCACCTGTCGCTCCGCGGTCAGGACGGGTCCTTGGTCTTCGCCGACGACACGCGGGAAGGCGGACGCAGCGAGCTGTTCGAGCACCTCATGGCCGGCATCCTCGCGACGATGGAGGAACTCACCCTGCTCTATGCGCCGAACATCAACTCCTACAAGCGTTTTCAGCCGGGCTCGTTCGCGCCCACCGCCGTGGCCTGGGGGACGGACAACCGGACCTGTGCCCTGCGGGTGGTCGGTCACGGAGCGGGTCTCCGGGTGGAGAACCGGCTCCCCGGTGGGGACGTGAACCCCTACCTCGCCGTCGCGGCCATGCTCGCCGGCGGCCTCCACGGCATCCGTGAGCAGCTTCCCTTGGAGCCCGCGTTCGTCGGCAACGCCTACGCCTCGGACAAGCCGCAGGTGCCCGCCACGCTGGGCGAGGCACGCGACCGTTTCGCCGCGTCCGCCGTCGCGCGCCAGGCCTTCGGCGACGACGTCGTCGACCACTACGTGCACGCCGCCGACGTCGAGATCGCCGCCTTCGGCGCGGCCGTCACCGACTGGGAGCGGGTCCGGGGGTTCGAGCGGCTGTGAGCACCACGCTGCACGAGGTGGTCAACCCGGCCACGGCCCGGGTCCTGACGAGCGTGGCCCTCGCCGGGGTCGAGGAGACCGACGCCGCCATCGCCCGGGCCGTCGCCGCCGGGCCCGCCTGGCGCGCCGTGAGCCCACCCGATCGGGGCCGAATGCTGCGCCGGTTCGCCGACCTCGTCGACGCCCATCTCGAGGAGCTCGCGCAGCTCGAGGTGGTCGGCGCCGGCCACACGATCGGCAACGCGCGGTGGGAGGCCGGCAACGTGCGCGACGTCCTCACCTACTACTCCGCCGCCCCCGAGCGCCTGTTCGGACGGCAGATCCCCGTCGCTGGGGGCATCGACGTGACCTTCCACGAGCCGCTCGGCGTGGTCGGGATCATCGTGCCGTGGAACTTCCCGATGCCCATCGCCGGCTGGGGTTTCGCACCCGCTCTCGCGGCCGGCAACACCGTGGTCCTCAAGCCCGCCGAGCTCACCCCGCTGACGGCGATCCGGCTCGGCGAGCTGGGGCTCGAGGCCGGGCTCCCCGAGGGCGTCCTCACCGTGATCCCGGGTGCCGGACCGGTGGTCGGCGAGCGCTTCGTCACCCACCCGGCGGTCCGGAAGGTGTGCTTCACCGGCTCCACCGCGGTCGGGCAGCAGATCATGCGTGGGGCCGCCGACCAGGTCAAGCGCGTCACCCTGGAGCTCGGCGGCAAGAGCGCCAACATCATCTTCGACGACGCCGACCTGGAGCGCGCGGCGGCGACCGCCCCCTACGGCGTCTTCGACAACGCCGGCCAGGACTGCTGTGCGCGAAGCCGGATCCTGGTGCAGCGCAACGTCTTCGACCGCTTCATGGAGCTCTTCGAGCCGGCGGTCAAGGGCGTCGTGGTCGCCGACCCGGCGCTGGATACGACCGAGATGGGGCCGCTCATCAGCGCCGGGCAGCGGGCCACCGTGCGGTCCTACGTCGAGGACGCCGAGCAGCCGGTCGACGTCGCCTTCCGCGGCGAGGCCCCCGACGGCGACGGCTTCTGGTATCCCGCCACCGTCGTGCTGCCCACCTCCACGGCCGACCGGGTCTGGCACGAGGAGGTCTTCGGGCCGGTCGTCGCGGTGCTGGCGTTCGACGACGAGGCGGACGCGGTCGCGAAGGCGAACGACACGGCATACGGGCTGGCGGGGTCGATCTGGACGCGCGACGTCGGCCGCGCGCTGCGGGTGGCCCGCGCGGTCGAGGCCGGCAACCTGTCGGTCAACTCGCACAGCAGCGTCCGCTACTCGACGCCGTTCGGCGGCTTCAAGCAGTCGGGGCTCGGCCGCGAGCTGGGTCCGGACGCGCTCGACGCCTTCACCGACGTGAAGAACGTGTTCATCTCCACCGATTCCTGAGAAATCAACGAGAGCAGGGAGACCAGCAGCCATGGCGGACAGGGCAGGACGACTCGACGGGCGGGTAGCCGTCGTCACGGGCGGGTGCAGCGGCATCGGCCTCGCGACGGTGCGACGCTTCGCGCAGGAGGGGGCCCACGTCGTCATCGGCGACCTCGACGAGGCGACCGGGCCTGCGGTGGCAGGGGAGGTCGACGGGCTCTTCGTCCGGACCGACGTGACCTCACCGGAGGATGTCGCGGCGTTGTTCCGCGCGGCCAAGGACACCTACGGCAGTGTCGACGTCGCCTTCAACAACGCCGGCATCTCGCCGCCCGACGACGACTCGATCCTCACCACCGGCCTCGAGGCGTGGAAGCGGGTGCAGGAGGTCAACCTCACCAGCGTCTTCCTCTGCTGCCAGGCCGCGCTGCCCTACCTGCTGGAGCAGGGCCGCGGCTCGATCATCAACACCGCGTCCTTCGTCGCCGTGATGGGAGCCGCCACCTCGCAGATCTCCTACACGGCCAGCAAGGGAGGCGTCCTCTCGATGTCGCGCGAGCTCGGGGTGCAGTTCGCCCGCGAGGGGGTGCGGGTCAACGCGCTCTGCCCCGGGCCGGTCGACACGCCGCTGCTGCGCGAGCTCTTCGCGAGCGACCCCGAGCGCGCCGCCCGACGGCTGGTGCACATCCCCATGGGCCGGTTCGCGGACCCCGACGAGATCGCGAGCGCCGTGCTCTTCCTCGCCAGCGACGACTCGAGCTTTGTCACCGCGTCGCAGTTCCTCGTCGACGGGGGCATCTCGGGCGCCTACGTCACCCCCCTGTGACTTTCCGGCGGCCGGTCATCGGCGTCACGACCTACATCGAGTCGGCGAGCTGGGCGGCGTGGGTCGGCGTGAAGGCCGCGCTCGTCCCCCACGCCTACGTGCGCCAGCTCGAGGAGGCCGGCGCCGTAGCGCTCCTCGTGCCGCCGCGAGCGGAGGTCGACGAGGCGTTCGCCCACGACGTGCTCGACCGCCTCGACGGGCTGGTCATCGCCGGTGGCGCGGACGTCGAGCCCCGCCGGTACGGGGCCATGCCGGACCCCTCCGTGCAGGTGGTCCGGCCGGACCGCGACGACCTCGAGCTGCTGCTCGCCCGGGTGACGGCCGAACGACGCACTCCGGTCCTCGGGATCTGCCGGGGGATGCAGGTCATGGCCGTTGCCGCCGGGGGACAGCTCGAGCAGCACGTGCCCGACCGGGCCGGCACGATCGCGCACCTGGGCTCTCCCGGGACCTACACGCATCACCCGGTCGCTACG
>NZ_JANXRJ010000179.1 GCF_025353065.1 Lapillicoccus sp.
CTCACCGGCGCCCCCTACTTCACCGGGCCCGGCACCGACGGCACTCCCTACTTCACGGGCCCCGGCACCGAAGGCAACCCCTACTTCACCGGCCCGGGCCTCGGCGGCCGGATGCCGGTGACCTGGCTGGGTGGGGTGCCGGCACCGGCCGGAAGCACCATGACCGGCAGGCGCCCCGTCGTCGCCGTGCTCGACACCGGTGTGGGAGAGCACGACTGGATTCGCGCGCCCGATGTGGTGCTCGGCGCCACGGTCGCGGGTCGAGCCATCGGCCTCGGCCCGGACGTGCCCTCGTCCGAGCTCACCGGGGTCGTCACCGACGCCCTGCTCGGCGGGCTCGACCGGGACGCCGGGCACGGCACCTTCATCGCCGGGATCATCCGCCAGATCTGCCCGGACGCCCGCGTCCTCGCGATCCGGGTCATGCCGAGCGACGGCGTGGTGGACGAGCACCAGCTGACCATCGCCCTCAACATGCTGCTGGTGCGGCAGGCGCGGGCGCAGCTGACCGGGATCCCCGACGAGGTCATCGACGTGCTGTCGCTGTCGCTCGGCTACTACCACGAGGACCCCGACGACGTCGCCTACAGCAGCGTCCTCGCCGGCACGCTCCGGCAGTTCGGACGGCTCGGTGTGGCCGTCGTCGCGGCCGCGGGCAACGACCACACCTCGACGCCGATGTTCCCCGCCGGCCTCGCCTCCCGCGTCCGGGGCGCCGACCAGGACCGCGACGCCGTCCCCCTCACGAGCGTCGGGGCGTCGAACCCGTCGGGCACGACGGCGATCTTCTCCAACGACGGCCCCTGGGTGAGCTGCAAGCGACCCGGGTCCAACGTGGTGAGCACGCTCCCCGTCACGTTCAACGGCAGCGGGCAGTCCCCCGTCCGGACGGCGGACGGCCGCGAGGCGGTGGACCCCGACGACTACAGCAGCGGGTTCGGCGTCTGGAGCGGGACCTCGTTCTCCGCGCCGGTGCTCGCCGCGGAGGTCGCCACGCACCTCGTCGCACAGGGAGACCTCGACGACACGAGTGCGGCCAGCATGGTCGACCGGGGCTGGGCCGCCGTCGCGCACAACGTGGGATGGAGCCGGCCATGACGACCTCCGACACCCCCGTCGGGACCCTGGCCAGCCGCGCGGGCGCGGCTTTCGCGGCATACCAGAGCGGGGACCGGGAGCGGTTGTCCGAGCTCGTCGACCTCGTGACCCCGATCCTCTGGCACACCGTGCGGGCGCAGCGGGTCGGCTACGACCAGTCCGAGGACATCGTCCAGACCATCCTGCTGCGCCTCGTCCACCACGCCGAGACCATCGACGATCCGCGGGCCGTGCTGGCCTGGCTCATCGTCACGGCCAAGCGGGAGAGCTGGCGGATCGTGCGCGACTCGCGCCGCGTCCAGCCGCTCCCGGACTACGAGGAAGCGGACGCGACCCCCGAGACGACCGTCGACGGACCGGAGACGGCGGCGCTGGCATCGCTCGAGGGACGGGTGCTCTGGCACCACGTCGAGGCGCTGTCCGAACGCTGCCGGAGCCTGCTGCGCGTGGTCGCCTTCTCGGACCGACCGGACTACGCCGTGGTGGCCGAGGCCCTGGGTATGCCGGTCGGCAGCATCGGGCCCACCCGCGGCCGCTGCCTCGCCAAGCTCCGCCTGCTGCTCGACTCCGATCCACACTGGGGGACCTCATGAACGACGCCACGCCCGAGCTGGACCTGCTCGCCCAGGCGCCCATCGACGATCTCGACGTCGAGGCGCTGGGGGTGCTGCGCTCCCTCTACGAGCGGAACGACCCGGTCCCCCGGGGACTCGTCGAACGGGTGAAGTTCGCGATCACCCTGGACGACCTCGAGGCCGAGGTCGCGCGTCTGCAGCGGGACGCGGTCCCGGGTGGGCTCCCGGAGCTGGTCTCCCGCTCGGACGAGCTGCTCAAAGCCCGGTCCGTGACCTTCACGAGCGATACGGTGACCACGATGGTGACGATCACCCCGGTCGACGCCGAGGCCGTCCGCCTCGACGGGTGGGCTGCTCCCGGAGCGTATCTCGACGTCGAGCTGCGGGTCGGGGACACCAGCCGACACGTGGTCGCGGACGAGGACGGCAGGTTCGTCTTCGAACGCGTCGAGCACGGTCTCGCCCAGCTCATCCTCCGACCGGCGGAGGAGAGTGACGGCGGGCACGCGGTGATCACGCCGGCCATCGAGCTCTGACGAGGAGGATGCGACGCCCAGCCGTGGGGAGAGCATGCAGCGTGCCGACGGGGTGCAGCGTGCCGACGAGCTGCGTCGTCTGGCGCGGGAGGCCAACGCCTCGGGCCACCCGTCGCGTGGTGCCCGTATCGCCCGACGGGGCCTCGCTGCGCTCGGCACCGCCCCCACCGCGGCACCCGAGCCGCGGGAGCATGCCCACGTCCGCGCCCGGCTGCTGATCACCCTCGCCTGGTCCGAGTTCGAGATGCACGGCCGCGACCGGGCCGACGGGATCCTCGATGAGGCCCTTGAGGCCGCCGCACACGGCGAGGGTCGGGACGTCCTCGCGCTCGTCCACGACCTGCGCGGCCTGATGCTCATCCGCAGCGGCGACCTGCAGGGAGCGTTGCCCGAGCTCGACCGGGCCGTCGTCCTGCTCGACGCCCTGGAGGAGTCGGAGCGGCCGGCCCTGCTGCTCAACCGCGGCACGGTCCACCTCATCGGCCGTGACCTCGTCGCGGCCCGTCACGACCTGGTCCACAGCATCGAGCTCGCCGCGGCGGTCAGCGACCTCACCACGGAGTTCAAGGCCCGCCACAACCTCGGGTATGCCGAGTACCTCGCCGGCAACCTGCCGCAGGCCCTGGACAGCATCGCCCGCGCCGACGCCCTCGACGTGCCGGTCTCCCGCAGCGTCGGCCTGCTCGACCGCGCGCGCGTCCTGATGGAGGCGGGCCTCCTCGAGGAGGCCGAGGAGTCGCTCGCCGAGGCCACCCACCTGCTCACCCTCGAGCGGGCGAACCAGGACCGCGCCGAGGCCCAGCTGGCCCGGGCGGAGCTCGCTCTCCTGCAGGGCAACTGGGTGCTGGCAAAGGCGCACTCGGGCCGCGCCCGACAGGACTTCCGGCGGCGGCAGAGCCCCGGCTGGATGGCGCGGGCCGACATCACGAGGTGGCAGGCCCAGCTCGACTCGCCCCGCGGCGCCTCCCGGGTGGCCCGGGAGATCACCCGGGCGGCGGCCGGTCGCCCGGAGGGACTGGGTCCCGAGGTCGCCCTCATCGCCGCCGAGGCCTTCCTCTCCCTCGGCCGCGTGCAGGACGCCGCGGGCTACCTCGGCTCCCTCGCCGCGCCCCGCCGGGCCGACCCGCTGAGCGCCCGACTCCACCAGCACCTCGTCCGGGCCGGTGTGGCGCGGGCGGCGGCGGACCTGCCGACCGCCCGGCGGGAGCTGCGCACCGGCCTGACCGCCCTGGCCCGCCAGCAGGCCCGTCACCACAGCATCGACCTGCGTACCGCCATGGCCGTCCATGGCGGCCGACTGGCCACGCTCGACCTCCGTCTTGCCCTCGAGTCCCGCTCTCCCCAGAAGGTCTTCGACTCCCTCGAGCGCTGGCGCGCGATGTCGCACCGGCGCACGGCCGTCACGCCGCCGCACGACCTCGAGCTCGCCGGTCTGCTGACCGAGCTGCGCCTCGTGGCGGAGGACATCCGCGCCGCACCTCCCGGCACCGCCACCGACCGGCTCCGTCGACGGCAGCGTGGGATCGAGAGAGCGGTGCGCGAGGCGGAGTGGCGTCTCGGCGGTGACGGTCTCTCCGAGCGGGCGGTCCGGCTCCGGGAGCTGCGACCGACGCTCCGCGCGCGCGGCGACGACCTCGTCTGCTTCTTCGTCGTCGACGAGGTCCTGGGGGTCGCCGCGGTCGTCGGCGGCCGCTGCACCGTGACCACGCTGGGGCCCTGGGCGCAGGTCGCCTCGGTCACGGCCCGGGTGCGCGCCGACCTCGACGCACTCGCCGGTCGCCTCCTGCCGGACCCGTTGCGGGCCGCCATCACGGCCTCCCTGAGCCGCGACCTCAACCTCCTCGACGGCCTGCTCCTGCCGCCGTTCCTCGCCACGCGGCCCGACCTCGTCGTCGTCCCCTCACGCACCCTTGCGACGGTCCCCTGGGGGATGCTCCCCAACCGCCGAGGTCGCGCGACCACGGTCTCGGTGTCGGCGACGGGCTGGGTGCGCGGGCTGCAGGAGCAGCCCCATGCCTCGCCGGTGTCGCTCGCGATGGCGGGACCCGGGCTGCCGCTGGCCGATCGTGAGGTCACCGAGGTGGCTGCCTCGTGGCCGGCCGCGACCGCCGTCGCCGCAGCGGACGGCACCGCCGCGGTCCTCGCCTCGGCGCTGTCGACCCACGACCTCGTCCACATCGCGGCACACGGAACGCACAACCACGACAACCCGCTCTTCTCGAGCGTCCGACTGCGGGGCGGACCGCTCTTCGCCTACGACGTCCCGCAGGACACGCCCATCGCCGGCCACGTCGTGCTCTCCGCGTGCGACCTCGGGATGACGAGCCCACGCCCGGGCGGCGAGGTCCTCGGCCTGACGTCGGCCCTGCTCGGCATGGGCAGCCGGTGCGTCGTCAGCGCGGTGTCGCGCGTCGACGACACCGCGGCATACGCCACGATGGTGCGCTATCACGCCCTGCTCTCCGACGGTGTCGACGCGGCCACGGCGCTCGCCCGGGCTGACGGCGGCGACCTCAGCCGCCCCGCACCCTTCGTCTGCTTCGGCTCGACGTGGGCCGCCACCCCCACCGGCGCTCAACCCCTCTCCCGATAGTCCTCGAGCTCCGGGACCCCGTCGGTCCCGACGCCGGTCCCCTCGATCAGCGTTCGGGGGTTGAGCGGCGGGGTGGTCAGCTCATAGCGGAACTGGTTGTCCGGACGGACCGTCGCTCTCAGGTAGTACGGACTCCGGCTCACGTTGGCGAGGTGGCTGACCCCTCCGTCGTCCCAGCCCCGGGCGCGAGCCGCCTTCGCCAGCCGCTCGGGTGGTTCCACCCCGTAGGGGGGATGGCCTGCCATCGCGTCAACCGTGACGAACAGATGACCCTGGTATGCCGTCTCGTCGTACTCCGAGGTGGTGAGGAGGAAGCGGACCTCCATCCAGCGCTGCCCGGTGTCGGCGAGGAGGGGGGCCATCTGCGCTGCGAGCAGGCGACGCACCTCGACCATGGCCGCGTGCGGATCGGCCGGCAGGGGCGGCATCTCCCTGGAGATCAAGGGGGGAGCAGGTGGAGAACCGCTCGCGCTGCCGGTGCCGGTCGTATTCGTCGCGCCCGACGAACCGCCAGCACTGGCCGGACCTTGGGCGCCGCTGGGCCCGGTGGGACTGCTCGTGCAGGCGCCGACGGCCGCGAGCAGCAGCCCGGCGACGACGACGCCGACGAGCCCGGTCGTCCAGGTGCGCATCAGGGCTCCTCGTGGAGGTGGCCGGACGTCGCGGGCCGGGCGTACTCCGGGTCGACGTAGGGCGGCGGGAAGGGGGCGGGGAGCACGATCGGTGGCAGGCCCGGAGGGGACACGGGCGGCGCGTCGTAGAGCGGGACGCGGACCCGGTTGGGCCGGTCGGCCACCATGTCGTGGGCGCGCAGCTGGTCGCCGTGCCCGGAGGCGATGTCGGCCAGGGAGTAGAGCGACTCGGAGTGGTTGGCCTGGTCGTAGTAGCGCGAGTGGTCGGTGATCCCCGTGACGTCGGCCAGCCCGGGGCGGTCACGCTCGACCGACTCGGTCCGGAACCGTGTGCCGCCGAAGTCGGGGTCGAGCGGATCCTTGCCGAGCAGGGTGTTCGACGTGGCGTTGATGACGTCACGACTCGCGGTGCCGACGAAGAGCTGGTCGTCGCGCAGCCCGAGGTCGACCACCGTCCGAGCGCTGCCACCGACACCGCAGCTGCCGATGAGCGCGACGGAGTCGACGTCCTGCGCGAGCCCGTGCTGCTGAAGGGCGAGCCCGGTGACGGTGCTGCCGTAGGAGTGACCGACGACGGTGATCGTCGGATCGTTGCCGTGCGTCGCGACGAGCCCCCGGACGTCCGACGCCAGGAGGACCGCGCCGGCTTCCGCCTGCGCCGACGAGGCGACCGTCAGGAACGAGGGGGCGTCGTAGCCCTGCCACGCGATGACGGCGGTCGGGTGGGCGCGGTCGGCGGCGGCGGACTCCTCGTAGAGGCGGCGGGCGTCGCTGCCCACCTGCGTCATCTTGGCGACCCGTGACTCCAGACCCGGGACGCAGAGCGTGATGTTGTCGGCGGAGTCCGGGTCGCCGAAGGCGATCGCGACCCGCCCCTCGCCCTGGAAGGCGCCGGGGTCGAAGGTCATCAGGTGGGCGTCGCCGAAGGCGAGGGTGTCACGGACGGCGAGATCCTCCCGGTAGCGACCCAACCTCCGCGCTGCTTGCGCCTGCGTCGGCAGCACCGGCCGCACGAGGAGGAGCGTCGGCAGGTCCAGGAGCCCGAGCCGGACACGCTGCCACGGCGTCAGCCGGTCGAGGTCGGCCTGCCCGTGCGGGAGGGGGATGCCATGGG
Source organism: Lapillicoccus sp. (assembly GCF_025353065.1). Classification (GTDB taxonomy): domain Bacteria; phylum Actinomycetota; class Actinomycetes; order Actinomycetales; family Dermatophilaceae; genus Lapillicoccus. The sequence goes on from NZ_JANXRJ010000179.1 coordinate 6,549, forward strand.
CCACGAACCAGGCGTCCCCGTCGGCGATCTCGCCCTCGAGCCTCGTGCGGTTGACGCTGTCGCGGTCACGCACCGGTATGCCGTCGAGGTTGCCGAAGCGCGCCGGGTCGGAGGCGAGGACGGCCTGCCTCTCGACCCCGGTCAGCGTCGCCCAGAACGCGGCGACGAGGAGGGGCGAGTCGGGGAACGTCGAGAGCCCGGCTCGGCGCAACGACGTCCCCAGCCCGCCGTCCGCGAGGAGGTGGAGCCCTCCGGCGAAGACCGACGCTCCCGGGACGGAGCCGACCACCGACTGCGCCGCGGTGACCCCCCGCAGCGCTTCAGCGCACTCCTCGCTGGCTATCGTGACTCGGGCGACCAGCACCTCATAGGCGACGTCGATGTCGCCGACTGACACGAATCCCGTTGCCGCTGCTGCGAGTCGGACATCCGTCTCGGCGCGGTCGCGCTCCACCATCTGCGCCGTGGTCGTCGGGACAGCGAGGGAGGCCAGATGGGCTGCGACCGGTGAGAGGGCGACGAAGGCTCCGTTGAGGACACGGACCGCGCGCCGTCCGGCGGCGAGGTCGTCGGCATACTGCGAGAGGGCGTCGGCCGCCACGCCGAACGGCGGGACCACGGCGTCGGCGAAGGTGCGCGTGCGGATGACGTCCAGGACGGCGAGATCACCGTCGCGACCCTGCGGCCAGGCTGTCCTCAGGCTCGGCACCTCGCGGGCGACGGCGGGCCCGAGAGCGCGGAGCTCGTCACGCAGGTCGGCAAGGGCCGACGACAGCACCCGGACGAGTGTCGGGTCCTCCCCCACGACGGGGTAGTGACCCTGCTCGGCGACGTCGGGTGGTGGCCGCATCAGCCGGCGACCGCAGTCCGGGTGCGGGCGCTGGCCGGCGCGGCATACGAGAACCGCGCAGCCTCGTCGTCGCGCACGACCCCGGCGGCCGAGCAGGAGCAGAGCTCGTCGAGCACTCGCAGCTCGGTGGCGAGCGCCAGCAGGGCGTCACCCCAGACGCGCAGGAAGGCGGCGGCCGCCTGGTCGACGGTGACCCGGGCGTGCGGCACCTCGAGGTGGGACAGGGTGTCGGCCGCGCTCCGCGCGAGCTGCCCGACCTCCCCGATCCGGCCCCCGACCCCACGAACCCTGTCGGGATCCATTGCCAGCATTGACGTTTCCCCCTGTCGACGACGGTCACCGACGGACCGTCAGGTCGATCGTGGCACGTCCGGAGGGGGTCGCCGCAGTTGTCCACAGGGCTGGTTGTCCGGGTTGGGCGACAGCGCCTGCTCAGGTCGTACGGGGTTGAGGGATCTCTGATCCCACGCGACCGCGGACCGGTGGCAGTCGACGCTCGAACCAGAGGTGCGCGAGGACCAGCACGGCAAGGCAGATGACCAGTGTCCGGCCAGCGAGGTCGGTCCCAAGAAGGCCAAGCAGGAGCGGAACGGCGATACCTGTCGTGACGCGTGAGACCGTCCTCTGGAGATCAGAGCTGTGGCTCACGACCCCGGTGACCACGCCAAGGGCGAAATAAGTGGCAGCCGCCCCGCACAGCAGCCACCGACTCCCACCGGGGAGTGGGTCGGAGCCGTGAACTATCACCGCCGACAGCGAAACGGCCAGTGTGGCGATCACGGCGGTGACCAGGGCATGTAGGCCGAGCGCGACACGGGTGGAGATTCGGCCAGCGCGAAGATGAGGCAACCCGGCATACCCGAAAACGACGGAGAGGCCGAACAGACCGGCCAACAACACGAACGAGGCGACTCCCGTTGCCAGGAGGCCGAGGCTGTAGGAGGCGCTGGCCGCAGCATCGACGACCTGCACCACCGATTCACCGAGCACGATGATCACGAAGAGTCCGAGCCGCTCGGAGAGCAACGCCGGATCGACCGACATGACGTGCACCTGCGGTCCCCTACGTCGCGGACGAACACTCGACCGTGACCCGCTTCGCGCGGCATCTCGCGCCGCTTGTTTCGCCTGGAACCGCGCGAGGATCTTGTCGCCGGAGAAGACCCAGATCAGCAGCAGGTCGAGCCCGACCCCCAGAGTCCACAGCGCGAGCCTCCAGGAGTCGGCAACCCAGATGGCGATCAGCCAGGGCAACAGACCACCTGAGTACTGCACCACGGGGAAGTCCAGCAGCACCTGTCCCCGACGCCACGACTTGAGACCCGTAGATGCGGGTGGAGATGTACGCGATCGTCAACACGATGAGCGGACGGTCGCTCTCACTGTCCCCGAACAGGGTGTCGGCCGTGCCGGGTACGGATGCCGCCATGACTCCGAGACCGAACATTCCGATCAGGAGCCTGACGACGCGGGTCTTCCCCGCGGCGACGTTGCTGTAGAGCATGAACGTCGTCCACGACAGCCAGAAGGCCAGGAACAGCAGGGCATACAGACCGAGCGCAGCCGCATCCAGTCGCACCTCGAGGACATGCGCGAGGGCTGCCACTCCAGCCACGGCTACGAGGTCGAAGAAGAGCTCTGCCCAGCTCGCGTGCCTCTCGGTCCGAGCATCGCTGGACTCGTCGGCGGTGTTCAGTTCGCTCATGACGGGGAGCCTATTGACACCTGCGGTGAATGACAATAACTTCAGGTGAAGAACATTCACCATCGTCGAGGAGCGCCCATGACCGAGCAGCTGGACATCGCCGGTAACACCATCGTCTACGACCTGATCGGCACCGGCCCCCTCGTCGTGCTGGCCCACGGCATCGGTGACAGTCGTTCCTCCTTTCGCTTCATCGCCCCAGCGCTGGCCGCCGCCGGCTACCGCGTGGCCACCATCGACATCCGCGGATGCGGTGACTCCAGCCTGGGCTGGGACGGATACAGCCGCACCGACATCGCCGGCGATCTGGTGGCGGTCGTGCGTCACGTAGGCGGCCCGGCCGTGATCATCGGTCAGTCGATCAGCGGGGGCGCCGCGACCATCGCGGCCGCCATGGCACCGGACCTCATCACCGGCCTCATCGAGGTGGCACCGTTCACGCGTGCCGTGTCCTACCCCATCGGCGGGCTGTTGGGCGTGGCGCGTTACCGCCGCGGCACCGTGCTTCTGGGGCGGACGGTGCTCATGGGGAGCCTGGCAAGCTGGAAGAAGTACCTTGACCTCGCCTACCCGACCAAGCCCGCCGACTGGAGCGTCGAATCAGCCCGCATCGACGCCAAGCTGAGCGAGCCCGGCCGGATGACGGCGCTGCAGGCGATGTGCCGGTCCCAGCCCACCATGGCCGGTGCGCAGCTGAAAGGCGTCCGCTGTCCGGTCCTGGTCGTCGAGGGCAGTCTCGACCCGGACTTTGCCTACCCCCGCACCGAGGGTGAGAAGGTCGTTGCCGACCTGCCCGCCGGACTCGGGGAGCTGGTCGTGCTGGAAGGTGCCGGTCACTACCCGCACGCACAGACCCCCGAGGAGCTCCTCGCAGTGGTCCTGCCCTTCCTGGCCAGGACTGCCAGGACTGCCAGGACGGCCAGGAATGCCTAGGGCCGGCCTGACCCCAGCATCGGTCGCCCAGGCCGGCGCCGCCGTCGCTGACGAGGTCGGGCTCGCATCGCTCAGCATGGGCCTGCTTGCGGAACGACTCGGGGTCAGGGCCCCGGCGCTCTACAAACACGTTGCCAACCAGGCCGACCTGTTCCACCGGATCGCCGTGCTCGCCGCGAACGAACTCGCCGACGTCCTCCGTGACGCCATCCAGGGCCGGGCCGGTCGCGAGGCCCTGACCGCCGGTACACAAGCGATGCGCACCTACGTGAAGGAACACCCGGGTCGGTATGCCGCCGGGAACGCCGCCGAATTCACCGGAGAGGACGACCCGCTCATCGCAGCCACCAACCGGGTTGTCGGGTCCTGGGCAGCCATGCTCCACGGATACCAGATCGACCCCCGCCAGGAGGTCCACGCGCTGCGGATGCTGCGGAGTCTCCTGCACGGATTCGCGCTACTGGAAGTGGGTGGCGGGTTCCGATTCGATACCGAGGTGGATGACAGTTTCGTCTGGATGGTGGATTTCCTAGACCGAGGGCTGCAGAGCCTGTCGGACCACCCACCCAGCGGCTCGGTGGGCTGACGCACCGCCAGCGGTGCTTCGGATGCTGGGGCCGCAGCCGCCTCGTCCCACGTGGGCCCCAGCACTCGCCATGAACTTTTGGGGTGCTGCACGCGTTCGTGTCACAGCCGAGAGGCCCACCTGTCGTCGGGAGACCACTGGTGATCCTCACTGCATCGGTGTCCGCGAAGCCAAGGCTGCCCGTCTATGACACGCAGATTGAAGCCCTGCGGATAGCCCCTGCCCGCGCCAGCTCAGATCCAGATCGCCGGGCTCGCGTCGGGAAGCTCCTCCGGACTGAGCCCGGGGATCGGCTGTCGGATCTGCGCGGGGATGCCAACGGCCACTGATCCGGCCGGGACGTCTTTGGTGACAACGGAGTTGGCGCCGATCTGGACGTCGTCCCCGATCGTGATGTCACCGAGCACACGGGCCCCGGCGCCGATCGTCACGCGGTCGCCGACAGTGGGGTGACGCTTGACCCTGCTGAGCGACCGGCCACCGAGCGTCACCTGGTGGTAGATCATCACGTCGTCACCGACGATCGCCGTCTCACCGATGACGACACCCATGCCGTGGTCGATGAAGAAGCGCCGGCCGATGGTCGCGCCCGGGTGGATCTCGACGCCCGTGCGGGCCCGGATCAGCTGCGAGAGCAGCCGCGCCGGAAGCCGGTATGCCGGCTCCTGCCAGAGCCGGTGCGCCAGCCGGTGCCCCCACACGGCATGCAACCCCGGGGAGGCCAGGAAGGTCTCCAGCCGCGACCGCGCGGCCGGGTCGCGCGCGGTGACCGCGTCGATGTCCTCGAGGACCGTCGCCCGGGCGTGCGCGAGCAACGACCACCCCCTCCGTCGGGAGGAGCGGTGGTCGGAGGTGCGCTTCACGTCGTGCACGGCATACAGCCTTGTCGGTCGAGCGGTCCGGAGGTCAGTGGGCCGACGTCAGTCGACGAGACCGTCGAAGAGGATCGTCGAGAGGTAGCGCTCGCCGAAGCTCGGGATGATGACGACGATCGTCTTGCCCTCGTTCTCGGGCCGAGAGGCGACGATCTTGGCCGCGTAGATCGCGGCGCCGGAGGACAGCCCGACGAGCAGGCCCTCCTCCGTGGCGGCACGACGGGCATAGGTCACGGAGGTCTCGGCGTCGACGTCGATGACCTCGTCGTAGATCTTCGTGTCGAGGATCTCGGGCACGAAGTTGGCGCCGATGCCCTGGATCTTGTGCGGACCGGGCTTGCCGCCATTGAGGATCGGCGACTCGGCGGGCTCGACAGCGATCATCGAGATGGCCGGGTTGTGGGCCTTCAGTCCCTGGCCGACGCCGGTGATCGTGCCTCCGGTGCCGATGCCCGCGATGACGATGTCGACCTTCCCGTCGGTGTCCTTCCAGATCTCCTCGGCCGTGGTGCGGCGGTGGATGTCAGGGTTGGCCTCATTGGCGAACTGGCGGGCAAGGACACCGCCGCGTTCCTGCGCGATCTCGACCGAGCGCTCGACGGCGCCCTTCATACCCGTCGACGGGTCGGTCAGCACGAGCTCGGCGCCGAACGCGCGCAGCAGCGCTCGCCGCTCCTTCGACATCGACTCGGGCATCGTCAGGACGACCTTGTAGCCGCGCGCCGCACCGACCATCGCGAGGGCGATGCCGGTGTTGCCCGAGGTCGCCTCGACGATCGTGCCGCCCGGCTTCAGCTCGCCGGACTGCTCGGCCGCGTCGACGATCGCGACGCCGATGCGGTCCTTGACGGAGCTGGCGGGGTTGTAGAACTCGAGCTTCGCGGCCACGGTCGCCTTCGCCCCGTCCATCACCTGGTTGAGGCGCACCAGGGGGGTGTTGCCGATGAGCTGGGTCACGTCGTCGTAGATGGGCACTGCCTGGCCTTTGCTGTCGGTGGACGGGTGGTCTCTGAGGGAGAACACACATCGTGTTATCCCTGTTCCAACCTGACGTTATCCCACCGGTCTGCCGCCTCACTGTGAAACGACCGCTCACCTCGGGCAGACGGAGGACGCCCGCCGGAGAGAGTCTCCGGCGGGCGTCCCGTGCACGGGTGCGGTCAGTGGCTGGTCAGCAGCCAGATCCCGCGGCCGTGCGTCGCCGCGACCACGCCGGCACCGTTGCCGGCGGGCGTGACGTTGTTGATCGAGGTGTTCGGCAGTCCGACGAGGTGCGACCAGCGGGTCGGGGCGGTGCGCGAGGCCGTGAAGACCCCGACGTCCGTCGCGAGCACGAGCTGGTCCTGCTGGACGACGATCGCGTCACCGGGGGCATCGGGCAGGTTGCCCGAGATGTTCACCCACGTACTGCCGCCGTCCTTCGACTCGAAGACGACACCCTGACCGCCGCCGGGGATCCACTTGCGCGAGTAGCCGTTGAACACGGCATACACGTGCGCGGGGTTGGCCGGGTCGATGGTGACCCCGTTGAGGAACCGGTTCGGCAGGACAGGGGACGCGATCCGGTGCCAGGTGCCGCCGTAGTTCGTGTCGATGCCGGAGGCGAACGCCGGACCGGGGTTGCCCCCGCCACCGACCCACGCGGCATACGTCGTCACACCGCTCGTGGCGATCGCCGTCGCGAGGTTGTGGCTCCCGTCCGAGCCCAGCCCGAGGTCGTGCACCATCGTGAAGTCGCACGTGGCGCCGGCGCAGGTCGTCGCCCAGCCCTTCTGCGAGTCCCAGATCTTGGAACCGCCGACGACCCAGTGGTTGGTGTCGTGGACGTCGGCCGCGATCGGCGCGATGAACCGGGCCGAGGGGTCGCAGTCCGTACCGGTGTAGACCCCGCAGAGCGGCGAGAACGAGGTGAAGGAGTGTCCCCCGTCGCTCGTCCGATACATCTGGAGGTTGGTGTACTCCCCGACCGAACGATCGGCGTTGGCGGGGTCGACGATGACCATGCCTCCGTCGCCGCCGGCCGGCTCGATGTTGCGGCCGCCCGGCTTGACCAGCGAGGTGCCGTTGTCCTGGAGGCCACCCCAGTAGGCCGTGCCCGCGCCCACCTTGCCGGACTTCGCGTCGTAGTACTGCAGCGTGCCCAGCCCGACGTTGTCGTTGCTCCAGCCGCCGGAGCCGGTCTTGGCCATCGGGCGGTCGTAGACGCCGCCGTCGTTGCCGATCACGATGCTGCGGTCGCTCGTCATGGCCAGCGCGTGCTGGTCGGGGTGGGTCGTCTGGGGGCAGTCCGCGCCACAGGCCAGTCCGTAGTTCCAGTAGGGGCTGGCGGCCCGGAAGGTCGTCCCCCCGTCGGTCGTCTCGAAGACCTCTTCCAGGCTGACGAAGACGTGCTTCGGGTTGCTGGGGTCGACGAGCAGGGCCTGGTTGTACCAGGCCTGGATGCCGACGTTGTAGCCCGGCAGGTTCTGCAGCGCGGAGCCCGAGGCCCCCAGCTTGGCCGAGTCGGCGATCGTCGTCCAGGGGCCGGTGGGGTCACCGGACGCGGAGACGAAGACGCCCTGCAGCACGGTGGCTGCGCCGGCGAGCAGCGCCTTCGGGGACTCGACGATCGCATAGAGGCGCGAGCCGTCGGCGGCATAGGCGAGCGTCGTGCGCCCGATGTCGGTGGCGTCGATCGAGCCCCGGAGGGTCAGCTCCGAGAACGAGCCGGCACCGCCGCCGCTCGTCGAGCGGTAGAAGCCGTTGTAGGAGGAGCCGCTGCGCCAGCCGAGCACCGCCGTGACGTCGTTCCCGTTGGTGCCCGGCCGCACGACGACGTCCGTGATCATCGAGGTGAGGTAGGGCGAGCCGGTCGGGTTGGGGTCCGGCTTGAGGACGAGCTGCCACGCGCCGGTGGCGGAGGCGGACTTGTGACGGTAGAGGCCGTGGCTCGTCGCGGCATACACCCAGCCGTTGCCGGCGTCGCGGATCCGGTAGACCTGCGCGTCGAGCAGCTCGGTGCCCCCGACCCGGGTGAAGCTGGCGCCCTGGTCGGTGGAGCGGAAGATGCCCACGCCCTGGTAGCTGTCGCTGTTGGTGTTGGCCTCGCCGGTGCCGACCCACAGGGTGTGCGCCGAGTCCACGGTGACCGCGCCGATCGACAGGGTCGGCTGGTTGTCCCACACCGACGTCCAGGTCGTGCCGTGGTCGGTGGAGCGCCAGACGCCACCGTCCGCCGCACCGGCATAGATCGTCGTGCCGTCGGTGGCCAGCGCCGTGATCCGACCGCTGACCAGGCCGAACCCGGCGCCGGCGTTGGACCACGACGGGTCGGTGTAACCCGCCGGCTCGGCCTGGTACGGAGCGGTGGTGACCTCCGTGGCCGTCGTCGTCGACGTGGGCATCGAGGCCACGTGCGCCTGCGCGGCGAGCCACGCCGCGGCCGGGGCGGACGCGGCCGGAGCGGAGCGCGCGTTGGAGTACTCCGCGGCCCGGTCGGCGACCTCGAGGCTGTCGCCGTGGTCGCCCCCGCCGTTCTTGGCCTGGAGCTGCTGGGAGATCTGGACGTGCTTGGCGGCCTCGCGGGCCGCCGCGCCCTTCAGTCCGTCACCACCGGCGGCGGCGCCCGGGCTGGAGCCGATCACGAGGCCGACCACCGCGGCTCCGGCGACCACCCCCAGTCGAGCCGACAGCCCTCTCCTGCTTCCCCCGCCACTTCCCCTGCCGCTTCCCCTGCGTATGCCGTCGAACCTCAAGCCAGTCACCCTCCAGATACGAGCCGCGTTCGCCCCCGAGGCAGCCGACCTCGACCCTAAGCCGGACTGTGGATCAGGCAACGGTTCGGCGGCTGGGAAAAGCCTGACAACCGGGGCGGTCCGCCGCGCCGGGGCGCCGCGCGTCCCCGACGTGGTGACGCGCACCACCCGTGACCGGGTCCCAGCAGGGGTGAGCGATCGCTTACTCATCAGTAGACTCGGGTGATGAGCGCCCTGCAGATCGTCGCGATCGTCATCAGCCTCGCGGTGACCCTGACCGGCATCGCCCTGCTGGCGCGGGTGGTGGGCCACTTCGTCGCGACCTTCCGGCTCGGGCAGCCGGCGATGCGCACCGACCAGCCGGCCGCCCGCAGCGTCACCCTCGTCCGCGAGTTCCTCGGGCACACCCGCATGTCGCGGCTACCGGTCGTCGCGACGGCGCACTGGTTCACCATGATCTCGTTCGGCGTCCTGTTCTTCACCCTCATCACCGCCTTCGGACAGCTCTTCTCGCCGCCGTTCGCGCTGCCGATCATCGGCCACTGGGCGCCCTACGAGTGGCTCACCGAGCTCTTCGCCTGGACCGGTCTGCTCGGCATCCTCCTGCTCATCACCGTGCGTCAGCGGCAGCACCCGCGCCGCTCGCCCGGAGCGGACGGCCGCCGTTCGCGGTTCTACGGATCAGGCTTCTGGCAGGCCTACTACGTCGAGCTGACGATCCTCGGCGTCACCCTCTGCATCCTCGTGCTGCGCGGCCTGGAGTACGCCCTCGAGAAGGCGATCGGTGACGGTGTCTCCACCGTCCACTACCCCAGCAGCGCGTGGCTCGGTGACCTCTTCTCCGGCGCCAGCACGTCCGCCCTCGAGAACGCGATCATCGTCGTCGCGACGATCAAGCTCGTCATCTCCTTCGCGTGGATGATCACCATCTCGCTGCAGCCGACGATGGGTGTCGCGTGGCACCGGTTCCTCGCCTTCCCCAACATCTGGTTCAAGCGCCACCCCGACGGGCGCACCTCGCTCGCCGCCCTGCAGCCGATCTCGGTCGGCGGGAAGCCGCTCGACTTCGACAAGGTCGACGAGCTCGACGAGGACGCCCCGCTCGGTGTCGGGAAGATCGAGGACTTCACCTGGAAGGGCCTGCTCGACTTCACCACGTGCACCGAGTGCGGTCGCTGCCAGAGCCAGTGCCCCGCCTGGAACACCGAGAAGCCGCTGTCACCCAAGATGCTCGTGATGGCTCTGCGCGACCACGCGCACGCCAAGGCGCCGTGGCTGCTCACCGACGAGGACGGCCGTGACGGTCTGTCGGAGGCGACGAGGGCCGCCGCATCGCCGGAGCTCTCGCTCGTCGGCGCGACGGGGTATGCCGCGGAAGGCTCGCCCTTCGCGGCATACAACCCGCACGGCCCGGACGCCGTGATCGACCAGGACGTCCTGTGGTCGTGCACCACCTGCGGCGCCTGCGTCGAGCAGTGCCCGGTCGACATCGAGCACGTCGACGCGATCGTCGACATGCGCCGCTACCAGGTGCTCATCGAGTCGGCGTTCCCCAGCGAGCTCGGGGGGCTCTTCAAGAACCTCGAGAAGAACGGCAACCCGTGGGGCATGGCGCCCCGGATGCGGCTCGACTGGGCCAAGGGCCTGCCTTTCGACGTCAAGATCGTCGGACAGGATGTCGAATCCCTCGAGGAGGTCGACTACCTGTTCTGGGTCGGCTGCGCGGGGGCTCTGGAGGACCGCGCCAAGAAGACGACGCGCGCCGTGGCCGAGCTGCTCGACACCGCCGGCGTCTCCTTCGCCGTGCTCGGTGACGGGGAGTCGTGCACCGGCGACTCCGCCCGACGGGCCGGCAACGAGTTCCTCTTCCAGATGCTCGCGCAGCAGAACGTGGAGACCCTCAACGAGGCGAAGGCCACCAAGATCGTCGTCACCTGCGCGCACTGCTTCAACACGCTGAAGAACGAATACCCCCAGGTCGGTGGGACTTACGAGGTCGTCCACCACACGCAGCTGCTCAATCGGCTCGTGCGCGAGAAGAAGATCGTGCCCGTCGCCCGCCCGGCCGACGCCTCGACGGGCGGCGCCGCCTCGACGGCGGAGCAGGTGACCTACCACGACCCGTGCTACCTCGGCCGGCACAACAACGTGTATGCCCCGCCTCGCGAGCTGCTCGGCGCCCTCCCGGGAGTCACCCTCACGGAGATGCCGCGCAGCGGGCAGACCTCCTTCTGCTGCGGCGCCGGCGGCGCGCGGATGTGGATGGAGGAGAAGCTCGGGACCCGGATCAACATGAATCGCACCGAGGAGGCCCTCGCCACCGGCGCCGACCGGATCGCCGTCGGCTGCCCCTTCTGCAAGGTGATGATCAGCGACGGCCTCACCAGCAAGCAGGCCGACGGCAGCGCGCGCGAGGAGGTCGAGGTCGTCGACGTCGCCCAGATGCTGCTGGCTGCGGTGCGCCGCGGCTGAGCCGCGCTGCCGTTGGCCCACCGGCCGCTCAGTGGTCGGTTCGCTGGTGTGGCAAGGGATCGGTGGAGATGACCCCGTCAGGGCATGGGGAAGTCCACCCGGTGCCACGCCCCGCCGCTCCAGCGCGTTCCTGACCGTTCGCTGGACGGACCCTGTATGCCGTGTTGCGGCAAGGGAGTTCGCCTTCGGATCTCGACAGGACAGATGGCCCGACCGGGTCTAGCCTCCCCAATGACAACGTTGTCGATCTCTCCTCTGGAGGCTTTCGTGACACCTCGTCCGCTCCGCGCCTGGCGACCACTCCTGGCCGTCGTCGGCGCCCTCTCCCTCGCCACGGCAGGCGCCGGCGTCTCGGTCGCCTCGACCCCGCTCAACCCGTCGGCCAACGCGTCGGCAGCGACCGCCCCCACCCCGCGTGTGCCCGGCGAGCTCGCCGGCTACGTCAACCCGCTCATCGGCACGTCCGGCTTCGTCGACACCTTCCCCGGGCCGGACATGCCCTTCGGGATGGTGCAGTGGGGTCCGGACACCTCACCCGACCGCCCCGCGGGCGGCGGCTACGAATACACCGACAGCGCGATCAGCGGCTTCAGCCTCAGCCACGTCAGCGGTCCCGGCTGCGGCGCCGGCGGAGACATCCCGATGCTCCCGTTCGTCGGCGCGGCCGGCACCGACCCCGGCTCGCTGACCCAGCCGTTCACGCACACCGGCGAGGTCGCCCAGGCCGGCTTCTACAAGGTCACCACCGGCGCCGGCCCCTCGGCGGTGACCACCTCGATGTCGACGACGACCCGTGCAGGCATCTCGACGATGGCCTTCCCCGCCGGCAGCGACGCCCACCTCGTGCTCAAGCTCGCCGGCAGCGCGACGACCGTCGACGGCACCACCGCGAGCGTCATCGGCAACAACGAGGTGATCGGCTCGGTGACGACCGGACACTTCTGCGGGCAGGGCTCCCCCGCCGAGAACGACTACACGCTGCACTTCGACCTCCGCTTCCAGCAGCCCTTCACCGCCAGCCACGTCGTGGGCACGAGCGCCAACGGCGGGCCCGGCGCCATCGTGCTGGACTTCGCGACCACCACGCACCCCACCGTCGTCGCCAAGGTCGGTGTCTCCTACACCAGTGACGCGAACGCCGCGCAGAACCTCGGCGCGGAGATCCCCGGGTGGTCCGTCGGGACCGTGCGCACCGCCGCCCGGCAGGCCTGGAACGACGTCCTCGGCAAGATCGAGATCGGCGGCGGCAGCCACGACCAGCAGGTGCAGTTCTACACCGCGATCTATCACGCCCTGCTCCACCCGAACGTCTTCTCCGACGTCAACGGGCAGTACATGGGCTTCGACAACGCCATCCACACCACCGATCCGGGCCACGTGGAGTACGCGACGTACTCCGGCTGGGACATCTACCGCAGCCAGGTCCAGCTCGCGGCGCTCGTCGCCCCGCAACAGACGAGCGACTCGGTCCGCTCGATGCTCCACCAGTACGAGCAGATGGGCCAGCTGCCGAAGTGGGCCATGAACAACGGTGAGAGCTACGTCATGGTCGGCGACCCGGCCGACCCGATCATCGCCGACGCGTGGGCCTTCGGCGCACGGGACTTCAACACCGATGAGGCCCTGACGGCCATGGTCACCGAGGCGACGCAGTCGAGCAAGATCCGGCCGGGGCAGACCACCCGTGACGTCAAGGGCTATATCCCCGACGACGGCTCCTACGGCTGCTGCAACTTCTACGGCTCGGCCTCGACCCAGCTCGAGTACGACACCGCCGACTACTCCATCGCGGCCTTCGCGAGGTCGCTCGGCAACAACTCCGTCTACACCCGGTTCGCCACCCGCTCGCAGGACTGGCAGAACATCTTCAACCCGGCAACGGGCTACATCCAGGCCAAGATGAACGACGGGTCCTGGGCCCCCGGCTTCACCCCCGGCACCAGCCGCGGGATGGTCGAGGGCTCGGCGGCGCAGTACACGCCGATGGTGCCCCACAACATCAAGGCGCTGATCGCCGTCCGCGGCGGCAACGCGGCATACGTCACCTATCTCGACTCGCTCTTCACCTCGATCGACCAGCCGAGCTCGACCAACGCGGACCTCTCCAACGAGCCGAGCCTCGAGATCCCGTGGGAGTACACCTACGCGGGCGCTCCGTGGAAGACGCAGAAGGTCGTGCGCGACGCCCAGCAGCAGCTCTACTTCAACAAGCCCGTCGGGTCGTTCGGCAACGACGACCTCGGGGCGATGAGCTCCTGGTACGTCTGGTCCAACCTCGGTCTCTATCCCGAGACGCCGGGAACGGACACCCTGGTCATCGGCAGCCCGGTCTTCCCGACCGCGATCGTGCACCTCGCCAACGGGAAGTCGATCACCATCACCGCACCCAACGCCGCACCGAACGCGCCCTACGTCCAGAGCCTCACCCGCAACGCCACGCCGCAGACCAAGACGTTCCTCACCGGGTCACAGTTCCTCAAGGGCACGAACCTCGTCTTCGACCTCGGCACGACGCCCAACACGTCGTGGGGCACAGCGGCGACGGACGCCCCGCCCTCGGACGCGACCGGCCAGCAGGACACCTTCGTCTCGGCCAGCCCGACCGAGGTGATCCTCCAGCCCGGGATGTCGACGACGGCCACCGTGACCGTCACCAACCTCGCCAACCAGAGGAAGACGGTGAAGTGGAAGGCGACCCCGCCGGCCGGCCTCACCGTGACGCCCGCCTCCGGCACGCTCTCGGTGCCGGCCCTCGGAAAGGCAAGCGCCACAACGGCGCTCACAGCGGGAGCCACCGCCGACGGCCGGTATGCCGTGTCGTTCGCCTTCACGTCCGGCGGCACCATCCTGCCGACGTCGTCGATCTCGGTAGCGGTCGCGAAGCCCGGTGAGGTCTGGCCGTTCTACACGAACGCCGGGATCACCGACGACAACAACACCGGCGCCGCCAGCTTCGACGGCGGCGGCTGGAGCTATTCGGCGCAGGCCCTCGCGGCGAGTGGCGTCACGCCCGGAAGCACCGTGACGGCGGACGGCGTCAGCTACGTCTGGCCCAACGAACCAGTCGCCAGCCCCGACAACATCGAGGCGGCGGGGCAGACCATCCCGCTCCTCGTGCCGGCCGGGGCCACCAAGATCGGGCTGCTCGGGTCGGCGTCCAACGCCGGTTCGTCCGGCGCCGGTGGCGCGGTCACGGTCACCTACACCGACGGGACGACGTCGAGCTTCGACGCGTTCTTCAGCGACTGGACGCTCAGCGGCGGGAGCGGGACCCCGGTCCCGGGCAACACCACCGCGGTGTCGACGACCTACCGCAACGCCTCGGGCAACCAGCAGGACCCGGTCAAGACGTTCGCGTTCTCGGTGAGCGCCCCACTCACAGCAGGGAAGACGGTCGCGAGCATCACGCTGCCGATGTCGATGGGCGGCGACGCACACGTCTTCGCCATCGGGTTCTCCGGGACCACGGCCGCCAGCTCGCAGTCGACGGCTGCGGGGGCCACCCGGCACCTCCCGTCGGTGCGGAAGGTCGTACCGACGCCCGGACGGGCGGTGCCCAGCCCGCACAGGTCCTAGCCAGGTCGATCAGCAACGACAGGAGCCGGACCGCATCGCGCGGTCCGGCTCCTGTCGTAGGCCGGCTCCTGTCGCGGTCCGGCTCCTGTCGTGTCAGCCGGCCGTGGCCATGGCCCGCGCGGTCATCGGCGCCATCTTGGCCATCCCGAAGAGGACCTCCACGGCCAGCCGCAGGGCGACGGGCACGTCGATGGCAGAACGGGTCTGCTCGAGGGCCGCGGTCAACGCGGCGGTGGTGACGATGTGACGGTCCTGCACCGGTGCGCCGAAACGCTGCTCGACCTCGAGCACGCCGGGGCGCAGGTCGTAGGCGGCCCGCAGCGGCAGCACGGTGGGCTCGTGCTCCGCACCGACTGAGGTGCTCACGCAGCCCCACTCGGCCTGTCCCAGGTGCTCGACGACGAAGCGGTAGAGCGCGGCCGGGTCGGGGAGGGCCGCGGCGGGCGCGAGCGAACCGCCCAGCGGCTCGATGAGGGACCACACCGTCCCGGCGGCGGCCGGCCTCGTGATGGGGTCACCGGTGAGGACGGCGTTGACCGGGTCGAAGAAGAGGCCGGACCCTGGGGTGAGGTCGTGCCCCTCGATGTCGAACCCGGCTGCGGCCAGCGACGCCTCACCGGCAGCGGCGGCGAGCACCGTGAGGTAGTCCTCGACCCGGACACGGCCGTCGGGCGTCTGCACGAGCCCCAGCGCCGCGGTGCGGACCGCGGACTGCGCGTCGTCGAGCGTTCCCATCGTGTCTCATTTCGTCCCGACCGGGCGGACCTGTCCTCGGCGAGCTCCCGGCATACCCGCTCCCGAGACGGCAGTATGCCGTGTCGCACCGCCCTTGCGTCCGGCAGGTCGGTAGC
>NZ_JANXRJ010000300.1 GCF_025353065.1 Lapillicoccus sp.
CGAGTCTGCGGGCGGGTCCCGAGCCTGGTCGCCTGCGGCTATCGTCCGAGCTCGGCCGCGAGGATCTCCTCGATGCGCTGCGAGACGTCACTGCTGTCGCGGCGCCCGGCGCCGGCCGCGCCGAGTCTGCGCCGCCCGGAGGGCTCACCGAGATAGGCCTCGAGAGCCGCGCGGCTGATTTCGGAGATCGTTACGCCCTGCCGTTCGGCCTCGTACCGCAGGAGCGCTTCGAGGTGGTCGGGGATCTTGCCGTCATCCGCTTCATGCACGCCAGCATGCCCCTGCCGCCCGACCTGTCGGATCAGGTGGGTAGCAGCGCGATGGCCTCGATGGAGACGAGGAGGCCGCGCGGCAGCCTGACGTTGGCCGGTGCCGACCGCGCGGGTGGAGGGTCCGGCATGAAGCGTGCGTAGACCTCGTTGAGCCTGGCGAAGTCGTCGACGTGCGCGTAGAAGATGGTCGTCTTCACCAGGTCGGTCAACGACGCTCCGGCTTCACTGAGGACGGCGGCGAGGTTCGTCAGGGCCTGCTCGGTCTGCGCCTCAATCCCCTCGGGCGCCAGTCCCGTGAGCGGATCGATGCCGGCCGTTCCCGAGCAGAAGACGAACCCGCCCGCGACGATCGCCTGGCTGTACGGGCCGAGGGCGGTCGGGGCCGCGGCCGACGTGACCGCTCGGCGGCCGGACGGAGTGAGAGGATCCATACCTCGTGAGGTTAGGGGAGCCGCCTCCGCTCGCCCAGAGGATCGGACGTGGTCGCCATGGTCGCCATTGCTCCGTGGTCCGTTCGTGATCGGGTGTGCTCCGGATAGATTTCGTCGCGGCTGCCACACCGGCGGGGGCTGGCGCGTCGTGAGGGTGTGGAGGCGACGGTGATGCAGGACGAGGAGTTCGTGTCCTTCCTGCGCGACCACCATGCCTCGCTCTACCGGACCGCCTATCTGCTCACCGGCACCGATGACCGGGCGGAGGAGCTGCTGCAGGACACGGTCGTGCGGCTCTACCCGCGCTGGGACCGGGTATGCCGCGCCGACTCACCGGCGGCCTACGTCAGGCGGGCGCTCATCAACGCCTTCATCAGCGGTCGGCGACGACCGTCGAGTCGCGTCCTGCCGCTGGTCGCCGAGCACGAGCAGGTATGCGGCAGTGACCCTTTCGCCGCCCTGGACGACCGTTCCGCGCTCTGGCCGCTGCTCCTCAGCCTGCCCGAGCGGCAACGTGCAGCGCTCGTGCTCCGGTTCTACGTCGACCTGCCTGACGCCGAGATCGCGGCCTCGCTCGGATGCAGGGAGGTCACCGGGGCGCAGCCTCGTCAGCCGAGGGCTCGCGACCCTGCGCCGACAGCAGGCCCACCTCTCCCCCACCCGCGACCCCGGAGGTCCCGCATGACCACCACCGACGACGACCTCGAGCAGCGACTGCGGGAGAGCCTGCGCACCGTTGGGGGATCAGTCCGGCCTCCCGACGGGCTGGTGGCGCGGCTCCACCGGGCCGCTGGGACATCTCCGAAGGCTGAGACCGAGATCCCGCGGTCCGACGTCACGACGCTGCATCAACCGTCGGACCCCAGCCGCCGAGCCCGTGACGCCCGCTGGGCGCCGCTGCTGGCGGTCGCCGCGGTCGTCGCCATCCTCGTGGTCGGGGTCGGCTTCGTCGCCTTACACCGTTCGCGCGCAACCGTTCCCGCGCCATCGTCGTATACCGGTGGTCCCATCCCGTGGTCCGAGGCCGGGGCGCGCGCGACCACGCAGCTCGCGCCGCCCACGACCATTGCCCGCGCCGCCGAGGGAACGCGTGCCTGCCTCAGCGACGACTTCCGAGTCGTCTCCGGCTCCTCGAAACGAGCACTCGGCCCCAGCGGGTGGATGGTCACGACCTACACCTTGGTCTCGGTCGCGTCATCGCCGTGCTTGCTCGGCTACGTTCTCCCCGCCGGTCTGGTCGACTCACGAGGGGTTTCCTTGCCCGTGGAGGCCGGCTCCCACGGGGGGGCGATGCCCCGCTTCGATTTGCCCCCTCGAGTGGATCCGGGCGAGCTCGTGACGGGCACGGTTTCCTGGGGTGTCGTCCAGGGCGCCACCAACCCGCCGGCTGACGTCGTGATCCTTCCGAACGGCTACAGCGCCGGCTCCCGGAGACGACCACCGCTGGCCATCTCGCTCTCCGGCGTCACGATCCCCCCGAATCCCGAGAACCCGACCACTGGCGGGGGCGACATCTGGAGGGGGGCCGCCCTCGGCAATGAGGTCACCGTCTCGCAGCCCGGGAGCCTCGCCTCACTCGTCAGCACCGTGACCGCTCCAGACTCCGTGCGCCTGGGCCAGGTTATGTCCTACGCGGTCGAGCTGAGAAATCCCACCGACGACCCGGTCAGCCTCGCGAACTGTCCCGAGCTCATCGAGGTCCTCAGCGTCGTGCCCCAGAAGGTGGCCATCTCCTCGGGACGCCACGGCCGGTTGAACTGCGCTGCCGCTCCAAGATCGATCTCGCCGCATACCGCAATCGTGTTCCAGATGAAGCTGTCGACTATTGGCGTGGTCGCCGGATCGGGCTCTCTCACCTGGCAGCTGGTTCTCAACGGGGTCGCGGTCGTCAACTCCCGGAGCTATCTCACCGTGCTGCCGTAACGCCCCAAGCCACCGAGTGTTCACCGCCTTGCCACGTCCTCGTCAGGCGACGAGCGAGGTGCAGGACTACCGTCAAGCGGGTTGTCACCGTTACTTTTCACCCCGACCGAGGAGTCCTGTTGTCCGCCGAGATCGACCGCCGCATGGTCCTGCGAGCCGGAGGGGCACTGGCCGTCGCCGCGGGGCTCAACGTCGTGCCGGGGGTCGCGTTCGCTG
>NZ_JANXRJ010000306.1 GCF_025353065.1 Lapillicoccus sp.
GCTGGAGCGCCGGATCGCTGCCACACCCGGGCTGGACTTCGGCGAGGGCGCGATCGCTGACGCGGACGAGCCGGAGATCTTCAGCCGCCACCTGCGCGATGCGGTGAAACGAGCGCTTGTCGCTGAACGCCAGCCCGCACGCCGGCTTGAGCTCATGAACCAGCTGCTCAGCGCACTCGGCGACGACCAGTCGGGCGTCGTCAAGGCCTCCCAGCTGCTCTCCGCCGCGACCCCGGCCGGGCCGGGGCGTGCGGCATACGACCTCCGGCGACCGGCCACTCCCCTGTCCGACGCTGCACTGCTGACGAACGCCCACGGCGAGCCAGGCATCGGTGCGGAGGTCCGCGCGGAGCTGCCGAGCGCCGACCACGTCGACGCGATCATCGCCTTCGTCAAGTGGTACGGACTGCGCGTGATCGAGCCCGAACTCGGGCTCGTCCACTCCCGAGGAGTGCCGCTGCGGGTCATCACGACGACCTACATGGGCGCCACCGAGCGGCAGGCGCTCGACCGACTCGTCCGCGACTTCGGCGCGCAGGTGAAGATCCAATACGACTCTCAGCGAACGCGATTGCATGCGAAGGCCTGGCTCTTCCGTCGCAACACCGGCTTCGACACGGCCTACGTCGGGTCGAGCAACCTCTCGAGGGCCGCGCTCCTCGACGGGGTCGAGTGGAACGTCCGCCTCTCGTCCGTCGCGACCCCCGCGATCCTGCAGAAGTTCCGTGCGACCTTCGACAGCTACTGGGCCGACCCGACCTTCGAAAGCTACGACCCCGACCGGGACGCAGACCGACTCGACGATGCTCTCGCCGAGGCGGGCGGGCGCACTACGAACGACCGGGTGACGCTGTCCCTGTCGGGTCTGGAGGTGCGGCCCTACGCCTACCAGGCCGGGATGCTCGAACAGCTCGAGGTCGAGCGTGTCGTCCACGACCACCACCGCAACCTTCTGGTCGCAGCGACCGGCACGGGCAAGACCGTCATCGCCGCCCTGGATTATCGCGGCCTCTCGCAGGCGGCCGGCCGCCGCCTCAAGTTGCTCTTCGTTGCCCACCGCAAGGAGATCCTCACCCAGTCGATGCGGACCTACCGCGAAGTGCTCGGGGACGCCGGATTCGGCGAGCTGTATGTCGGCGGCACTCGACCCGAGCGGTGGGAGCACGTCTTTGCCTCGGTGCAGTCGCTGGCGGCCTACGGGATGACCAACAGCCCGAGGGATGCCTTCGACGTCGTCGTCATCGACGAGTTCCACCACTCCGAGGCGAAGACCTACCGAGCGATCCTCGACCACCTCACTCCCACCGAGCTGCTCGGCCTGACGGCCACGCCGGAGCGCGGTGACGGTGTCGACGTCCGCGACTTCTTCGAAGGTCGCACCGCGGCGGAGTTGCGACTGTGGGATGCCTTGAAGGCCGACCTCCTCACGCCCTTCCACTACTTCGCCGTCGCCGACGGAACCGACCTGCGCAGCGTAGACTGGTCAGCCGCTAGCTACGACTCCACCGCGCTCGCGAACGTCTACACCGGCGACGACGTGCGCGCCCGGATCATCCTCAATGCGCTGCAGGACAAGGTCGGTGACCTGCGGTCGATGCGCGCACTCTGCTTCTGCGTCAACGTCGGCCACGCCCACTTCATGGCTGAGCGCTTCAACCGGGCGGGTATTCGCACCGAGGCCATCACTGGCACGACTCCGGCCCGAGACCGCGAGCGCTTCGTCGCCGACCTGCGCGACGGACGACTGCAAGCGATCATGTCCGTCGACGTCTTCAACGAGGGCGTTGATGTCCCGACGATCAACACCGTCCTCTTCCTCCGCCCCACCGAGAGCTCGACGATCTTCCTGCAGCAGCTCGGTCGTGGGCTGCGGCG
Organism: Lapillicoccus sp.; assembly: GCF_025353065.1. Lineage (GTDB taxonomy): Bacteria > Actinomycetota > Actinomycetes > Actinomycetales > Dermatophilaceae > Lapillicoccus. Next base: position 1,876 of record NZ_JANXRJ010000306.1, read on the forward strand.
CGCGCCGGGTAAGGCCGTCCTCACCGCGATCGACTTCGTCGGGCACCACCGGAAGGAGTTCCGTTTCGACCAGCGCTTCCGCGCGATGACCGGCAGCACCCGCTCGGAGCTCGTCCGCGACCTGACGCACGGCTTCCCCTTCCTGCCTGCCGGCACGCAGATCATCCTCGACCAGCAGAGCCAGGAGCTCGTCCTGGACCACATCAGGGAGCAGGTCACCACGAGATGGACCTCGGTCGTGGCCGAGCTCAAGGGTCACCCGACGGACGACCTCTCGAGGTTCCTCGACGAGTCCGGGGTGGAGCTGGCGGAGATCTTACGCGCTGACCGGTCCTGGTCTCGACTGCGCCGCGACGCGGGGCTGGCCGTGCCTACACCCGGTCCGGCTGAGGACAAGCTGTACAAGCGGGTGCGGTCGCTCGCCCATGTTGACGATCCCGACCGAGCCGCGGCATACCTTACCTGGTTGGCCGACGACGCGCCGTCGTACGACGGGGCGCCCGCCCCGGCGCAGGCCTTCGGGCGGATGCTCTTCTTCTCCCTCTGGCCCGACGGCGGCGGCTTCGACTCGTATGCCGCGGGCCTGGTGTCGCTGCAGGGCGAGACCGCCCTGCGCGAGGACCTGCGCGCCGTGATTGCAGTCGGTCTCGAGCGGGCCCAGCGCGTCACGACACCGCTGACTGGGGGCCTGTCCGCGCGACCGCTGCGGGTCCACGCGAGGTACAGCCGGGAGGAGATCGTCGCGGCGCTCGACTACGTAAGCATCGACGGGCGAAAGCCCAACAGCTTCCGTGAAGGGGTGCTCTTCTCGCCCGCCGCGAACGCGGACGCCTTCCTCGTCACCCTCAACAAGTCCGAGGCGGACTACTCCCCCACGACGATGTACCAGGACTACGCAATCAGCCGCGACCTCTTCCACTGGGAGTCGCAGTCGAGCACGTCCGTAGCGTCGAAAACGGGCCAGCGATACCTGCACCACGAGGAGCTGGGGAGCCACGTGCTCCTCTTCTCCCGCCCGGCAAAGGTCACGGAGTTCGGGACCGGCGCGCCCTACCTCCTCCTTGGTGAGGCCAGCTACGTCGAGCACCGCGGCGAGCGCCCAATCGCCATTACCTACAAGCTCCACCGGGCGATGCCCGCCTCCGATTTCGTGGTCGCCAGCGTGGTCGCTTGATGGCCCACCCATCATCTGTTGGGGGACATGAGTCTTAGGGGAACGCTGCGACCCGACGAAGGACGTGATCCTTTGTGGCAGGGTGCTCCAGCTCCTTGGCGCGCTCCCGCAGGATCGACCGCGATACGAGGTCGGCAAGGATGAGCGCGTGCGTGAAAGACAGGTCCTTCTAGCGCGCTGCTACCAGTTTGGAGATGACGAGGTTGTGAGGATCGAGGCATATTAAAGCGCCCGAAGTTCTCTGCCGCTCTCATACGGGCTGCGGCTCAGCAGCGTAGTGGGCGGTCTCGTAGTCGACCGGGCTGACGTACTCAAGGGAGCTGTGCAACCGTTGGTCGTCGTACCAGCCGACCCAGCCATCGGTGGCGTACTCGACGTGAGCGACAGTCTTGTAGGGGCCGTCGGGGAAGACCGTGGTGCAGATGCATTTCGTCTCGTATAGCCCGTTGATGTGCTCCATGCGCGCGTTGTCGCAGGCGTCGCCGA
>NZ_JANXRJ010000004.1 GCF_025353065.1 Lapillicoccus sp.
TGAGGTCGTGGTGGGCACACCACGACCTCAGCGCCAGACCACGACCTCAGGGCTTGCGCGCGACCAGGATGTCGCGGTGGATGCCGGCGTCGACCCGGTGGGCGAAGCCGAGGTAGGGCGGCGCGTCGCAGACCTCGAGACCCGCGTCCGCGCAGATCGCGGAGAGGTCGCCCCGGGCCAGTCCGTGCGTGTTCCAGGCGATGCCGACGGCGCCACCGGAGCGCAGCACGGACGTCCAGCGGGGCACGGCCAACGACAGCAGCTCCGCGGGCGACCGGTCGCGCGCCACACCGGCCCGGCTGCCGTGGGCCACGCCGTAGGGCGCGTCGGTGACGACGGCGTCGACCGTCCGGTTCTGGAGGAGGTCGGGGGTGGCCAGGGTGTCGGCGGCATAGAGGGTCAGCCGTTGCCGGTCCCCGCTCCGGTATGCCGCGGGGTCCGGGCTGAGCTGCGCCTCCAGCAGGTCGGCGACATGAGTTCCGCTGCGACGCAACGGATGCAGGTCGATCTGGTGCTTGAGACGCTTCCGGCGCAGCCACGTCGTGAGGAACGCGGCATACGCCTCGACCTCCCGTCGTTCGATCTCGACGCCGACCGCGTCGTGGCCGAGGGCGAGCGCCCAGCTGAGCGTCGTGCCGCGACCGGCCAGCGGGTCCAGCACCGTGAAGCGGCGCTGCGTCATCTCACCCGCCCACGCCGTGGACGCGAGCGTGACGTTGAGCAGCACCCGGGTGAACTGCTCGTTGGTGCGCCCGGGGTACTTCGGGATGGTGAGCAGGTCGTCGTCGAGCCGCTCGGTGCGCGCGAGGGGGACCGGTCGCAGCAGCTGACCCTCTCGCACGAAGAGCGCATGGGCGCCGGCGAGCTGGCCGAGCACGTCAGGTCGGGGTTCGCCGTCGAGCTCGATCTCGAGGTAGGCGACGCCGGCCACGGTCGTCGGCTCCGCGCGGATGACCGCGGCACCGAGGGCCGTGATGGCGAGCACGCCGAGCTCGGCGGCCGTCACCTGAGGGGCGCTCCCGGCATACACCCGGTTGCTCGACGGCGTGAGGAGCAGGAGATGTGCAGCCACCCGATAACCCTAGCCACCACGCGACGACGCTCGGCGTGACCCGTCAAACATGCAGTGGGCCAGAGGCTGACCCACAATGTCGGGGTATGCCGGGCGCGTGGGAGCCTTCTGCATGTTTGACGGCGCGGCTGCTCGGCCGCCAATGCGCCACCCAGGGTGAGGCGGCTCACCGCTGAATGCGCGCGACCCGCGTCGTGCACCGGCCGCGGTCTTCGTAGAGTGTCACCGTGCACGTGTGGAACAGCCTCGACGACGTCCCGGGTGACCTCGGTCGATCGGTCGTCACCCTCGGCAACTTCGACGGCGTCCACCAGGGCCACAAGGCGGTCCTGGCGCGGGTCGTCGAACAGGCCACCAGCCGGGGCGTGCTGTCGGTCGCGGTGACCTTCGAGCCCCACCCGCTCGCGGTGCTCCACCCCGATCGGGCGCCCCAGATGCTCACCTCCGTCGCGCAGCGCCTCGAGCTGCTCGCCGACACCGGGCTCGACGCGGTGCTCGTCCTGGAGTTCACGGTGGAGTTCGCACAGGAGACGCCGGAGGAGTTCGTGCAGTCGGTCTTCGTGGACGCCCTCCACGCGGTCGCCGTCGTCGTCGGCCAGGACACCCGCTTCGGCTGGCGCAACACCGGCAACGTCGACACGCTGCTGGCCCTCGGGCCCGGCCTCGGCTTCGAGGTGCTCGCGCTCGACGACCTCGGCGAGGGGTCGCGGTGGTCCTCCTCGATGGTGCGCGGCATGCTCGACATCGGCGACGTGGCGGGCGCCGCAGCGGTCCTCGGTCGTCCCCACAAGGTCGCCGGCACCGTCGTCCACGGCGACCACCGGGGCCGCGAGCTCGGCTACCCCACCGCCAACCTCAGCCAGGACGCCGAGGGCCTCGTGCCCGCCGACGGTGTGTATGCCGGGTGGCTCACCCGCGTCGACCGGCCGATCACCGCGCTCGACCGGGTCCTGCCCGCGGCCATCTCGATCGGCACCAACCCGACCTTCGAGGGCACCCAGCGCCGGGTGGAGGGCTACGTCCTGGACCGGACGGACCTCGACCTCTATGGCGAGCGGATCACCTACGAGTTCGTCGAGCGGCTCCGGCCGACGCTGCGCTTCGACGGCATCGAGCCGCTGATCGAGCAGATGGAGACCGACGTGGGACAGTGTCGCGAGATCCTGCGGTCCATCGTCCCCTCCTGACCCGAGGGCGCACCTCGTCGGTGTGGTCGCGCACCGACTGGGGGCTCGTCGTCGCGGGACTGGGGCTGTCGCTCGTGGGCGCGTTGCTCGTGTGGTCGGCCACGCGGCATACCTCGGGCAGCGCAGTGGTGCTCCGGCACCTCGTCACCACCGTCGTGGGGATGGTCCTCTTCGTCCTCGTGACGAAGGTCGACCTGCGGACGCTGCGCGCGTGGGTGCCCTGGGTCTACCTCGCGTCCCTCCTCGGTCTCGTCGCCGTGCTGTCGCCCCTCGGGTCCACGATCAACGGATCGCGGTCGTGGATCGAGGTCCCCGGCGGCTTCTCGATCCAGCCGTCAGAGCTCGCCAAGGTGGCCATCGTCATGGGCCTGGCCATGCTGCTGGCCGAGCGTCGCGACCGCGACCTGTCACCCGACAGGCGCGACCTGCTACTGGCCGGGCTGCTCGTGCTCCTCCCGATCGGGCTCATCATGCTGCAGCCGGATCTCGGGTCGGCGATCGTCGTGCTTGCTATGGCGTTCGCCGTCGTCGCGGTCGCCGGCGCCCCCAAGCGGCTGCTCGCGCTCGTCGTCGCCCTGGGAGCCGCGGGGGTCGTCGCGATGTTCACGACCCCGGTCCTCAGCGGCTACCAGCGCGACCGGCTGACCGCCTTCCTCGACCCCGGCGCCGACCCGCAGGGCATCGGCTACCAGACCCGGCAGGTGCGGCTGGCGATCGGGTCCGGGGGCCTGCACGGCGAGGGTCTCTTCCACGGCCGCCAGACCCAGGGTGGCGTCATCCCCTTCCAGCAGACCGACTTCGTCTTCTCGGTCGCGGGGGAGGAGCTCGGCTTCCTCGGGGCGGCCGGTGTCATCGCGCTGCTGGCCTTCCTCGTGCTGCGGACCCTCGTCGTCGGCGCCCGCAGCGACGCCTTCGGCCGCCTCGTCGCGGTGGGCGTGGCCGGCTGGTTCACCGTCCAGGCCGTCGAGAACGTCGGGATGAACCTCGGCATCACGCCGGTCACCGGGCTGCCACTGCCGTTCGTCTCCTACGGCGGGTCGTCGATGTTCTCCTGCTGGCTGGCGCTCGGTCTGGTCAACGCGGTCCACCTCGGCCAAGGTCGTCGCGACTAAGGCACTGTCCGGAGGCACCCCCGCCCTACTGTGGGCCTCGTGAGCAGGATCGCGGAGACGGTGAGGCGCGAGCAGGGGACCGGGGTCACCCGGGCGCCCCTCGCCCGCCGGCCTGTCGGTGCCGCGATGGTCGCACTCGCGGTCGTCCTCACCGCGACGAGCGGCGGCTACGGCTACCACCGTGACGAGCTCTACTTCCGCATGCTCGTCCCCGCCTGGGGATACCTCGACCAGCCAGCTCTCACACCGTTGCTCGCGCGCACCATGGCGGCAGTCGTCGACCAGCCCTGGGCGATGCGGGTGCCTGCGACCCTGATCTGCGTGGCGACGGTGCTCCTCGTCGCCCTCATCACCCGCGAGGTCGGCGGTGGGGCCCGCGCCCAGGGGCTGGCCGCCTGGGGGTATGCCTTCGCCGCCTTCCCGCTCGTGTTCGGGCACCTGCTGCTCACCGTCACGGTCGACCTGCTCGCGTGGCAAGCGGTGACACTGCGGGTGATTCGCGCGGTGCTGCGCGACGACGGCCGCGCGTGGCTGTGGGCCGGAGTGGTCGCCGGCGCCGCCACCTGGAACAAGCTCCTGCTCGCCGGTCTCGTCGTCGCCCTCGTGGCGGGGCTGCTCACGGTCGGCCCCCGACGGCTGCCCTGGCGCTGGCTGCTCGCGGGCGCGGTCGCCGGGCTGGTCATCGCCAGCCCCAACCTCGTCTACCAGGCCACCAACGGCTGGCCGCAGCTGGCGATGGGCCGGGCGCTCGTGACGGTCAACAGCGGGGCCCGGGCGCAGGTCGTCCCGTTCCTCGGGCTCCTGCTCGGGCCACCGCTGGTCGTCGTCTGGGGCGCCGGGTGGTGGGCCCTGCTGCGTCGGCCCGAGTGGCGCCGGATCCGGTTCCTCGCCGTCGCCTTCCCGGTGCTCGTCGTGCTCGCCCTCGTCTCCAGCGGGCAGGTCTACTACCCTCCGCCTGCTGACCGTCCTGTATGCCGTGGGCTGCGTCCCCGCCGCCGGCGTCTCGAGAGTGTGGTGGACATGGCTGCGGGTGGGCGTCGTCGTCAACGCGCTCGTCTCGGCGCTCATCGCGCTCCCGCTCGTGCCCGTCGCCGACCTCGGCGCGACCCCGGTGCCCGGGATCAACCAGGCCGCGCGCGACCAGGTGGGCTGGCCGGCATACGTCGCGCAGGTGGCCCGCGTCCGGGACGCCCTGCCGCAGCCCGAGCGCGACACCGCGATCGTCATCACGGGGAACTACGGGGAGGCCGGGGCGATCGACCGCTACGGGACGCCGCTCGGGCTGCCGGAGCCGCTCAGCGGCCACAACGCGCTGTGGGCACAACGTCGCCCGCCGCACACGCGGGTCACCGCCGTCGTCGTCGGCAAGGGTCCGCTCCGGGTCGCCCAGACGTTCGCGACGTGCACGGTGGCGGGGACCCTCGACGACGGGGTCGGCGTCCACAACGAGGAGCAGGGTCAGCCGGTCGCCGT
>NZ_JANXRJ010000009.1 GCF_025353065.1 Lapillicoccus sp.
CAGCAGGGCACCCAGGGTGACGACCGTCGTGACACCGAGCTGCTCGGCATACTCCAGCAGCTCGATCGTGAAGGACCGCCACCGCGTCGACGGCTCGATGCCCTCGATGAGCACGACGTCGCGCTCGAACCCGGTGTTGCGCGCCAGCAGGATCCGGGTCGTCGGCCAGACGATCCGGCGCTGACCCTCCTCGGACACGACGCGGGGGCGGTTGACCTGGAAGTCGTAGTACTCCTCGGGGTCGAGCGCCGCGATCGGCTCGGCGTCCCAGACGTCGACGAGGTGGGCGATGACGGACGTCGCCGCCTCCCCGGCATCGTTCCAGCCCTCGAAGGCGGCGATGAGGATGGGGTCCCGCAGCTCCGGGACGTCCTCGAGTTCGAGCACGAAGGGCCTCCGGCCGGTCGGTGGGTGTGATGGTCCGAGCGTCCCGGCCCGGTCGGGACGAGAGACCACCCACCCTATGACGTCGTCATGGGGCAACGGGGATGGTGCCTAGACTTGCGCGGTGACGTCCGCTCCTGGTCCCTCCCGACGGCTGCCGGCGGCGGTGCTGTGGGACATGGACGGCACCCTGATCGACAGCGAGCCCTACTGGATCGCCGAGGAGCACGCGCTCGTGGCGTCCTACGGCGGGGTGTGGACCGACGAGCACGCGCACGCACTCGTCGGCAACGCGCTCGAGGTGTCGGCGCAATACATCCTCGACCACTCCCCGGTCGATCTCACGGTGCTGCAGGTCGTGGACCGGCTGATGCACGGGGTGATGGGGCGTATCGAGGAGCACGTGCCCTGGCGGCCGGGCGCCTTCGAGCTGCTCGAGGCGCTGCGGGTGAGCGAGGTCCGCCTCGCCCTGGTCACGATGTCGTGGCGGCCCTTCACCGACCTGTTCGTCGGGCTGCTGCCCGAGGGCGCCTTCGACATCGTCGTGCCCGGCGACGCGGTGGGCCACGGCAAGCCGCACCCGGAGCCCTACCTCACGGCGGCGGGCCTGCTCGGCATCCGGGTGGAGGACTGCGTAGCCATCGAGGACTCCCCGTCGGGGGTGCGGTCGGCCGTGGCGGCCGGCGTCCCCACCATCGCCGTGCCCCACATCGTCCCGGTGCCCCGGCTCGCGGGATCGGTCCAGATCCCGACCCTCGCGGGGCTTCGTCCGGAGGACCTGCTACCGCTGCTCGACGCGGCCATCCGCCACCCCTAGGAGAGGCGACGCTCTCGGACGGGGGCCGCGAGTGGGGCGGACAACAGGGGCTGTCATCCCATTGTCAGGACAACTGCCGGTAGTCTGCCGCGGGGGACGGGCGCGCCGGCTCTCACAAGTGTCGTGAATCGTGGCAGCGGTCGGGAGGGACGGCGTGAAGGCCAAGCGGATCGACGTGAGCATCGACCGTTCCTCGCCGGTGCCGCTCTACCACCAGCTCGCCGAGCAGCTCACGGCCGCGATCGTCTCGGGCGAGCTGCAACCGGGCGACCCCTTCGAGAACGAGCTCGATCTCGTCGAGCGTCTCGCCGTGTCCCGCCCGACCGTCCGGCGCGCGATCGCGGAGCTCGTGGCCAAGGGTCTGCTGCTGCGTCGTCAGGGCCTCGGCACCCGGGTGGCGAACCGCAAGGTGCACCGCCGGGCCGAGCTCTCGAGCCTCTACGACGACCTCGCGCGCGATGGTGACAACCCCCAGACCCGCGTCCTGTCCATACAGCGCTCCACGGACGCGGTGGCGGCCCAGGCGCTCGACCTGCCCGACGACACGGCCATGATCGCGATCGTCCGGTTGCGGCTCGCCGGCGGCCGACCCTTCGCGATCCTGCGCAACTGGCTGCCCGCGGCGGTCGACCTCGGTCGCGCCGAGCTCGAGACCAGCGGCCTGTATGCCGTGCTGCGCGCCCGCGGCATCCGCCCCGTCGTCGCCCACCAGCAGATCGGCGCGCGGATGCCCACGCCCCAGGAACGTCGAGAGCTCGAGCTCAAGGGGACGCAGCCGCTGCTGACGATGACCCGCAGCGCCTTCGACGCGAGCGGCGCGGCGGTGGAGTACGGCTCGCACTGCTACCGGGCCGAGGACTACACGATCGAGGTCATGGTCGACGAGCGTTGAGGACCTTTGGTGCCCGACGAACGGCGCCCGACATAGGTCTCAGCCGTCCGGGTCGACGAGCCCCGTGACGACCGGGTCGACGGCCAGCGCCTCGGCGTCGCGGGGGAGCGGGGGCGGGGTGCCGCCCCACTCGGGACAGAGGGCCTTGTGGTCGCACCAGTCACACATTCTCGACTTGTGCGGCCGCCAGTCACCGTCTTCTGCGGCGCGCTGGATGGCTTCCCAGAGGGCCGTGATCTTGCGCTCGGTCGCGAGGAGGTCGTGCTCGTCGGGGGAGTAGCGCAGGACCTCTTTGTTGCCGAGGTAGACCAGCTGGAGCATCTGCGGGACGACGCCACGCAGCCGCCAGAGCACCAGCGCGTAGAACCGCATCTGGAACAGCGCCTTGGTCTCGAAGTGCTCACCCGGCGACCGTCCGGTCTTGTAGTCGACGATCCGCAGGGCCCCGTTGGGCGCGACGTCGATCCGGTCGACGATGCCGCGCAGCGTCAGTCCGTCGACCTGGGCCTCGACATACAGCTCCCGCTCCGCTGGCTCGAGCCGGGTGGGGTCCTCGAGGGTGAACCACGTCTCGATGAGCTTGACCGCCTCGCCGAACCAGGAGGCCTCCGTGCGCTGCTCGTCGGTCTCGAGCATCTCGGCGAGCTCGGGCTCCTCCTCGACGAGCCGCTCCCACTGCGGCGCGACCAGTGCGGCCGCCGCCTCGGGCGTGCGCTCCGCTGCGGGCAGGTCGAAGACCCGCTCGAGGACGGCGTGGACGAGGGTGCCACGGGCAGCGGCAGGTGACGGCGCTGAGGGGAGACGGTCGATGACGCGGAACCGGTAGAGCAGCGGGCACTGGAGGAAGTCGGCCGCTCGGCTCGGCGACAACGCTGCCGACCGCCCCGGCAGGGGTCCGCGGACGGTGCCCGGGGTGGGGGGTGCGGGCGGTGTGACCGGATCTGCGGTCGTCGTCATGCCTCGACTGTATGCCGGGCCCCCGACAGGGAGCCGGTGCGACACCGCGGAGCTCAGGACGAGGGTGGCGGCGCTCCGCCGGTGGCCAGCAGGTCGCGCCGGATCGAGCTCGCGCGGGACCGCTCGCTGACCACGACGGCGACCACCACGGCAAGGGTCGCGACGGCCCCCAGCACCGCGTTCGCGTCCTTGAGGTTGTAGCCGTAGGCGAAGACCGCGCCGCTCACGAGGAGGAGCACGAGGACCACCCGTCCGGCCGCCCTCCCACCCGCCGCCCGCCGCGCGCAGATGTCGGCGAGGTCGTCCGCGACCTGCTGCTCGGCGGGCGTCAGGGTCTCGCCGGAGCGCATCCGGCGACGGACGGACATGATCTCGGCGAACCCGGCCACCCGCTCCGGCTCGCTCTTGCCCGGACGCCGCAGCGCGGCATACGCGACGACCGCGGCCAGGAGATAGAGCAGCAGGCCGACCGGGATCGAGGCCAGGACACTGAGGCCGCCGACGGTCAGGAAGAAGGCGAAGGCAGTGACCCCGGTCACGAGCAGCACGCCGATGACGGCGAGCAGGTCCGAGCACACGAAGTAGCGCCCCACCCGTGTCCGCACGCTGTCGCCCTCTGGTCGATGTCAGGGTGACGATCCGTCGACCCGCTTCCCCGACTTTACTGAGCGAGGCGACGGCCAGGAGGGCGAGGGGGGACGCAGGACCGGCACGAGTCCGGTATGCCGCGTCAGTGACCTGACATTCCGGGCACCTGCCGGTCCTGCGTCCCACCCAGGCTCAGCCGTCCAGGCTTCGGCGGCTTCGGCGTCGGGGAGATCCCCTGCACGGCAGCGTTGCGCTCGAGGCGTCTGGCGGACCACCAGAGGGCGACCACGAAGACCAGATAGAGCAGGCACAGGATGACGTTGAAGACGCCCTGGGGGCCGTGGTCGAAGATGGCGACGGCAAGGACGCCGATCCCGAGAGGGATCGCGAACCAGATCAGCCGCCGTTGTCGACGAACTGTGTCGACCTGGCCCTGGGCGATCGCGCGGTCCTCGGGTTCGAGCGGCTGACCCTTGTGGAGTAGTCGAACAACCCGGCGACGATCCTTGACGTCACCGCTGACGATGGACCGCCGGGTGGCCCCCGGAAGCAGCATCCGACGGATGGTCAGCATGAGGGCGCCGCCGATCAGGAGTGGGAGACCGACGATCAGCGCGGACAGGAACCAGGGGTTCGGGTGTCGATCGGGGTGATCCCGGCCGAGCACGACAGTGGTGCCGAGGAGGACGGCGAGCTGCACGACGACGAAGCCCACGACGATGAGGACCCGCACGCGGACGAACTTCTGCAGCCGCTCGGCCTGATCGGGGTTCAGCTGGTCCTCGGGGGAGCCTCCTGGTCGGGGGGTCCACAGAGAGGGTCTCATCGGTGACTCCCGGCCGGCGACGGAGTGATGCCCGCGGCGGCGGCGGTCGCCATGATGCGGCGGTAGGTCCAGAGATACAACGGGACCAACGCCAGCAGGATCACGACGTAGACCCATCGCAACCAGGAACCATGGCTCTCGAGCGCGACAAGGATCACGAGCACCGGTGTCAGGGCCATCGCGACAAGGCTGGAGCGCCGCATGCTCGCTTGCACGTCGACAACCGCCTGGGCGGTTGGACGGTCGTCCTCCGGCAGCGGCCGGCCCCGCCGCAGCAGTGTGTTGACTCGCCTGATGTCCTTGCGATCGGCTACCAGTATCAGGCGCCGGAGTGGTCCGGGCCGTTGAAGGCGCCGGGCCCCCAGCCACCACGCGAGACCCAGGGCGACGATGCAGACCCTGACGAAGATCACGATCAAGCCGACGCCGGGTCGGCGCGACGGCGGACGGTGGTTGAGGAGGAGCACGAGGAGCACGGTCGCCAGGAGGAAACTCGCGGCGCTGAACAGAAGGGCTCGCCGCTGTCGACGCACGACGGCAGCCAGACGCCCGATTTCGTCAGGCGTCAGCGCCTGAGGTGCGGCGTGCGTCTGATCATCGGCGGCACTCGACACGTCGTGCCCGTCAGCTGGCCCCACGGCATACTCCTTCGTCGTCCCGCACCGACGTCAGAGATACCCAGGTTGCGTGCGGGCAGAACCGTCAGGGCCCGGGTGTGTGCCGCTCACGAGCGACGTGTGCGTGTGATGCCCTGACGCGCCGCGGCCGCGAGCAGCCGCCACGTGTCCCATGCGAATGCGGCGGAGAGGAGCAGGAAGATGCCACCGAAGAACAGCTCCGACAGACGACGTGGCTGACCGATGGCGAACAGGACCCACATCGCCACGCCGATCACCGCATAGGCCAGGGCGATCCAGCGCTGACGGGCGGCGTGATCGACAACGACCTGCGCCGCTTCCTGCTGGTCGGGCGGCAGAGTTTGGCCGCGGCGCAGGTGGACAGCGACGACACGCCGCTGCTCACCGGTCACCACGCGCATGCCTCGAGGCAGGGCACCACGTCGAACCTCAGTCCTCGGGCTGGTAGCCGAGGTTGGGGGAGAGCCACTTCTCGGCCTCGGCGAGGGTCCAGCCCTTGCGCTCGGCGTAGTCGGCGACCTGGTCCTGCGTGATCCGGCCGACGACGAAGTACTGCGACTGCGGGTGCGAGAAGTACCAGCCACTGACCGAGGCGCCGGGCCACATGGCCATGCTCTCGGTGAGCGACATGCCGGTATTGGCCTCCGTGTCGAGCAGCGACCAGAGGGTGAGCTTCTCGGTGTGGTCGGGGCAGGCGGGATAGCCCGGGGCGGGGCGGATGCCGGCGTACTTCTCCTCGATGAGCGAGACGTTGTCGAGGTGCTCGTCGGGCGCGTAGGCCCAGAACTCCTTGCGCACCCGCTCGTGCATCCGCTCGGCGAAGGCCTCGGCGAGGCGGTCGGCGAGCGACTCGAGCAGGATCGCGCTGTAGTCGTCGAGCTTGGCCTTGTAGTCGGCGACCCTGTCCTGGCTGCCGAGCCCGGCCGTCACGGCGAAACCCCCGACGTAGTCGTGCAGACCGCTGCCTGCCGGGGCGATGAAGTCGCTCATCGCCCGGTTCGGTATGCCGTCGCGGTGCTGCCCCTGCTGGCGCAGACCCAACAGCCTCGCCCGCACCTGCGTGCGGGACTCGTCGGTGTAGACCTCGATGTCGTCGCCGACCGAGGACGCGGGGAACAGGCCGATGACGCCGTTGGCGGTCAGCCACTTCTCGGCGACGACCTGGTCGAGCATCGCGTTGGCGTCGGCGTAGAGCCGGCGGGCGGCGTCGCCGGATGCGGGGTTGTTGAGGATGTCGGGGAAGCGGCCCTTCATCTCCCAGGCGCTGAAGAACGGCGTCCAGTCGATGTAGCGGCGCAGCTCCTCGAGGGGGTAGGCCTTGAAGGTCTTGACGAACTGCGTTGCCACGTCATGGCGGTGGTCGCACGCCGGGCCCTGGCAGACGTCCTTCGCCTGTTGGGTGAGCAGCCGCGGCCGGGGCGGGCGGTAGGAGGTCCAGTCGACCGGGGTCGGGTTGGCGCGGGCCTGCGCGAGGGTGAGCATCTTGCGGTCGCCGTGCTTGGCGTTGTGCCGGTCGCGGACCGAGTCGTAGTCGGCCTTGGTGTCGGCGACCAGCTTGGGCTTGAGCTCGGCCGAGAGCAGCGCGGCGGCGACCGGGACCGAGCGGGAGGCGTCCTTCACCCAGATGATCGGACCGTGGTACTTCGGGGTGACCTTGACCGCCGTGTGCGCCTTCGAGGTCGTGGCGCCGCCGATGAGCAGGGGGATGTCGAAGCCCTGGCGCTCCATCTCGGAGGCGAAGTTGACCATCTCGTCGAGGGACGGGGTGATCAGGCCGGAGAGTCCGATGATGTCGGCCTTCTCGGCCCGGGCGGCGTCGAGGATCTTCTGCGCCGGCACCATGACCCCGAGGTCGACGACGTCGTAGTTGTTGCACTGGAGCACGACCCCGACGATGTTCTTGCCGATGTCGTGGACGTCGCCCTTGACCGTCGCCATGATGATCTTGCCCTTGGCCCGCTCGACGTCGCCGGGCTTCTTCTCGGCCTCGATGAACGGGATCAGATACGCCACGGCCTTCTTCATCACGCGGGCGCTCTTGACCACCTGCGGGAGGAACATCTTGCCGGCGCCGAAGAGGTCGCCGACGACGTTCATGCCGTCCATCAGCGGACCCTCGATGACCTCGATCGGTCGCCCGCCACGGGCGGAGATCTCGGCTCGCAGCTCCTCCGTGTCGGACTCGGCGTGCAGGTCGATGCCCTTCACGAGGGCATACGTGATCCGCTCGCCGACGGGCAGCGAGCGCCACTCCTCGACGACCGCTTCCTGTTTGGTGTCACCGGTGTTGAAGCGGTCGGCGACCTCGAGCAGCCGGTCGGCGGCGTCGGGACGGCGGTTGAGGACGACGTCCTCGATCCGCTCCCGCAGCTCGCCGTCCACCTGGTCGTAGACCACCAGCGCTCCGGCGTTGACGATGCCCATGTCCATGCCCGCGGAGATGGCGTGGAAGAGGAAGACCGCGTGGATCGCCTCGCGCACCGCGTTGTTGCCGCGGAAGGAGAACGACACGTTGGAGACTCCGCCGGAGATGAGGGCCCCGGGGAGGTTGTCCTTGATCCACCTGGTGCCCTCGATGAAGTCGACGCCGTAGTTGACGTGCTCCTCGATGCCCGTCGCGAGGGCGAAGATGTTGGGGTCGAAGATGATGTCCTCAGCGGGGAAGCCGACCTCGTCGACGAGGATGTCGTAGGCCCGCCGGCAGATCGTCTTGCGCCTCTCGAGGGTGTCGGCCTGGCCGTCCTCGTCGAAGGCCATCACGACGACCGCCGCACCGTACTTGCGGCAGAGGCGCGCGTGCTCGATGAACGGCCCGACGCCCTCCTTCATCGAGATCGAGTTGACGATCGGCTTGCCCTGGACGCACTTCAGTCCGGCCTCGATGACCTCCCACTTCGAGGAGTCGACCATCAGGGGGACGCGCGAGATGTCGGGCTCGCTGGCGATCAGCTTGACGAAGCGGTCCATCGCGGCGACGCCGTCGATCATGCCCTCGTCCATGTTGATGTCGATCACCTGCGCGCCGGCCTCGACCTGCTGGCGGGCGACGTTGAGCGCGGTCGGGTAGTCCTCGTCCTTGATCAGCTTGCGGAAGCGGGCCGAGCCGGTGATGTTGGTGCGCTCGCCGACGTTGACGAAGAGCGACTGCGGGACGATGTTGAGCGGCTCGAGGCCGGAGAGCCGTAGGGCCGGCGCGACGTCCGCGGGCACGCGAGGCGCCGCGCCGTCGGCGGCCTTCGCGATGGCCGCGATGTGGTCGGGCGTGGTGCCGCAGCAGCCGCCGAGGAGGTTGACCAGCCCGTCGGTGGCGAACCCGCCCACCACGGAGGACATCTGCTCGGGGGTCTCGTCGTACTCCCCGAAGGCGTTGGGCAACCCCGCGTTGGGGTAGCAGGAGACGAAGCACCCGGCGATGCGGGACAGCTCGGCGACGTAGGGCCGCATCTCATCGGCGCCGAGGGCGCAGTTGAGGCCGACGGCGAGCGGCCGGGCGTGCCGGACAGAGTTCCAGAACGCCTCGGTGACCTGCCCCGAGAGGGTGCGGCCGGAGGCGTCGGTGATCGTGCCGGAGATGACGACCGGCCAGCGCCGCCCGTAGTCCTCGAACAGCGTCTCGACGGCGAAGATCGCCGCCTTGGCGTTGAGGGTGTCGAAGATGGTCTCGATGACGAGCAGGTCGGCGCCGCCGTCGACGAGCCCGCGGGCGGCCTCGAGGTAGGCCTCGACGAGCTCGTCGTAGGTCACGTTGCGCTTGCCCGGGTCGTTGACGTCCGGGGAGATCGAGGCGGTGCGGTTGGTCGGGCCGAGAGCGCCAGCGACGAAACGCGGGCGGTCGGGGGTCTTGGCCGTCATCGCGTCGCACTCGAGGCGGGCCAGGCGGGCCGCCTCGAGGTTCATCTCGTAGGCGAGCTCCTCCATGCCGTAGTCGTGCATCGAGATGACCGTGGAGTTGAAGGTGTTGGTCTCGACGACGTCGGCGCCCGCCTGCAGGTATTCCCGGTGGATGCCGCGGATGATGTCCGGCTGCGACAGGGTGAGGAGGTCGTTGTTGCCCTTGACGTCGCTCGGCCAGTCGGCGAAGCGGTCGCCGCGATACTCGGCTTCACCGAGCTCGTGCCGCTGGATCATCGTGCCCATCGCGCCGTCCAGGACGAGGATGCGCTCCCGCATGAGGCCCGTGAGGGTCTCGGTGGCGTCGGGGCGGAGATCCTGGGGGACGTCCTGCTGCTGGGTCACGGGCACTCTCTCGTCGGCAAGGGTCAAGTCTCCAAGTATGCCGCCTCAACCACAGCCGACGCTCAGGTGTTCCCTTCATGGGGCTCACGTGTCGTGACGTAGTGTCGACCCATGTCCGCAGGCCAGCCCGTGCCCGCCGTCGGGGCGCCCTCCTACGGCTGGCGGCTCGCGAGCGTCCGCGGCATACCGATCTATCTGGGGCGCAGCTGGCCGTTCTTCGCGATCTTCGTTGTTTTCGTCCTGGGGTCGAAGGTCACCCAGCCCACCACGCTGGAGCAGGGGGGCACCTACGGGTATGCCGTGGGGCTGGGTTACGCCCTCCTCCTGCTCGCCTCCGTCCTCCTCCACGAGGGCGCGCACGCCGTGACGGCTGCGCGGACCGGGCACCGGGTCGACCGCATCGTCGCCGACCTGATGGGTGGGCACACCGTCTACTCCGGTGAGCAGTCGCGGCCGGGTGCGAGCGCCGTCATCGCGATCGTCGGTCCGGTGACCAACCTCGTGATCGCGTTGCTGGCCTACGTCGCGTACCAGCAGGTGCCTCCTAGCACGGCCTACCTCCTGCTGGGAGCCCTGTACTACTCGAACCTCTTCGTGGGGCTGTTCAACCTGGTGCCCGGGCTCCCCCTCGACGGCGGTTTCGTCGTCGACGCGCTGGTGTGGAAAGTGACCGGCGACCGCAACCGCGGCCTGATCGTCGCGGGCTGGGTCGGTCGGGTCCTGACCGTGCCCGTGGTCCTCGGCTACGTCGGCTGGGGCGTGCGCGGTGGGGCGACGCAGCCGACCCAGCTGATCGTGAACTTCGCCATCGCCGGTCTCGTCGGCGCGTTCCTCTGGGCCGGTGCGACGAACGCCATCCGTGTCGGGACGACCGGTCGGGCCATCCAGCGGGTGACCATGGCCCGGGTCCTCCGCCCGATCGCGCTCGTGGGCGTCGGCGAGAGTCTCGCCCAGGCCATGCAGCGGACCGGCCCGGTCCAGGGCGCCGTGATCGCCGTCGACGAGGGCGGCCGGCCGATGGGCATCGTCGA
Source organism: Lapillicoccus sp. (assembly GCF_025353065.1). GTDB lineage: Bacteria > Actinomycetota > Actinomycetes > Actinomycetales > Dermatophilaceae > Lapillicoccus. The sequence goes on from NZ_JANXRJ010000009.1 coordinate 10,370, forward strand.
CGTCGCCGCCGCCAACGCCGTCGACGCGGCCCATCGCGCGCAGGTCACCGTCGCCTCCGTCGTCGCCCGCCAACCCGACGGGTGGGTCGTCGCGGCCGACCCGGACTCCTCCGATGTCTCGGGGGTCATCGACGCCATCGTCTCCCGCGCGAAGTCCCCCCAGGGGATGCCCCAGATCGTGCTCGTCGTCGATCGCTCCGGGAGGCCGCTCGGCACCGTCTCGCTCGCCGACCTCGACGCGGCGCTCGACGCCTGAGCAGGCCAGGCCTCCCGGCCCCCGGATTGGGGTGAAACCGCGTCATCGATGACGCGTCTGGACCCCAATCCGGGCGGGGTGGGTGAACCTGGGGGCTCCCCTTGTCCACACCCCCACCTCCTGTCGTCCCACAATCCACAGGCTGCCGAGAGGGGCTGGCCGCGAGTGGCCCGAGCGCGGTTGGCTGGGTCATGCCCCGGACGGAGAGCGCGGGCCGACGAGAGGGGACGTGCTGGTGACGGCACAGGCAACACATGCGGCACAGGTAACACCGGCAACCGCAGCGGCACAGGCGACACCGGAGGCGTCGACCAACGAGGTGCTCCTGGTCGGACGCGTGAGCGGGGTGCCCGAGGCCCGGGAGATGCCGAGCGGGGACGAGGTCGTCCAGTTCCGGGTGGTGATTCGCCGGCCACCGGCGAAGAAGCCGGCGCGTCGGGCGGCGATCGGACCCAGCGGCGAGGGCGGGGGATCCGGAAGCGCCGGCACGAGCAGCGTGACGCGCACGCAGGTGGACACCATCGACGTCGCCTGCTGGTCGGCGTCGAGCCGGCGGGCGGCCCGCCGGTTCACCGACGGCGACGTCGTCGAGGTCCAGGGCGCCCTGCGTCGGCGGTTCTACCGGGCGGGGCCCGCCACGGTCAGTCGCTACGAGGTGGAGGCGGCAACCGTCCGACGACACACGTGAGAACGGGCACCTCTCCGGCAAGGTCTCCTGCCAGGTCAGTGGGGGAGGAGCACGCCCTCGAGCTCGTCCAGGGCGAGCGCGGCATACCCCTGCCACAGCCGCCCGAAGACCGGCATGGCCACCGCCGCGACGGACGATGCCGGGTGCACCGTCCACCGCCAGGTGACGCTCGCTCCGCTGCCGGCCGGCTCCACCCGCCAGGCCCCGTCGACGGAGGTGGCCAGCGCCTTGAGCGGACCCGTGAGGTCGGTGATGCGGTAACGGAACTCGGTCGGGGTCTCGACCGCGGTCAGCTCCTCGCGCATCGTCCCGCCGCCGGCGAGGTGGATGACGCGGGTCTGCCCGGGCCGCGCCCACGGGCCGTCCTGCCCCGAGACGCCCTGGATCGGGGGGATCGGCCCGTAGCGGTGCCGGAAGATCACCTCGAGCGGCGCCGGCAGAAGGACGGCGAAGGCCTCCGCAACGGCGACGGGGTAGGTGCACGAGCGCTGGACCTCGAGGGGGCTGACCATGACCGGGAGCCTAGGGCCGTTGCGAGGTGCCCGGGTCGATGCGGGTGGCAAGACCGTCGAGGAGCAGCGTCAGTCCGAACTCGAAGGCGGTGATCTCCTCGTGCTCGAGATAGCCGCTGGTGTCGTCCGGGTCGCGGTCCGGCTGGTCGAAGACCCGGGCTGCCTGCAGTCGCGTGATCGTCGGATAGCGCTCGGACCAGGACTCGTCGACGGCCAGCTCCTCGAGCAGACCGGAACGGACCCGCCACCACTCGTCCTCCGGCATCCCTGTCGCCTGCTCCGCGGTCCGGGTGTCGGCGACCGCCTTGGCCGCGCCACCGATGAAGCTGACGACCGCGCCCACCATCTGACTGACCTCCAAAGGCTCGAGGCCCAGCCCCTCGAAGAGAGACAGTGACGCCTCGTAGCCGTCGAACTCGTGGGGGGAGAGCAGCGGCCGGGCACCCTAACTGCCGCACCCACGGGTGGCGAGCCGAGAACGCCCACCGCTCCCAGGCTGTCATCGAGCACAGCCTCGACGTCATCGCCCGCGCCGACTGGGTCATCGACCTCGGCCCGGGCGCCGGCAGCGGGGGAGGCCGGGTCGTCTTCGAGGGCCCGCCGGCTCAGCTGATGTCTCGGCGCCGGAACACGGCCGCCCCGAGGGCGACCAGGACGACGCTCAGTACGAGGAGGTAGTACCCGGCGTGGGTCGTGCTGATCAGCTCCGGCTGGGTGCACACTCCCTGGGGCGTGCAGTCCCCGGACCGGTCGTCCAGCAGGCCGCCCTGCAACCACGCCATCACGTTGTAGAACACCAACCACGGGCGGGACTCGGGGACAGAAGAGCGGAGCGCACTGAGCACCAGCCCTTCGACCACGACGAGGTAGCCGATCGCCAGCCCGAGTGCGGCTGCGGTGTTGCGCAGGAGCGCCGCGACGACGCCGCCGAGGGCCCCGGCGACGCCGAAGACGGCCACCGTCCGGACCGCCGTCCAGAGGAGTCCGCTTCCCGGGTCACCCGACGTGGTGCCGACGATCTGGTTCGACCGCGCGATGAGGTAGACCGCCGCGATGACGAGCGCGACGGCGATCGCCGCGACCATCAGCACCCCGGCGGCCACCGCGGTGAGCTTGCTGGCATACACCCGTCCCCGGCGCGGCTCGTAGGTCAGCCACGTGCCGATGGCCCCGGACGAGAACTCGGCAGCGACGAAGGACACGCCCACGAGGAACGCGATGAAAATGAGGAAGTACGCGATCGCGGAGACCGAGGAGGTTGCCACCGTGGCGAACACCGCCGACTGTGCGCCGGGGTCGGCCGAGCGTCCGAAGGCGGTGCAGTTGAAGTTGGCGTTGGGGTCCTGCTGCTGTCGGGCCTGCGCCTAGGGCCGCGAGACACGGCTGCACCTGTTCCGCCTGCACCTGAGCGATCCGCGCAGGGGTGAGGTCATAGACCTGGCCGTTGGCGCCGTAGGCCGTGATGCCGATGACGACCAGCATCCCTAAAGCGGCGAAGAGCGTGAGCCGGCGGGCGAGCAGCCGGCGCAGCTCGACGACGACGAGGCGGGTCACCGGTGCCTCCCCGGCTCGCCGGCGTCGGGTATGCCGGTGTCGCGGGTGATCCGAGGAAGACCGACTCGAGGTCGGCGCGGATCGGTGTCAGCTCGCTGACCCACAGCCCGGACCCGGCGAGCAGCCGGGTGATCGCGGCGCCGTCGGCGACGCCCTCCACGACGAAGCCGTCACTGTGATCGGTGTTGTCGCTGCCATCGGCGCCGGCACGCACCTGCCAGCCGGCGCCCGTCATCACCAGGCGCGCCGCATCCGAGTCCGCCACCCTGACGCGGAAGCCCGACGAGTGCCCGCTGCCGATGACGTCGGCGACGGTGCCCGAGGCGAGCAGCCGTCCGCGGGCGATGATCGAGACGGTGTCGGCGACGTGCTCCACCTCGGCGAGGATGTGGCTGCTCACCAGCACCGTCTTGCCCTGCTGCCCGAGCGCCCGCATCGTCGCGCGGATGTCGTGGATCCCCGCCGGGTCGAGCCCGTTGGTCGGCTCGTCGAAGATGAGGAGGTCGGGGTCCTTCAGCAGGGTGGCGGCGATCGCGAGCCGCTGTTCATCCCGAGCGAGTAGGTGGCGAACCGGTCCTTGCCGCGGTCGCCGAGCCCGCTCTGCTCGAGCACCAGCCCCACCCGCTGCGCGGGGGCGCCGATGGCGGCGGCGAGCAGGTCGAGGTTGCGCCTTCCGCTGAAGTTCGGGAAGAACTTCGGCGACTCGACGATCGCCCCGATCCGGCCGACGACGCTCGGCAGTTGCGCAGGGACCGGCGACCCGAAGATCTGCATCGTCCCCGAGTCGGGCCGGACGAGGCCGAGGAGCATCCGGATCGAGGTCGTCTTGCCGGAGCCGTTCGGGCCGAGGAAGCCGTGCACCCCCCCGGCCGGCACCCGCAGGTCGAGTCCCTCGACGGCGACCTGACGGTGTCCGCGGCGACTGAGATAGGACTTGCGCAGCCCGGTGGTGGCGATCGCGAGATCGTGTGCGTCACGATCGGCGAGCTGGAGGGACGGTATGGCCGAGGTCTGTGTGGTCATCGTGCGGAGCTCCCCCTGTGAGTCGAGCCGCCCGTCGAGGCGGTCCGACCGCGTCCGGGTCGACCACCGGTCGGCGTCGACCCTTCGAGCCCCGACCCTAGACTCACCCATCGTGACCGACCCGGATCAGATGCACGACACTTTGGCCAGCGTGACCCCCCTTCGCGTGCTGCGAGGACCGTTCGCCGTCGGCGAACGGGTGCAGCTCACGGACGCCAAAGGGCGCCTCCACACGATCGTCCTCGAGGCTGGTCGCGAGTTCCACACCCATCACGGTCGGCTGCTGCACGACGCCGTCATCGGCTGCGCGGACGGCTCCGTCGTGACCAACACCGGTGGCATCGACTACCTCGCGCTCCGACCGCTGCTGGCTGACTACGTCATGTCGATGCCACGCGGCGCAGCCGTCATCTATCCCAAGGACGCCGGCCAGATCGTCATGATGGCCGACATCTTCCCGGGTGCTCGGGTCGTCGAGGCCGGGGTCGGCTCGGGGGCCCTGAGCATGTCGTTGCTGCGGGCCATCGGCGAGCACGGTGAGCTCGTCTCGTTCGAACGACGCGAGGACTTCGCCGACATCGCCCGGGGCAACGCCCGCGCCTTCTTCGGGGTGGACCACCCGGCCTGGAGGGTGGTCGTCGGCGACCTCGTCGAGGCACTGCCCAGCGCCGTGGGGACCGGCTCGGTCGACCGGGTGGTCCTCGACATGCTCGCGCCCTGGGAGTGCCTCGACGCCGTGGGCGACGCCCTGGTGCCGGGGGGAGTGCTCATCTGCTACGTCGCGACGGCCACCCAGCTGAGCCGGGTCGCCGAGGCGATGCGCGAGCACGGCGGCTACACCGAGCCGTCGGCCTGGGAGTCGCTCGTCCGCGGCTGGCACCTCGAGGGTCTCGCGGTGCGTCCCGAGCACCGGATGCACGGGCATACCGGCTTCCTGATCTCGACCCGACGACTGGCCCCGGGCGTCGCCGCGCCGCACCGCACCCGACGTCCGGCGAAGGGCATCATCGGACCTGCGGAGGGCGATAGGGCGGCCTCCGACGGCAGGTCGGACGGCGAGCCAGAAAGCGCGACGGGCCCGGCGCCGGAGCAGCGTGCCGAGGACGGGTGGACGGCGGAAGCGCTCGGTGAACGGCATGTTTCCGAGAAGAAAATTCGACGCGTACGCCGGAGTGTGACCGAAACCTCCGACGGCTGAAGCGATCGCCGGGTTAGGGTCAAGTGGTCCGTTCAGCCCGCCCTCGTCAGGAGGCGCCGATGTCCGAGCCCATGGCCCCCGAAGGTCAGCCCAACGAGCCCGCGTCCCAGTCGGAACCGACGCGGGCCGTGTCAGCGGCCGACGCGCAGGAGCTGGCCCGTCTGCGGGACGAGGTGCGCGACCTGCGCGACTCGCTGCGCGGCAGCCCCACCCGCTCCCGCGAGCTCGAGAACCGCGTGCTCCAGCTGCAGACCTCGCTGTCGACGCTCTCCAACCAGAACGAGCGCCTCGTGCGCACGCTCAAGGAGGCCCGCGAGCAGATCGTCACCCTCAAGTCCGAGGTGGACCGGCTCGCCCAGCCGCCCAGCGCCTACGGCCTCATCATCGAGTCCTACGACGACGCCACCGTCGACATCCTGACCTCGGGTCGCAAGATGAGGGTGGCCGTGAGCCCCAGCGTCGACCCGGCCACGCTGAGCGCCGGCCGCGAGGTCATGCTCAACGAAGCCCTCAACGTGGTCGCGACCTGCGGCTACGAGCGGGTCGGCGAGGTCGTCATGGTCAAGGAGCTGCTCGACGACGACCGGATCCTCGTGGTGGCGCACGCCGACGAGGAGCGCGTATGCCGCCGGGCCGAGTCGCTCGAGGGTGAGCCGATCCGGGTCGGTGACGCGCTGCTGCTCGACCCGCGCTCGAGCTTCGTCTACGAGCGGATCCCCAAGGCCGAGGTCCAGGACCTCGTCCTCGAAGAGGTGCCCGACATCGCCTACGAGGACATCGGCGGCCTGGCCGGCCAGATCGAGCAGATCCGTGACGCGGTCGAGCTGCCCTACCTCCATCCCGAGCTGTTCAAGGAGCACGAGCTGCGCCCGCCGAAGGGCATCCTGCTCTACGGCCCCCCTGGCTGCGGCAAGACGCTGATCGCCAAAGCGGTCGCCGCCTCGCTGGCCAAGAAGGTCGCCGAGCGCACCGGCCAGACCACCGAGAAGAGCTACTTCCTCAACATCAAGGGTCCGGAGCTGCTCAACAAGTACGTCGGTGAGACCGAGCGCCACATCCGGCTGATCTTCCAGCGGGCGCGGGAGAAGGCGTCCGAGGGCTCGCCCGTCGTCGTCTTCTTCGACGAGATGGACTCGCTCTTCCGCACCCGTGGCTCCGGCGTCTCCAGCGACGTCGAGACCACGATCGTCCCGCAGCTGCTGTCCGAGATCGACGGCGTCGAACGCCTCGAGAACGTCATCGTCATCGGCGCGTCCAACCGCGAGGACATGATCGACCCGGCCATCCTGCGTCCCGGACGGCTCGACGTGAAGATCAAGATCGAGCGCCCGGACGCCGAGAGCGCGCGGGACATCTTCTCCAAGTACCTCACCAACACCCTGCCGCTGCACCGCGACGACCTCGCCGAGAACGGGGGCAACCGGGTGGCGACCGTCGAGGGGATGATCCAGGCGACGGTCGAGCGGATGTACTCCGAGATCGACGAGAACCGCTTCCTCGAGGTGACGTATGCCGGCGGCGACAAGGAGATCCTCTACTTCAAGGACTTCAACTCCGGCGCGATGATCCAGAACATCGTCGACCGGGCGAAGAAGATGGCGATCAAGGACTTCCTCACCATCGGCCAGAAGGGCATCCGCGTCGAGCACCTTCTTGCCTCCTGCGTCGATGAGTTCAAGGAGAACGAGGACCTGCCCAATACGACCAACCCCGACGACTGGGCCCGCATCTCCGGCAAGAAGGGGGAGCGGATCGTCTACATCCGCACCCTCATCAACACCAAGGACGGCACCGAGCCCGGCCGCTCGATCCACAACGTCGCCAACACGGGCCAGTACCTGTAGGCCGCTTCGTCTCGACGACCGTCAGAGCAGGGTGTAGCCGCCGTCGATGACGACGGTTTCGCCGACGACGAATCGAGAGCCGTCGCCGGCGAGGTAGGCGACGAGCTCGCCGAGCTCCTCGGGCTCACCCATCCGTCCGGCCGGCGTGCGGCGGAGCCACTCGTCGCGCATCTCCGGCAGCCGGGCGGCGACGTCGCGGGTCATCTCGGAGGCGAAGTAGCCCGGAGCGATCGCGTTGACCCGGATGCCGTGGGGGAGCCACTCGACGGCGAGGCTCTTGGTGAGCATCGAGACGGCCGCCTTGGACGTGTTGTATGCCGCCTGCTGCTGGGGCACGTTGACGATCAGTCCCGACATCGAGGCGACGTTGACGATGCTTGCGACCCGCTCCGCCGCGATGGCCCGCCGGGCGAACTCGCGGCAGACGACGAAGGTGCCGGTGAGGTTGACGTCCATCAGGGCCCGCCACTCCTGAGTCGTGGTCTCGAGGGCCGGCTTGTCCATGGCCACTCCGGCGGCGTTGACGAGCACCGTTGCCACACCGAGCAGCTCGGCCGCCGCGTCGAGTGCGGAGGCGACGGACGCGTCGTCCGTCACGTCGATCGCCCGACCCTCCACCCGGCGCCCGGTCTCGGCTTCGAGCGCCGCGGCGGTCGCGGCCACGTCCTCGAGCCGGTCGAGGAGGACCACGTCGGCGCCGCGTTGGGCCAGGCTGCGTGCCATCGCCAGCCCGAGCCCCCGACCACCACCGGTGACGACGGCCACCCGGCCGAGGAACGGAGGCTGCGTCGCGTCGCTCACCGGCCGAAGGTAGCACCGCGCCGACGGGTTCGGAGGTCTTGACAGCAACCGGGACCTCGTCTTTAATCAACTCATCAGTTGATCAACCGAAAGATTGACCATGCAGGGCATCGGCGAGGTCGGCGAAGACGAGTTGGACCGCGCCTTCCTTGCCCTGGCCGACCCGGTCAGACGAGCGCTCGTCGCCCGGCTGAGTCGCGGACCCCAGACCGTCAACGACCTCGCTGCGCCCTTCGCGATCACCAAGCAGGCGGTCTCGCGGCACATCCAGGTGCTGGAGCAGGCCGGTCTCGTGACTCGCACCCGGGACGGTCAGCGCCGGCCGGTGCACCTCGCCGCCAGCCGGCTCGAGGAGCTGACGTCCTGGATCGACGGCTACCGACTCATCCACGAACACCAGTTCCGTTCTCTCGACGCCGTCCTCGCGGCGCGACCCCCCACACACACCGCCGCCGCCCCAACCGTCAAGGAGGAACCCTGATGACCAACCAGCTGACCGTCACGGCCCCCGAGGGCCCGCCCCTCACCGAGTTCACGCGTGAGTTCGACGCACCGGTCGAGGCCGTCTTCGAGGCGTTCCGCGACCCCGCACTGGTCCGACAGTGGCTCGGGCCGCACGGCTACGACATGGACCTCGAGACCTACGACTTCAGGACCGGTGGGCGCTACCGCTACCGTCACCGCACTCCCGATGGCGCCGAGTACGCATTCCGCGGCGTCTTCCACACCCTGCGGGACAACGAGTTCGCCGTCCAGACCTTCGAGTTCGAGGGAGTCCCTGATGTCGTCAGCCTCGACCGGATGACCTTCGTCCGCCTCGACGGCGGACGCACCCGGCTCGAGGGACACTCGATGTTCCCGTCCGTCGAGGCCCGTGACGTGATGGTGGCGAGCGGCATGGCCGACGGCATGAGCCAGGGCTACGACCGGCTCGACACCGTCGTGTCGTCGGTCACGGCCTGATCACCCCAACAGACAGAGGATCTCATCATGGACTGGACTCTCGAAGTCGTCATCCTCCCGGTCAGCGACCTCGACCGGGCGATCGCCTTCTACCGCGACCAGCTCGGTTTCCACCTCGACCACGACACCCGCAACGAGCACATGCACGTCATCCAGCTGACCCCTCCCGGGTCGGGCTGCTCGATCGTCCTGGGTGACCTGCCGTCCCAGAACGAGATGGCTCCCGGGTCGATGCGAGGTCTCCAGCTCGTCGTCGCCGATGCTCGCGCCGGTCGCGCCGAGCTGGTCTCGCGTGGGGTGGAGTGCAGCGAGGTCACTGCCTTCGACGAGCGCGACGGCGGCACGTTCTTCTGGTTCGCCGACCCCGACGGCAACACCTGGTCCGTCCAGGAGTTGCGGGCGCGAGCCGACAAGCCGCTCATCCCCCTCGAGCACCGGGGCCGGTCCGACATATGAGGGACGGCCCTCAGGGGATGCGCGCTGTCCAGGCCGGATCGGCGTACTTCGCCGTGGCCAGCGACGCCGCCTCCTCGCGGGTCGGCTCGTCGAGGTCGACCCGGGTGAGCCCGTAGCTGCGCTCGAAGTGCCCGATCATCGCCTCCACCACGGCGGCCCGTGACAGACCGGTCTGCGACCGGATGGGGTCGACCCGCTTGCCGGCGCTGACGTGACCCTTGTCGGAGAGCTTCTCCCGGCCGATGCGCAGGATGTCGGTCATCGCCGCGGCGTCCATGTCGTAGGACATCGTCACGTGGTGGAGCACCACTTTGGAGGCCAGCCGCTTCTGGGCCGCACCGCCGATCTTGCCCGCCGGAGAGGCGATGTCGTTGAGCGGCACGTAGCTCGCGTCGACGCCGAGCTCGCGCAGCGCCCGGATGACCCAGGCGTCGAGGAAGGCGGAGGACTCGGCGAAGGACATGCCCTCCACGAGCGAGGTGGGCACGTAGAGCGAGTAGGTGATGGTGTTGCCGGGCTCGACGAACATCGCTCCGCCACCGGAGATCCGCCGGACGACGGTCGTATGGTGCCGGGCCGCGGCCTCGAGGTCGACCTCGTTGGAGAGCGACTGGAAGGACCCGATGATGACGGCGTTCGAGGCCCACTCCCACACCCGCAGGGTCGGCGGCCGGACGCCCGCTCCCACCTGCCGGGCGATGACCTCGTCGAGAGCCATCTGCATCGCCGGGTGCTGGGGACCTGTGTCCAGCAGCTCGACGTCGAGATCGCCCCACCCCGTCGAGCGACCGAGAGCCCGCAGCACGGCGAACGCCACCGACCGGGCATCGAAGCCCACGAGGGTCGCCTCCCGCGTCGCGGCAGCGACCGCGTGCTCGAGCTGGGCCAACGACGCCGACGCCGGTATGCCGTCGAGAGCCGCGGTGATGTCGTCGAGCGCCTCGTCGGGCTCGAGGAAGAAGTCCCCGGAGACCACGACCTGCGCGATCCGGTCGTCCCGGACCTCGAGGTCGACGACGACGAGCTTGCCACCGGACACCTTGAACTCACCATGCACGGGAGGGGAACACCGTTGGGGCGCAGTCGCTTCCCACCGAGCCGCCCGGCATACGGACGTCACGGCTCCTTTGTGGGCCGGCCTTCTCTGCCGGGCAGCGCGATCGGCCGGTGAGCTGTCTGCGTCAGCCGGCTCGGCTGACCGCTGGGCCGAATCTGCCTGCCAGGTAACGCCATCCGAGCAGCACCGCGCCGAGGAACAAGGTCGCGACGACGATGAACGAGGCTGCGGTGCCCTGACCCACGACCGCCCGGAGCAGCATCCCCACCACGACCGTGGCGACCCAGACGACGATGCCCGGGCCGAGGTCGACGGCCCAGCGGTGCGAGCGCCACCAGACCAGGGCCCAGCCGAGGGCGCCGCCCACCAGGAACGGCATCGCCGTGCTGACGGCCCCGACCACGGGATTCTGTTCGGCGTGGCTCGCCCGACCGATCGCGGCGAAGATCAGCACCAGGACCGCGTCGATGACTGCGGCCACCACCGGCGACCGGAGATCGGGCAGCCACGGACGGGGGGCAGCCGACGGGGTCGTCGCAGGGACGGGCGCTTCGGAGGGGACGTGCTTCTCGGGAGTCGTCGGCACGTCGGGAGTGTTGGGCACCCCAGGAGTATTCGGCACGTCAGAAGGGGAGCTTGGGCTGGGGCGGGGCATGCGTCGGGTCGACACCCTCGAAGAGCGACGACACCGACTTTCCCTGGTGGATGCGGGAGATCGCCTCGGCGAAGAGCTCGGCGACGGACCTGATCCGCAGCTCCGGCCAGCCCCGCGGCGGCGGCACCGTGTCGGTCGTCACGACCTCGTTGATCATCGGGTGGTCGCGCAGCCGTTCGACCGCCTGGCCGGCGAACAGGCCGTGCGTGCAGGCGATCGAGGCTTCCGTGCACCCGACGTCCTTGAGCCGCTCGAGGAGCTCGATGATCGAGCCGCCCGTGGCGATCTCGTCGTCCAGGACGATCGCCCGCTTGCCGGCCACGTCACCGACGATGGCGTCGATGACGACCCGGTCGTCGGTCAGGCGCTGCTTGCTGCCGGCGGCCACGGGGAGCCCGAGGAGCCGCGCGAACTGGGTGGCGGTCTTGGCGTTGCCGAGGTCGGGGGAGACCACGATGGTGTCGGTGAGGTCGGCCCCCCGGTAGTGGTCGGCCAGCACCCCGATGGCGGTGAGGTGGTCGACGGGGACGGAGAAGAAGCCGTGGACCTGCGGGGCGTGCAGCGCCATCGTCAGCACCCGGTGGGCCCCGGCGGTCGAGAGCATGTCGGCGACGAGGCGTCCGCCGAGGGAGATCCGGGGTGCGTCCTTCTTGTCCGAGCGCGCGTAGGCGTAGTGCGGCATCACGGCGGTGATCTGGGCCGCGGAGGCGCCCCGCGCTGCGTCGATCATCAGCAGCAGCTCCATCAGGTGCTCCTGGGTGGGCGGCACGAGCGGCTGGATGATGTAGACGTCGCGCTGGCGGCAGTTCTCCAGCAGCTGGGCCTGCAGGCAGTCGTTGCTGAAGCGTTTGATGTCGACGGCCGAGCGTGCCACCCCGAGGTGGTCGCAGATGCGGTCGGCGAGGCGGGGGTGTGCTGTTCCGGAGAAGACGACGACGTCGTTCACGAGCACCCTTCCGGGGGGACGGCGGCGGTGGCCTTCAGACTAACGGTCGGTGAAGCCCGGTGGAACGTCTGCCGCCGACCGCTCTGTCACATGTGCCCTGACACCGGCGCGAGGTACTGCCGCAGCTCGGTCGCGAGCTCGAGGCGCGCCTGCGGGCCGGTGACGGTGGCCCCGGGGAAGCTCATGAAGCCGTGGGGGGTGCCGAGGTAGTTCGTCGTGCGGGTGGGCACGCCCGCGGCGCGCAGCCTGGCGGCATACGCCTTCCCCTCGTCGCGCAGCGGGTCGAGGTCCGCGGTCTGGACGAGCGCCGGCGGAAGGCCGCCGAAGTCGTCCGCGAAGAGCGGCGAGATCAGCGGGTCGTCGAGCGGCAGCCCGCTGGGCACGGCATACAGCTCGAGGAAGGCGTCGATGGCCCGGCGCGTCAGCACGGGCGCGTCGGCGTGCTCGGCGATCGAGGGGTGGCTGCGCGTCGCGTCCGTGCCGGGGTAGAGGAGAGCCTGGTGGGAGATGCGCGGGCCACCCTCGGCGCGGACGACCTGGGTGACGATGGCCGCCAGGTTGCCGCCGGCGGAGTCGCCGCTGACGGCGATCCGTGCGGGGTCGCCGCCGAGCGCCGCGGCGCCGGACTCCACCCACCGGAGTGCGTCGACGCAGTCGTGCGCCGCCTGCGGTGCGACGTGCTCGGGGGCAAGGCGGTAGTCGATGCTCAGCACGAGGGCGGGGACGGCGTCGGCGATGAAGCCGCAGAGGGGGTCGTAGCCGAGGACCGAGCCGAGGACCCAGCCGCCGCCGTGGAAGAAGAGGACCACCGGCAGCGGTCCCGTCGCGGCCCTGGGCCGATAGACCCGCACGCCGACGTCGTGCCCGTCCCGAGCCGGGAAGCTCGTCGACGAGATCTGTACCCCCTTGGGCACTGCACCGGTGACCCAGGAGAAGGGGGCGCGGGAGGGGACCACCCGGGCCCGGGTCGCCCGGATCTGCTCGAGCGTCAGGCTAGCGACGTCGAGGGCGCCGGCCCGGTCGTAGGCGGTGGTGAACACCTTGGTGCGCAGGGGCATCGACGGAGACGTCAGCGACATGTCACCCATCCTGCCCCGCGCGGTGTCATCCCGCCGACATATGGTGATGAGCATGACCGTACGCCGCGTGATGGGGATCGAGACCGAGTACGGCATCTCCGTGCCCGGCGACCCGACCGCCAACCCGATGATCCTGTCGGGCCACGTCGTCAACGCCTATGCCAGCTCCCACGGGGTCCGGTCGGGGCGGGCCAGCTGGGACTACGCCGACGAGGCACCGCTGCGGGACGCCCGGGGCTTCGAGGTGGGCCGCGGCGCCGCCGACCCCAGCCAGCTCACCGATATCGAGGACCCGACCCTCGCCAACGTCGTGCTCACCAACGGCGCCCGGCTCTACGTCGACCACGCCCACCCGGAGTACAGCTCTCCCGAGGTCACCACCCCCCGAGGCGCCATCACCTGGGACCGGGCGGGCGAGCTGATCATGCTCGAGTCCGTGCGCCGCCTGTCGGGCATCCCCGGCCAGCCCGGGGTCAACCTCTACAAGAACAACACCGACGGCAAGGGCGCCTCCTACGGCACCCACGAGAACTACATCATGCGTCGCGAGACCCCCTTCTCCGAGGTGGTGCGCCACCTCGTCCCCTTCTTCGTCGCCCGGCAGGTGATGGTCGGTGCGGGTCGGGTGGGCATCGGCCAGGACTCGCGCAACCCCGGTTTCCAGGTCAGCCAGCGGGCCGACTTCTTCGAGGTCGAGGTCGGGCTCGAGACGACCCTGAAGCGGCCGATCATCAACACCCGCGACGAGCCGCACGCCGTCGCCGACCTCTACCGCCGGCTCCATGTGATCATCGGCGACGCCAACCAGTGCGACGTCGCCAACCTCCTCAAGCTGGGCACGACCTCCGTCGTGCTCGCGATGATCGAGGACGGGGCGATGCCGCAGGACCTCACCCTCGTCAAGCCGGTCGCCACGCTGCACGCCATCTCGCACGACCCCACCCTGCGTGCGCAGGTCACCCTCCGCGACGGTCGGCACCTGACGGCGCTCGAGCTGCTCTGGGCCTACCACGACGCGGCGGCCGCCTACCTCGCGGACCGCGGGCTCGACAGCGGCGACGACCCCGACACCACCGAGGTGATGACCCTCTGGGCCGATGTGCTCACGCGGCTCGGCACCGACCCCATGTCGTGCGCCCGCGACCTCGACTGGGTCGCCAAGCTGCAGCTGCTCGAGGGCTACCGTGACCGCGACAACCTCGGCTGGGACGACCCGCGACTGAGCGCCATCGACATCCAGTGGAGCGACATCCGCCCCGAGAAGGGCCTGTTCCACCGCCTCCTCGAGCGGGGTCGGGTGACCCAGCTCGTCGACGAGGTCGCCGTGAAGGCCGCGGTCACCGAGCCGCCCGAGGACACCCGGGCGTGGTTCCGGGGGAAGTGCCTCGAGAAGTTCGCGCCACAGATCGCCGCGGCGTCGTGGGACTCGGTCATCTTCGACGTCCCCGGCCGTCATGCCCTGCAACGGGTTCCGATGCTCGAACCGTTGCGCGGGACCAAGGCTCACGTCGGCGAGATCATGGACCGGAGCCCGGACGTGACCACGTTGTTGCGTGAGTTGGACGCGGCATCCGGCTAGGGTCGCCGTATCGGTCTTCGCCGCGCGTCAGCGGGGCGACCAGAGTGGAGGAAGCCAGTGCCCAGCCAGGAGCAGAGCAGGCCGCAACGTCGCGAGGGCGAGCCCGAGGAGACGCCGGAGCCCACCCCCGTCGCGCCGGAGGCCACCGCCCGCAAGGAGGCGCTCGACGACGACATCGACAGCGTCCTCGATGAGATCGACGGTGTCCTCGAGTCCAACGCCGAGGAGTTCGTGCGCGGGTTCGTGCAGAAGGGCGGCCAGTGAGCGAAGGCCTGTCGTCAGGGCGACTGCCGGCGGGCTTCACCACCCCCGGCTCGTCGTCGTTCACCGAGTTCATCGGCAGGGTCTCGCCCGATCTGTTGCCGGCCGGCCGGCCGCTCCCGCTCGGGGCCACCGTCGCCGCCCCGCACGGCACGACGATCGTCTGCCTGGAGTATGCCGGGGGCGTCGTCATGGCAGGTGACCGCCGGGCGACGATGGGCAACCTCATCGCGAACCGCGACATGGAGAAGGTCTTCGCGGCCGACGAGTACGCCGTGGTTGGGATCGCCGGCACGGCGGGTCTCGCGATCGAGCTCGTCAAGCTCTACCAGGTCGAGCTCGAGCACTACGAGAAGATCGAGGGAACCCTGATGTCCGTCGAGGGTAAGGCGAACCGGCTCGCGAGCATGATCCGCGGCAACCTCGCGATGGCCATGCAGGGCCTGTCGGTCGTGCCGTTGTTCGCCGGCTACGACCTCGACGACCGCGCCGGGAGGATCTATTCCTACGACGTGACCGGCGGCTGCTACCGCGAGCACGACCACCACAGCATCGGTTCCGGCTCGCTCTTCGCCCGGGGCGCGATGAAGAAGCTCTGGCGCCCCGGTCTCGACGAGGCCGCGACGGCCCGGGTGGCCGTGGAGGCGCTCTACGACGCTGCCGACGACGACTCGGCCACCGGCGGCCCCGACCTCGGCCGGCGGATCTGGCCGACCCTCGCCGTCGTTGACCGGGAGGGCGTCCGGTTCCTCGATGACGACACCCTGGCCGGGGTGGTCGAGCAGGTCGTCGCCGACCGTCAGGGCAACCCGGGAGGTGCCCGATGAGCATGCCGTTCTACGTCTCGCCCGAGCAGCTGATGAAGGACAAGGCGGACTACGCGCGCAAGGGCATCGCGCGCGGTCGGTCGGTCGTCGTCCTGGCCTACGACCGGGGCATCGCCTTCGTCGCCGAGAACCCCCAGAGCCTGCGCAAGATCTCCGAGATCTACGACCGAATCGCCTTCGCGGCGGTCGGCATGTACTACGAGTTCGAGAACCTCCGGGTGGCCGGCATCCGCTACGCCGACCTGCGGGGCTACTCCTACGATCGCTCCGACGTGTCCGCCCGCGGCCTGGCCAACGCCTACGCCCAGACCCTCGGCACCGTCTTCACCCAGGAGCCGAAGCCCTACGAGATCGAGATCGTCGTGGCCGAGGTCGGTCAGGACACCGAGCACGACCAGATCTACCGCTTGACCTATGACGGCTCGGTGGCCGACCAGCACGGCTACGTGGTCATGGGGGGCACCATCGCCCGGGCGGAGGAGCTCCTCCAGGGACGCTGGCGAGCCGGGCTCAGCCTCGGCGAGGCGCTCGAGCTCGCGGTCGACGCCCTGGCCCTCGATCCCCTCGGCGGTGAGCCACGCACCCTGGCGCCCGACCAGCTCGAGGTGGCGGTCCTCGACCGGCAGCGCCCCCGGCGCAAGTTCCGCCGGATCGGGGGTCAGCTGCTCGCCGACCTGCTCAACACCGACAGCCCCGTGTCCGACGCGCCCGAGGCGGACGACCGCTCGCCCGGTCACCACGACGTTCTCACCGGTGAGAGTCCGACCGACGCCGCCCGGGACGGTGCCCCGGAGACCCCGGGCACCGATCGTCCCGCCAACCCCGAGGGCCGCGACGACCCGCTCAGCACTCTGGAAGGTGGATCATGAGCATCTACGACCATCCGGTCAGCGCCCTCGGTGGTGGCCCGGCCGACCTGCACGACTTCGCGGACCGCGCCGTGCTCGTCGTCAACGTCGCCTCGAAGTGCGGGCTCACGCCGCAGTACGCCGGTCTCGAACGGCTCCAGGAGCGGTTCAGGGACCGGGGTTTCACCGTCCTCGGCTTCCCGTGCAACCAGTTCGGTGGGCAGGAGCCGGGCACGGCGGCAGAGATCGAGACCTTCTGCAGCGCCACCTACGGCGTGACGTTCCCGATGTTCGACAAGGTCGAGGTCAACGGAGCCGAGCGCGACCCGCTCTACGCAGAGCTGACCGCCGTGCCCGACGCCGACGGCGAGGCCGGCGACATCCAGTGGAACTTCGAGAAGTTCCTCGTGGCTCCCGGAGGTGGCCCCATCATCCGCTTCCGACCGGGCACCGAGCCGGAGTCCGACGAGGTCGTCACCGCGATCGAGGGGATACTGCCTCTCGCCTGAACGGGGGTCGCGAACAGGTCGCCGCCGGGGTCACTCGGGGGTTCGAGGTAAAAGCGCGGTCCCTGGGCCGCGGTTTGACCTCGGGCCGGGCGCCGCGGAAGGGAACGAACGGGTCAGTGGGCGTTGGCGGCGGCGTCGGGGCCGTGCCCGACCTCGCCGTTGCTGCCGCTCTCCGGTTGGTCGTGGTGTCCGGCACCGTTGTCCCCGGAAGCCGGCTGGCCCTCGGCCGGAGCGACGGGCGGCTCGGGGACGACCTGCTGGGCCAGCGCCGGGCCACCGAGGGTCGCGAGCATCTGCCGGACGTTGGCGAGCTGGGAGTTGATGCTGTCACGGCGCTGGGTCGCGGCAGTGAGCTCGCGCTCGGAGTCGTTCCGGATCCGCTCGGCGTGCTCGCGAGCCTGCTGCACGTGCTGAGTGGCCTCCGCCCGGGCGGTCTCGAGGGTGTGGGCCGCGGTGCTCTTCGCCTCGGCATGGGCGGCGTCCGCCTCCTGCTGGAGGGCGGCAGCTCGCACCTGGATGGTCCGCAGCGACTCCTCGTGGGTGGTCAGCTGCGCCGAGAACTCCTCGGCGGCCTGGTCGCGTCGGACGGCCAGGGTGGTCTCGAAGTCGGCAGCAGCAGAGGCAGCCTTGGCGCGCTGGTGCTCGTAGAGGGCCTCAGCCTCCTCGCGGCGGGCGGCCGCCGAGCGGCTCGCGTCGTCGAGGTGGGAGTCGGCCTGACGCTTGGCTTCTTCGACGATGAGCGCGGCATCGGCCTCGGCCTTGGTCCGCATGTCGTCGGCATACCGGTCGGCCGCGGTCTGGGAGTGCGCGGCAGCAGCCAGTGCATCGCTCCGGTGCTGCTGGGCCTCGACCTCGGCGGTCTCGCGCATGTTCTGCGCCTCGGCGTCGGCGAGGTGCAGGATCTTGCCGATCCGCTCGCCGAGATCCTGATACGTGGGTGTCGTCGCCGCGAGTTGGGCCTGCTCGAGCTCGGCGATCCGCGACCTGGACGACTCGAGCTCTCTCGCGACCTCGGCGTGGGCCGACTGCGCCTTGGTCAGCTCGACCGTGCGATCGGCCGCCTCACGACGGGCTGCCTCCAGTGCGACGGTCAGCTCGGTCAGGGTGGCGTTCACCTGGGCAGGGTCGAAACCGCGCATCACCGAACGGAACTCAGGAATGTTGGTGGTCATGTGTTCGGCCGTCATTTCTGCAGGAGGTCCTGCGCTCTGGGGTGGAGACTGTGGTGGCGTCTAGGGACGGGCGCGAAGGCCCTCGTGCGCGGATTCGTCGCTGCCCCAGAAGAACTGGGGTTCGATGGGAGTGCTCGGGTTGACCGACCCGTCCTTTGGGAGGGTCAGGTCGTCCGCCCTGCCCTCGGTCCCGTTGGCCACGTGGTCGGTCGCGGCGGGATGGTCGGTGGGCGCTTCGGCGGGAGGCGCTTCGGCGGGAGGCGGTTCGGCGGTGGGCGGCTCGGCGGTGGCGGGGCTCTCGGTAGCAGCGGCAACGGGTTCGGCTCGCGCCCACGGGGCGTTCGCGGGTTCGGGGATCGCGGGGATGACCATGGTGTCGGACGCTGACTCGCCGGACGTCGCCCCGGGGCTCGGTTCGGGGACGGCGACCACGGGGATCGACGTCGTGTCGTCGTCCTCGGTTGCCTGGGTGTCGGTGACCTCGTGGTTCGCCCCGGTGTCGGGCGAGGCGAGGGTGGTCACGGGCGCGAGTACCTCGGTGGGGGCGTCGCATGAGCTCTCGGCGGCGCGATCGGCCGCGTCCGGGGAAACGTCCTCGAGGGCGACCGACGATGGTGTCGCTACCTCCTCGACGACCGGGGGGACCACGTCGGGTTTGCTCAGGCTCACGCGGTCCGGCTCGGCAGCCTCGCGGCCGAGGTCCTCGTGCGCGTCGGGGCTGCTGTCGGGGACGTCGGGGCTGTCTGGTCTGCTGTCGGCGACATCGGGTTTGGCGGGGCTGCTGTCGGGGACGTCGGGGCTCGCACCCTCACCCACGTCGGCCTGAGTGGTCGCGGTTTCGGTGCTCTTCGACAGGTCCGTCGACACGTCTGTCGAGCGGCCCGTCGGCACGTCTGTCGAGAGGCCCGTCGGCACGTCGCTGGGCCGTTCGGAGATCGCGAGCGCCTCGATGACGCCGGACAGGTTGCCGAGCTGCGAGGTGATGTCGTTGCGTCGGCGGGTGAGGACCTCGACCTCCCCGCGGGCCTCGGTCAGCAGCCGACGGGCCTCGGTCCGCAACCTGTCGGCCTCGGCTCGGGCGTCAGCAATGGTCTGGACGAGCTCGGTCCGGGCCGACCGGCGGTTCTCGTGAGCCTCCCGCTGCAGCTTCTCGACGTCGGCGGCCGTCCGCTCGCGGATGAGCCGAGCGCCCTGCTCCGCGTCGGCGAGCCGGCGCTCGGCGCGCGCGACGTGGTCGGCGGCGGCGCTCTCCGCGTCGGCGATGATGCGGGCGGCCACCTCGACGCTGCGAGCGTGGGTGCGCCGCGCATCCTCCTCCGCCGACTCGAGGACCGCCGCGGACTGGAGACGCAGGCGGGAGGACTCCGCCGTGGCCGCGGTCAGAGCCTGCTCGGCCCGGTGGGTGCTCTGGGCGACGAGGGACTGCGTCCGCTGCCGGTGCTCGCGGACGTGGTCGACGAGCTCCCGGTGGGACTGCGCCTTGAGCCTCGCCACCTCTTCGTGGGCACCGTCCAGCATGTCCTTCATCGTCGTCTGGGCCCACGCCATGTGCTGGTCCGCCGCCGACACGATCTCGTCGGCCCGTTGCTGTGCCGCGGCGATCGTCGTCTCGGCGCCGGCCTGGGCCTCGTCGGTCAGACGACGGGCCTCCAGCCGGTGGGCCTCGAGCGTGGAGGTGGCCTCGTCGCGCCAGGTCATGGCGTCCCGCTCGGCGGCGGCGCGCAGCCCGACCGCCTGCGCCTCGGCTTCCTGGGCCAGACCTCCGAGCAGGACGTCCGTCTCGGACCGACGGCGTCGTTCCTCCTCGTCGAACAGTCGAATGCGCTGCTCGTGACGGGCGGTCTGCTCGCTCTCGTGCGCTGCCGCCCGTTCCAGCGCGGCCCCGTGGTGCGCTTTGGCTTCGGCGACCAGGACGTCGGCCTGCGCCTGAGCGGTGGCGACGAGCTGGGCCGCCTCGGCGTAGGCGCCGGCAACCGCCTCCTCGCTCGTGCGGACGGCGGCGTCGGTGACCATGGCAGCCTGCTCGGCCGCGTCCCGGTGGAGCTGGTCGGCGTCCTCGTGCGCGGCGCGCAGCCGGGTCTCCGCCTGCTTCTGGATCCGGTCGGCCTCGCCCCGCATGGCGCCGACCTCGTGGGTCAGCCGGTCGGACTCGAGGCGGAGTCGCTCGTTGTCGGCCCGGGCCCGCGTGGTCTCCTCCTCGACCTGGCGGCGCAGGTTGTCGGCGTGGTCCTGGGCGCTGGCGAGGATCGCGAGGGTGTGCCGCGTGACGTCGCCGACGCCCACCAGCCCGGCGGAGCTGCCCGCGGGCGGCGTTGGCGACGCCGACCCGTTCGACCCACCAGGGCCATGCGAATCACGCTGTGTCCGGGGCACATTCAGCACATTCGGCGCATTCTCCTGGGTCAGCGCGGAAGGCGCGGGCGGCGCGGTCGGCTCGGACATGGGGCCATGATTCCATGCGAGGCGCGCTCGTGCGTCCCTCAGTGGCAAACCCGTCGAAGACCTGTGGGTCAGCGGTCCGTCGCCCCGAGAAGCATCAGCTCGTCGGCGCGATCGAGGCCTGCGCGGCGCCCGGTGCGGTCCAGCCCGAGGTGCCGTTCCCACGACAGGGCGTCGGCGGTGGTGAGATCCAGCGGCCGCGCGACGAGGCCGGCCGACAAAGCGGACGCATCGTCACGCGCCGAGAAACCCCGCCACTGCGGATCGTGCATCCACAGGGCCAACGACCTCTCACCCATGTACTCCTCGATCCCCGCCGCGATCAGGTCCGCGTCCGGCACCGCCACGGTCTGGCCGGTGAAGCCCGCGACGGCGGAGGCCGTCGCGAGGACGTCGGACAGGGTCCGACGCGGACCGCAGGCGTCCACGATCCCCGTTGCCCCGGCCATCCCCGCCTCGAGGACCCAGGCGGCGAGGTCGAGCACATCGAGGAGCTGGGCCGGTCGCTCGAGGTCCTCGGGCACGAGGACGGGCCCCCCGTCCTGCTCGGCGAGGGCGAACCGGCTGACCCAGTAGCCGAACCGGTCGCTCAGGTCACCGTGCCCCGCGATGAGACCGGAACGCGCGACCAGCGCGCCCTGCCCACGCTCTCCCCGGTATGCCGCGACCGCCGCCTCGCAGGCGACCTTCGCCTCGCCGTACTGCTCCGGTGGGGACTCGTCGCCGTCGAAGGCCGGCAGCAGCGGCGTCGTGAGGTCGCCGCCGAGCTGCGAGTGGTCGGCGTAGACCGATCCGGACGAGACGAGCACCCAGTGCTCAGCCCGGTCGGAGAGCGCTGCCAGCGCGCCCCGGGCCTGGCCCGGCTGGCGGGTGAGGTCGACGACGAGGTCCCAGCCCCCCGACGTGAGCACACCGGCATACGCGTCCTCTCTGCTGCGGTCACCGCGGACCAGCGTCGTGCCCTCGGGCACCCCGCCGCTCTCGCCGCGGGCGAGGCACGTGACGTCGTGCCCGTCGGCGAGGGCGAGAGCGGCGATCGTGCCGCCCAGCCAGGAGGTGCCGCCGAGGACGAGGAGGTTGCTCATGGTCCTTACCGTCGCACCGGGAGCAGCGCGACGTCATCCCCTTCGGCTGACGGCAGAGCGGACCGGGCGATGCGACCCGCGAGTCCGACCCGCCACTCCCGCCGGGGGGCAGGCAACTCGGGGGAGATCGACCTAAGGTGAGAACATGCAGCGGCGGATCTTCGGCATCGAGAACGAGTACGGCGTCACGTGCACGTTCGACGGCCAGCGCCGCCTGACGCCCGACGAGGTGGCGCGGTACCTCTTCCGCAAGGTCGTCTCGTGGGGCCGCTCCAGCAACGTCTTCCTCGGCAACGGCTCAAGGCTCTACCTCGACGTGGGGTCGCACCCGGAGTACGCCACCCCCGAGTGCGACGACGTGCGCGAGGTCGTCATCCACGACAAAGCCGGCGAGCGGATCGTGGAGGGGCTCGTCGAGGACGCCCAGATGCGGCTTCGGGAGGAGGGCATCGCGGGGGAGATCTACGTCTTCAAGAACAACACCGACTCGGCGGGCAACTCCTACGGCTGCCACGAGAACTACCTCGTCGGCCGCGCGGGCGAGTTCCAGAAGATCTCCGACGTCCTCATCCCCTTCCTCGTCAGCCGCCAGATCACCTGTGGCGCCGGCAAGGTGGTCACGAGCAGCGCGGGCTCCCGGTTCTGCGTGAGCCAACGGGCCGACCACATCTGGGAGGGCGTCTCGTCGGCGACGACGCGCAGCCGCCCCATCATCAACACCCGCGACGAGCCGCACGCCGACGCCGAGAAGTACCGCCGCCTGCACGTGATCGTCGGTGACTCCAACATGTCGGAGACGACGACCCTCCTCAAGGTCGGCTCGGCCGACCTGGTCCTGCAGATGATCGAGGCGGGGGTGGTGATGCGGGACATGGCGCTGGAGAACCCGATCCGCGCGATCCGCGAGATCAGCCACGACCTCACCGGCCGCCGGACCGTCAAGCTCGCCAACGGCCGGGAGCTGTCCGCGCTGCAGATCCAGCAGGAGTACTACGAGCGCGCCGTCGGCTTCGTCGAGCGCGAGGGGATCGCCAACCCGGTGCACAAGCAGGTCCTCGAGCTGTGGGGGCGCACCCTCCACGCCGTCGAGACCGACGACCTCGGCCTGATCGACACCGAGATCGACTGGGTCATCAAGCACCGCTTCATTACCCGCTACATCGCCAAGAACGGGCTGGACATGAGCGACCCGCGGGTGCTCCAGCTCGACCTCGCTTATCACGACATCAACCGCCGTCGCGGCCTCTTCTATCTGCTGCAGCGCCGCGGACTCGCCGCCCGGGTGTGCACCGACCTCGAGACCTTCGAGGCCAAGGTGCTCCCGCCGCAGAGCACGCGGGCCAAGCTGCGCGGCGACTTCATCCGGGCCGCCCAGGCCAACCGGCGCGACTTCACCGTCGACTGGGTGCACCTCAAGCTCAACGACCAGGCCCAGCGGACGGTGCTGTGCAAGGACCCGTTCGCCTCCGAGGACGTCCGGGTGGCGCGGCTCATCGACAGCATGTGAGGTCGACAGCGGCGTGCGCGGCCCACCTGTGCACCGGCGGTCAGGCGACACAGGCACGCCGGTTAGTGTCACCACCTGACAAACGACCCCGATCGAAGGTTCTCCCCGCGTGCGCGTTCAACTCAAGGCCCTGGCGGCGTGTGCCGCCCTCTCCCTCGGTCTGACGGCCTGCAGCTCCGGCGGGAGCGGCACCACCGCCACGGCGACCCCGTCGGTGGGTGCGTCCGCCGCGACGGGGGTGCACGCTCCGCTGAACAAGGCCGCTGACCTCGCCGTCCTCGACCAGATCAAGGTCACCGAGACCGATCCGGCCGCCGGCCCGACGCTGACCTTCAGCAAGACCCCGATCGCCGTCAGCGCCACCACGGTGAAGGTGCTAACGCCGGGGACCGGCGCGAAGGCCACCACCGACAGCCTCGTCACGGTCAAGCAGTCCCTCTATGTCGGGGGGACCGGCAAGCTCGTCGACAACGGCTTCGGCGCGTCGAAGCCCGCCTCGACCTTCTACACCGGCGACCAGCAGACCATCTCCGGGCTGCTGACCGCGCTCGTGGGCGCGCAGAAGGGCTCGCGCATCGTCTTCGCGATCCCCCCGGCGGAGGCCTTCGGGGACCAGGGCCAGACGGCGGCGAGCATCGGCCCGAAGGACGACCTCGTCGTCGTCGCGGACGTCACCGGTGTCAGCCTTCCGCAGTCGGTCGCGACGGGCGCGGCCGTGGCTCCGGTGGCGGGTCAGCCGACCGTGACCTTCGACGCGACCAAGGGCCCGACGATCACCATGCCGAAGACCGCGGCCCCCAAGACCCTGGTGAGCCAGTCCCTCATCGAGGGCACCGGCCCCGTCGTCAAGGGTGGTCAGTCCCTCATCGTCAACTACACCGGCGCCCTCTATGCCGACGGCACCGTCTTCGACTCGTCGTGGACGCGCAAGGCGCACTTCAGCTTCCAGACCAACACCGGCGCCGTCATCCCTGGTTGGGACAAGGGCCTCGTGGGCAAGAAGGTGGGCTCACGGGTGCTTCTCGTCGTCCCTCCGGCCGATGGCTACGCCGCCACGGCGAAGCAGGGCATCCCGGCCAACTCGGAGCTCGTCTTCGTCGTCGACATCCTCGCCGCCGCCTGACGGCAGCCCGCAGCACCACCGGGCCGGCAACCCGCCGGCCGGCATACCCGATCCCCCATGTGCACCAGGAGACCTCATGCCCCTCGACCCGAACCGCACGAAGCCCGAGCTCGACTACCCGGGCGGCGAGGCTCCCACCGAGCTCGTCATCCAGGACCTCATCGAGGGCACCGGTGACGAGGCGGCGGCCGGGCACACCGTCAGCGCCCACTACGCCGGCTGGACCTTCTCCAGCGGCGAGGAGTTCGACTCCTCGTGGAACCGTGGCGCGCCGCTGGACTTCGGCCTCGGCCGCGGTCAGGTCATCGCGGGCTGGGACCAGGGCATCGTCGGGATGAAGGTCGGCGGTCGCCGCCAGCTGACGATCCCGTCCGACCTCGCCTACGGCGATCGCGGTGCCGGCGGCGTCATCAAGCCGGGCGAGACCCTGATCTTCGTCGTCGACCTCGTGGACGTCCGCTAGCCGCCCCACCCACCGCAACACGTGGGTGTGTGTGGGGGGGACGGTGGGTGTGGGGTGGGTGTTGCTGCGGGTCGGGTCAGAGGAGGCTCGCGGCATACCGGCCGGCGGCGGCGGCGGCGAGGAAGCTCGCCGGGTCGTCGGCGTAGCCTCGGCCCATCGTGCGCACGGTGACGGGGGAGCGGACGATCGCCTCCTCGAGCCCCTCGAGCTCGATGTCGTGGCGCACCAGGCGACCGCCGGTGGCGGCGACGAGGGCCGCGGCCTGCACGTCGACGAGGGCGCCGACGTCACCCGGCAGCAGGGGCACCGGCAGGTCGGCCGACACCAGCGCCACCCGTCCGTATGCCGTGCGGCTGTGGTGCGAGATGCCGCGGTGCCGCTCGCGGGCGTCGGCCTGCGAGACGCGTAGCGACGCGACGGGCCGTCCGCCCAGCGTGCCTGCCGCGTTGACGGACTCCCCGGCGATGACGCCGGAGAACCCCCACCGGGTGCCGGTGCCGAGGTTGCCCGGGCCTTGCGCGACGACCGCGATATCCGCCCCGGCGACGAGCCGGGCGGCCAGCAGCCCGGAGTGCACCGTCACCGCCTCGAGGTCGCCCCCGTAGGCCTGGCCGACGCTGATGCACGTCGCCAGCACCCCGGCCCGCCGCAGCGCGGCCACGGTCCGGGAGAAGGCGACGGGCAGGGCGCCACCGTCGGTCATGAGGTAGGCGATCCGCGCGTCGGGCGCCCGTTCCAGCACGCCGGCGACGATCGCCGGCAGGGCCGAGTGCAGGTCGGCGACGACGACCGGCAGCCCCGCCAGGTCGTCCGCGTCGGCCAGCAGCGCGTGGTGCGGGCTCTCCTGCTCGTCGACCCCCAGCACCATTGTCTGGAGCGGCGTGTAGCGCGCCTTGACGAGGTGCCCCGGCGCCCCGGGAGGTGGCCCCCCGGGCTGGTCGGCATCGTCACGGTCCGGCAGCGCGGTGACCAGCGCGAGTCCACCCGTGCCGAGGCCTCGGTCCAGCGCCGTGACGTTGAGCAGCACCCGCTCACCGATCCGGGGGACGCCGACGACGTCGGCGTAGGCCAGCGCCGGCACGCTCGTGCCGTCCGTGAGTCGCACCGTCACCTCGAGCGCCCCGGCCAACGCCGACACCAGATCGACCCGGTCGACCACGACACCGCTGCGGATCCGGATCACGTCATCGAGCCTAGCGACGGGAGTCGGGTAGCGTCGTGGCCGTGACTGTCCCCCCGTCGGCCGCGGTGAAGACCGAGCGTCTGCTCAACCTCGTCATCGCCCTGCTGTCGACCCGGATGCCGCTCTCCAAGGCCCGGATCCGGACGGCGGTGCCGCAGTACCAGGGGACGGCCTCGACCGAGGCCTTCGACCGGATGTTCGAGCGTGACAAGGACGAGCTGCGCGAGCTCGGGATCCCGCTCGTCACGGCGGTCATCGACCCGCTCTTCGACGACGAGCTCGGCTACCGCATCGACAAGCGCGAGTACGCCCTCCCGGAGATCCACTTCGAGCCCGACGAGGTGGCCGCCCTCTCGCTGGCCGCCCGCGCCTGGGCCCGGGCCAGCCTCGCCGGCCCGGCGGCGACGGCGATGCGCAAGCTGCGCTCTGCCGGGGTGGAGATGGACGACAGCTCGCTGGTCGGCATCGAGCCGGTCGTGCGGACCACGGAGGACGCCTTCGAGCCGCTGCGCCGGGCGGTGTTCGACCGGCAGGAGGTGACCTTCGGCTATCGCAAGCCGGAGGAGGAGAGCACGCTGCGCCGGCTGCAGCCGTGGGGACTCACCCAGTGGCACGGACGGTGGTACGTCACGGGGCACGACCTCGACCGTGACGACCTGCGCGTCTTCCGGCTCGGTCGGATCGACTCCGGGGTCACGGCTACGGGCCTTCCGGGTGCCTACGAGGTGCCGGACGACCACGACCCGCGCACCCTCGTCGAGACGACGCAGCCGCCGGAGCTCCCCGACCGCACCGCCACCCTGCTCGTGCGCGAGGGGGCCGGCAACACGTTGCGGCGCCGGGCCACCTCGTCGGTCGAGACCACGTCGGTCGAGACCACGGTGGCCGAGACCACGGTGGCCAAGACCACGGTGGCCGACGGCGACGCGTGGTCGCGACTGACCGTCCCCTTCGGCGGCCTCGACCGCCTCGCGGACGAGGTCAGCGGGTTCGGCCCGGACGTCGTGGCGCTCGAGCCGGACGACCTGCGGCACGCGGTCGTGCGCCGCCTCACCGGGGCGCGCACGCGGCATACCGACGGCCCCGACGGCCCCGACGGCCCCGACGGGCCCGACGGGCCGCAGGGGGAGGGGCCGTGACGACCACCCGGCGCCGACCGCCGCAGGAGTCCGCGACGAACCGGCTCTCCCGGCTCCTCACGATGGTCCCGTGGCTGCTCACCCACCAGGGGGTCGAGGTGTCTGTGGCAGCGGCGGAGTTCGGGGTCACCGACGAGCAGCTCGTGGCCGACCTCGGGCTGCTGTTCCTCTGCGGGACGCCAGGCGGGATGCCCGACGACCTCATCGAGGCCGACTGGGAGGACGGGCGGGTCTTCATCGGCAACGCCGAGCACATCGCCCGGCCGCTGCGCCTCTCGGTCGACGAGGCCCTCAGCCTCATGGTCGGCCTGCGGGCGCTCGCCTCGACACCGGGGATCGCCGAGCACGAGCCGGTCGACCGGGCGCTGACCAAGCTCGAGGACGCCACCGGCGCGATCGGCACGGCGAGCGCCCGCGTGCAGGTCTCCATCGACGACGGCGCAGCGGAGCTGACCCTCGCCGACGCGCGGCGGGCGGTGCGGGAGCGGAAGCGGGTCCACCTGCGCTATCTCGTGCCGGCTCGCGACGAGGTGAGCGAGCGCGACGTCGACCCGATGCGCGTGGTCAGTCTCGACGCGAAGTGGTATCTCGAGGGATGGTGCCACCTCGCCGAGGACGTCCGGCTCTTCCGGGTCGACCGCATCGAACGGCTCGAGGTGTTGGGCGTCGACGGCACACCACCCGTCCAGGCGCTCCCGCGGGACCTCGGCGGGGCTGCGTATGCCGCGCACGAGAGCGACCTCGAGGTCGTGGTCGACACCGACCGCTCGGGCGCGTGGATCGTCGACTACTACCCCACCGAGTCGGCCGTGGACCTGCCGGGCGGTGGCCGCCGGGTCACCCTGCGCGTCGCCGACCCCGCCTGGGTGCGCCGGCTGGCGTGGCGGATGGGGGGGCACGTCACCGTGGTCTCGCCCGCGTCGTTGCGCGACGAGGTGGCCGCCGGCGCCACCCGCGCACTCGCCGCGTATGCCGGTGACGAGGGTCGGCCGGCATGAGCACCGACGGGGCGGCGCGGGACTCCCGCGCTGGCGTTAGGCTCGGAAGCGTGCGCACACAGTGGACGCGACGAAGGGGTCCGACGGGATGAGGGTGCTCGTCTGGATCCTCGTCTGGGTCGTCCTCATCGTGCTCGGCGCCCTCTACATCTGGTCGAAGGGCCGCGTCACGTGGCGCCAGACCAAGGCCCTCGGCTCCGAGATCGCGGAGGCGTCGGAACGGCTGGGGGCGGTCCAGGCCCAGGTCGACCGACTCGGCGAGTCCACGGACGCCATCCAGAAGCTCGCCGTCTTCGAAGACCCCGGACGGGTCCGCGCGGAACGACAGACCACCCGCCGGACGTTGCAGGAGGAACGGCGCGCCCGAAGAAACCGAAATCTCCCTACGTGGGCACGGCACGTAGACTCGTGAGTGTCACCAACGACGAAAGGCATGACCCATCATGTTGAGAGACTTCGCCCAACCCAGCCACCTCATCATCCTCGCGGTGCTCGTCGTGGTGCTGTTCGGATGGAAGAAGCTCCCGGACGTCACCCGCAGCGTCGGTCGCTCGATGCGCATCTTCAAGTCCGAGATGGGCGAGATGAAGACGGACGGCAAGGAGAGCTCGCCCAGCCCGGCCGCGTCCGACACGGTGAAGGGCACGGCCACGCCGCCGCCCGCAGCGACCGTGCCACCCGTGCAGGTGCCGCTGCAGAAGCCGATGACCGTGCCGACGCAGGCCTCGCCGGTGCAGCAGGACCAGCCGGTCGAGCCGGCGGCCGCACCGCACGACGCCACGCGCTGACCGCGCGACGCCTCGAAACTCGACGCTGAGTCATGGCCCGGACCGAGAAGGTCGACACCGGCGAGAAGCGCGGTATGCGTCGCCGGCTGCGCAAGCAGCGTGACCCCGAGGGTCGGATGTCGCTCGGCGACCACCTGCGTGAGCTGCGTCGCCGGGTCATCATCTCCGGCGTCGCCATCCTCGTCGGGGCCGGCATCGGCTGGTGGCAGTACGACAACCTGTTCAACCGGCTCATCGCGCCGATCAAGGACCTCGCCAGGGAGCGCAAGCAGGAGATCGCGACCCTCAACTTCCCCGACCTCACCGGCTCGTTCACGCTGCTCATCACGGTCGGTCTGTTCACCGGGCTGATCCTCGCCTCGCCCGTCTGGCTCTACCAGATCTGGGGCTTCATCGTCCCCGGCCTGAGCAGGCGCGAGAAGCGCACCTCACTGCTGTTCATCGGCAGCGCCGTGCCGCTCTTCATCGGCGGGTGCACGCTCGGCTTCATCGTCCTGCCGCGGGCGGCGGCCGCCCTGCTGTCGTTCACCCCGGCCGGCGCCTCCAACATCCTGCCCGCGCCGGACTACCTCAACTTCGTCCTGCGCTTCATCCTCGCGTTCGGGCTGGCCTTCCTGCTCCCCGTCTTCCTCGTCGGGCTCAACGCCGCCGGCATCCTGCCCGCCCGGATCCTGGTCAAGGCGTGGCGCCCGGCGGTCTTCCTGATCTTCCTCTTCGCCGCGGTGATGACGCCGACCCCCGACGCGTGGACGATGCTCTTCCTGGCCGTGCCGATGATCATCCTGTTCTACCTCGCGGTCGGCATCTCCTTCCTCCTCGACCGACGCAAGGCCAAGAGGGACGTCACGGCCGAGTGGCGCGACCTCGCCGACGACGAGGCATCCCCGCTCTAGCCGAGATCGCGCCGAGATCCCGGTAGCGTTCCGTCCGTGCCGAAGCCGCCCGACGGGGCCCGCCGCCGGGTGGGTCTGATCGTCAACCCGACGGCCGGAAAGGGGCAGGGGGCCGTCCTCGGGGAGCGGACGCGACGACGGCTCGTCGGCACCGGGCAGGAGGTCCTCGACCTCAGCGGGCGCGACCTCGCTGAGGCGCGCGCGCAGGCCCGGGAGGCGGTCGAGGCGGGGGCCGTCGACGTCCTCGCCGTCGTGGGCGGCGACGGGCTGGCGCACCTCGGGGTCAACCTCTGCGCAGGCACGGACGTGCCACTGCTGATCGTGGCCGCAGGCTCCGGCAACGACAACGCCCGGAGCCTCGGCCTGCCGGTGCGCGACCCGGAGGCCGCGGTCGACCTGCTCGTCGACGGGCAGATCCGCGCCATCGACGCGGGGCGCACCACCGCAGGTGTCGACGGCGGAACCGACCGCGACCAGTCCGTGCGGTGGTGGCTCGGTGTCCTCGGCGGCGGATTCGACTCCATCGTCACCGAGCGTGCGCACCGGCTGCGGTGGCCCCGCGGGCCGTCGCGCTACACCCTCGCCGTGGCACTCGAGCTGCCCCGATTCCGCGCCATCCCGTATGCCGTGACGGTGGACGACGTCCGCATCGAGACCGAGGCGATGCTCGTCGCCGTCGCCAACGGGCCGGCGTTCGGGGGCGGGATGCTCGTCTGCCCCGACGCCTCCTACGACGACGGCCTGCTCGACGTCCTCATCCTCCACAAGGTGTCGACCCGGCGCTTCCTGAGGATCTACCCCCAGGTGTTTCGCGGACGGCACGTCGCCCAGCCCGAGGTGCAGGTCCTGCGCGGGCGACGGGTGCGACTGGAGGCGGCCGGCATCATGACCCAGGCCGACGGGGAGCGCTTCGAGCCGCTGCCGCTGGACGTCGAGGTCGTGCAGGGGGCGCTCCGGGTCGTGTGCCCACGGAAGACCTTGCCGCCGGGGTGAGCGCCGTGGGACCGGGCACCTGACTGAGCGCGATGGGGACTCAGCGCGGGCGGCGCAGGTCGAACCGGTGCTCCGCGCTGATGCCGTAGTAGGCGCTGGGACCACCGGCGCGCAGGACCGGCGCGGCCCTGACCGTGTCGTAGACCCCGTCGACGAGCAGGTCCTCGTCGATGTGGATCCCGACGACCTCCCCGAGCGTCAACCAGGTGTCGAGCTCGGCGCCACCGCGGTCGACGAGCCGCACGATCTGGGTGACGCGGCACTCGAAGCTCACCGGCGACGCCGCCACCCGCGGCGCGGCGATCTCGACACTCGCCGCCGCCTCGAGCCCGGACCGGTCGAACTCGTCGACCTCGTCCATCGTCGACGTCGCGTTCATGGCGGGCGCGAGGTCCCGGGTGACGAGGTTCCAGGTGAACTCCCGCGTCTGCTCGAGGTTGGCGACGCTGTGCTTGTGGCCGATGCTCGCGAACCCGACGATCGGCGGGGTGTAGTTGAAGGCGTTGAAGAAGCTGTAGGGCGCGAGGTTGCGCCGGCCGTCCGGGGCCAGCGAGCCGATCCAGCCGATCGGGCGCGGCCCGACGATGGCGTTAAAGGGGTCGTGCGGGAGGCGGTGCCCCTCGGCCGGTCGGTAGAAGTGCTCGCTCATGACGTCAAGCAAACCAGACGCCTCCGCGGCTCAGACGGGCGGCCCGCGGCATACCGGACCGCTCCCGTAGCCTGACACCATGTCCGCTGCCGACCGGTTTGCCGCCGCGAAGGCGCGGGCCCGAGACCAGGGCAGCGCCTTCGCCGACTTCGCCGGCTCGATCGACTTCCCGCTCGACGACTTCCAGGTCGAAGCCTGCCGGGCCCTCGAGAGCGGTCGGGGCGTCCTGGTCGCGGCCCCCACCGGCGCGGGCAAGACGATCGTGGGCGAGTTCGCCGTCCACCTCGCGCTCGCCCAGGGGCGAAAAGCGTTCTACACCACCCCGATCAAGGCGCTCTCCAACCAGAAGTACGCGGACCTCGTCGCGATCCACGGCGCGCGCAACGTCGGACTGCTGACCGGCGACTCATCGATCAACGGTGAGGCCCCGATCGTCGTGATGACGACCGAGGTGCTCCGCAACATGATGTATGCCGGGTCGACCACCCTCTCGGGGCTCGGCTACGTCGTGATGGACGAGGTCCACTACCTCGCCGACCGCTTCCGCGGCGCGGTCTGGGAAGAGGTGATCATCCACCTGCCCCCCGACGTGCTCGTCGTCTCGCTGTCGGCGACGGTGTCCAACGCCGAGGAGTTCGGGGCCTGGCTGACGGAGGTGCGCGGCGACGTCGACGTCATCGTCTCGGAGCACCGGCCGGTGCCGCTCTGGCAGCACATGATGGTCGGCCGCGACCTCTACGACCTCTTCGTCGACGAGGCCCTCGACCCGCCCACGCACCTCCACACCGCCAAGGCCAGAAACGGCGAGCTGGACGCACCGCGCGACCGGGCCACCACGCGGGTGGGTCCCGAGCTGCTCCAGGCGATCGGCAACGCCTCGCGCCGGGCCCACGACGAGCAGGGCGGCTGGCAGCGCAGCGGGCGCCAGGGCCGCGCCGGGCGCGGTGGCCCCCGGGGTCGCGGCGGTCCCGGCGGCGGCACCGACGGCCGCGGTCTGGCCCGCAGCACCGGCGCCCAGTCCGGTGGCCGTCCCGGCGGTGGCGCGACCCGCGGCGAGGTCATCGACCGGCTCGAGCGCGAGGGGCTGCTGCCCGCGATCACCTTCATCTTCAGCCGGGTCGGATGCGACGCCGCCGTCGGCCAGCTGCTGCGCCAGGGCGTGCGCCTGATCGACGTGACGGAGGGAGAGAGCATCCGCCAGGTCGTCGAGGAGCGCGTCTCCGGCCTCGCCGAGGAGGACCTCACCGTGCTCGGCTACTGGGACTTCGTCGAGGGGCTGTCCCGGGGCTACGCCGCGCACCACGCGGGGATGCTCCCGACCTTCCGCGAGATCGTCGAGAGCCTCTTCACCGCCGGCCGGATCAAGGCGGTCTTCGCCACCGAGACCCTGGCGCTGGGCATCAACATGCCCGCGCGCACGGTCGTCCTCGAGCGCCTGGTGAAGTTCAACGGCGAGGCCCACGTCGACGTCACCCCGGCCGAGTACACCCAGCTCACCGGCCGCGCGGGCCGGCGCGGCATCGACATCGAGGGCCATGCGGTCGTCCTCTACAACCGCGGCCTCGACCCGCTGGCGGTCGCCGGCCTCGCCTCGACACGCACCTACCCCCTGCGCTCGAGCTTCCGGCCGACCTACAACATGGCGGTCAACCTCGTCGGGCAGTTCGGGCGGGCCCGGGCCGCCTCGATCCTCGAGACGTCCTTCGCCCAGTTCCAGGCCGACCGCGCCGTCGTCGGCTTCGTGCGGACGCTGCGGCGCAACGAGGAGGCCCTCGCCGGCTACGCCGAGTCGATGTCCTGTCACCTCGGCGACTTCACGCAGTATGCCGCGATCCGCAACGAGATCCGCGACCTCGAGAAGGATGCGGTGAGGTCGCGTGCCGCGACCTCGCGCGCCGAGGCAGCGATCAGCCTCGAGGCCCTCAAGGTCGGCGACGTCATCCGGATCCCGGCGGGCCGACGCAGCGGGTATGCCGTGGTCGTCCAGGCGAGTCAGCCGAGTCGCAGCGGCCGCGGCGAGCCGCCGTCGCCGACCGTCGTCACCGAGGACCACCAGCTGCGCCGGCTCACCCTCGTCGACGTGCCCACCCCGGTCGAGCCGGTCACGACGCTGACGCTGCCCAAGGGCTTCAACGCCAAGAGCCCCAAGTCGCGGCGCGACCTCGCGACGTCGCTGCGGATCGCCGCGCCGCACGAGTCGAGCACCCGGCATACCGGACGGGGCAGTGGCGCGGGCGAGGGAGTCGCGGGGGAGGAGGAGCAGATCGCGGAGCTGCGCCGCCGGATGCGCGCGCACCCCTGCCACGCCTGCCCCGACCGCGAGGACCACGCCCGGTGGGCCGAGCGCTGGTGGCGGTTGACCCGCGAGACCCGGACCCTGCAGCGCAAGGTCGACGGCCGGACGAACTCCGTGGCTAAGACCTTCGACCGGATCTGCGACCTGCTCTCGGAGCTCGGCTACCTCGGCGCCGGCGGGGAGTCGGTGACCCCGCAGGGGGAGCAGCTGCGCCGGCTCTACACCGAGAAGGACCTGCTCACCGCCGAGTGCCTGCGGCAGGGGGTCTGGCAGCGGCTCGACGCCGCCGGGCTGGCCGCTGCCGTCTCGGCGATCGTCCACGAGCCGCGCCGCGAGGAGCACGAGATCTCGCCCCGGATGCCGAACGACGACGTCGCGCAGGCCTGGCAGGAGATGGTCGGCATCTGGAGCCGGATCGAGGACGCCGAACGAGATCACGCGCTGCCCTTGACCGGAGACCCGGACGGCGGCATCGCCTGGATGGTGCACCGGTGGGCCAGCGGTCAGCGGCTGGAGCTCGTGCTGCGCGACAGTGACATCGCGGCCGGCGACTTCGTCCGGCGCTGCAAGCAGATCGTCGACCTGCTCGACCAGATCGCCGGCGCCGCCCCGACCCCCGCGCTGCGGTCCACGGCTCGCGCGGCCGTCGATGCGGTCATGCGCGGTGTCGTCGCCGCTGACCGGATGGACTGACCCTGCCGGTTGAACTGAGAGACCACCCCGGCCGACCCGGTATGCCGCGACTGCGTGTTGCAGCCGCATAACGGTTCCGCGTTCGCCCAGGTGTGGCGCTCCTAGCACCGCAGGTGCGGGTAGATTGTCTGCGTGCCCACTTTCCGCGTCCGTGAGGCCGCCGAGCTGCTCGGCGTGAGCGATGACACCGTCCGTCGATGGGTGGACGCCAAGCGGCTGCCGATCACGAGCGACGCCGCTGGTCGCCAGGCCATCGACGGCGCCGCCCTCGCCGCCTTCGCCCAAGAGCTGGCCGCCTCGGCCGAACGGCCCGAGCCCGGGCCCGTGCTGTCCGAGTCCGCCCGCAACCGGTTCGTGGGCCTCGTGACCCGCGTCCTGCGCGACACCGTGATGGCTCAGGTGGAGATGCAGTCCGGCGGGCACCGGATCGTCTCGCTGATGAGCCGTGAGGCCGCCGACGAGCTGCAGCTCGAGCCCGGCGTCCTCGCCATCGCCGCGATCAAGTCGACCAACGTCGTCATCGAGGTCCCTCAGCGGAACTAGCACGACCACCGCGGATGAGCGCGGTCCCCCCACCCCGA
Source organism: Lapillicoccus sp. (assembly GCF_025353065.1). Taxonomy (GTDB): domain Bacteria; phylum Actinomycetota; class Actinomycetes; order Actinomycetales; family Dermatophilaceae; genus Lapillicoccus. Next base: position 45,428 of record NZ_JANXRJ010000009.1, read on the forward strand.
TCACGTCGCCACCGACCTCGACGTGGCAGAAACCCTCAGGAGCTCACCTTGCGTCGCACCGTCGTCACCGCCTCAGTGGGCCTGTCCGCGGCCGCCCTCGTCCTCGCCGGCTGCGGCTCATCGGGCGGCTCCGGGACCGCGTCCAGCAGCTCGGGGTCCTCCACGACGTCCGGTGTGACCGGTACCGTCACCGTCTTCGCCGCGGCCTCGCTCAAGTCGTCGTTCACCGTCATCGGCAAGGCCTTCGAGGCCGCGAACCCGGGCGTCAAGGTGACCTTCAACTTCGGCCCGAGCTCGGGTCTCGCGACCTCGATCGCGCAGGGCAACCCCGCGGACGTCTTCGCCTCCGCGAGCCCGACCAACATGGACTCCGTCGTGAAGGCCTCCGACGCCAGCGACCCGACCACGTTCGCCAAGAACGCCATGCAGATTGCGGTGCCGCCGAGCAACCCGGGAGCGATCACCGGTATCGCCGACCTCGCCAAGCCGGGTGTCAAGGTCGCCCGGTGCGCCGATGCGGTGCCGTGCGGCAAGCTCGCGATGACGATCTTCACCAAGGCGAAGATCACGGTCAACCCCGTCGACCGGGCGGTCGACGTCAACGGCGTCGTCAAGGACGTCACCACCGGAGAGGTCGACGCCGGACTGGTCTACGTCACCGACGTCCTCGCGCAGGGCGCCAAGGTGAAGGGGATCGTCATCCCCGCCGACGTCAACGCCTCGACGAGCTATCCCATCGCGGTGCTGAGCAAGGCCCCCAATGCCGCCGGCGCCAAGGCGTTCAAGGCGTTCGTGCTCTCGGACACCGGTGTGGCCGCCCTGACGGACGCCGGCTTCGAGAAGCCGTAGGTCCTCCGAGTGGTCCGAGTGGACCGAGTGGTCCGGGTGGTGCGCGTCGAGCGGTCGACCGGGTCGATCGACCGGACCCGCGAGCGGGGCACGATGCCGTGGCCACTCGGCATACCGGCTGCGGTCGCGGTCTTCTTCCTCCTCGTCCCCCTCGTGGCGATGCTCGTCCGGGCGCCGTGGTCGGGTCTGACCCGGATCCTCGCCAACAGCACCGTGCTCGATGCGCTGCGCCTGTCGCTGCTCAGCGCGAGCGCGGCCACCGTCGCCTCGTTCGTGCTCGGCGTCCCGCTCGCGTGGATGCTCGCCCGGGCGCGGTGGCGGGGCCTGTCGGTGTTGCGGGCGCTCGTCACGCTGCCGCTCGTCCTGCCTCCCGTCGTCGGCGGGGTCGCGCTGCTGCTCGCGTTCGGCCGCAACGGCGTGGTGGGGAAGGCGATCTACGACTGGACGGGCTTCGCGCTGCCCTTCACGACGTGGGGTGTGGTCGTCGCCGAGACCTTCGTCGCGATGCCGTTCCTCGTCGTCACCGTGGAGGGGGCCTTTCGGGCCGCGGACCAGGGTTTCGAGGAGGCGGCCGCGACCCTCGGGGCGTCCCGGATGACCATCTTCCGCCGGGTCACCCTGCCGCTCATCGGGCCGTCCCTCGTCGCGGGGTCGGTGCTGTGCTGGGCGCGGGCGCTGGGCGAGTTCGGTGCGACGATCACCTTCGCCGGCAACAACCCCGACACCCAGACGATGCCGATCGCGGTCTATCTCGCGAACGAGAGCGATACCGACGCCGCCATCGCCCTGTCGCTGGTACTGCTGCTCGTCTCCGTCGTCGTCCTCGTCGCCCTGCGCGACCGGTGGCTGCGGCAGGGGCCGGCGCTGTGAGCGGGGCGTTCGTCCGCACCACCACCAGCCCGACGGTCCTGCGGGTCGACGCGCTCGTGCGCCGGGGGGAGTTCGACCTCGACGTGGGCTTCGACGTGCAGCCCGGCGAGGTGCTCGGGGTGCTCGGTCCCAACGGCGCAGGCAAGTCGACGCTCCTGCGCGCCCTGGCCGGACTCACCCCGCTAACGGCCGGGTCGATCCGGCTCGGGGATGTCGTCCTCGACGACACCGCGACGGACACCTTCGTGCCCCCGGCCGACCGTCCCGTCGGGCTCGTGTTCCAGAACTACCGGCTGTTCCCGCACCTCGACGTCCTGGACAACGTCGCGTTCGCCCCCCGCAGCCAGGGTGTCCCCCGGGCCGAGGCCCGGGCCAGGGCGACCGAGCTGCTGGCGCGATTCGACCTGACCGAGCTGGCCGCACGCCGTCCGTCCCAGGTCTCGGGGGGACAGGCGCAGCGGGTGGCCCTGGCGCGGGCCCTGGCCGCGACGCCGCTGCTGCTCCTGCTCGACGAACCGCTGTCGGCCCTCGACGCGCGGACCCGGCTCGACGTGCGCACCCAGCTGCGGCACCACCTCGCCGACTTCCCCGGACCGGTCCTCATCGTCACCCACGACCCGCTCGAGGCGATGGTGCTCGCCGACCGGCTGCTCGTCATCGAGGAGGGACGCGTCGTCCAGTCCGGCCCGCCCGGGGAGGTCGCCCGACGGCCCGCGACGCAGTATGTCGCCCGCCTCGTCGGCCTCAACCTGTGGCGTGGGCGGCTGGGGTCGGACCAGCGGGTCGTGCTGGCGGACGGTGGAGCGCTCGTCGTCGCCCCGGCCGACGGGCTCGCGGCGGGGGACCCGGTCCTCGTGGGGCTGCGTCCCTCTGCCGTCACCGTCTCCACGGAGCGGCCCGAGCACGGCAGCGCCCGCAACGTGTGGCCGGGCCGGATCACCGGTCTGGAGCTCCTCGCCGACCGGGTGCGGGTCCAGGTCGACGGCGCCCCCTCGACCCTCGTCGACATCACGGCTGCTGCCGTAGCTGATCTGAGTCTCGCTGCGGGACAACGGATCTGGCTCGCAGCCAAGGCCACGGAGACGGACGCCTACCCCGACCGGCCACCCGCTTCCACCGGCTCGGCGGGCTGAGCGCGGGGACGCAGGACCGGCACGTGCCCGGAATGTCCAGCACGTCGGGCGGCATACCGGACTCGTGCCGGTCCTGCGGCCCATCGATGCTTCGGACGTCCGGGATCTCGGCGGCTGCGAGCTCGTGCGTCAGTCGATGCCGAGCGAGGCGAGGACGCGGTTGAACGAGCTCGTCACGCCGTACTCCGAGGCCACCTTGCTCATCAGGCGCGCGTCGGCGACCTGCGTCGGGAGCCGGCTGTCGTGGTCGGGCACGGGGGCGTCGAGGGCGACCTTGACGACCTTCGGCGCGACGTCGAGGTAGGCCGAGGCTGCTTCCAGGCGGGTCCGCTGAGCCCCGTTGATCGCCGGGTCGCCGCGCTCGACCGCGGCCCGCAGCCCGGCGAGGTCGCCGTAGGTCGCGATGAGCTTCGCGGCGGTCTTGTCGCCGATGCCGACGACCCCCGGCAGACCGTCGCTGGTGTCCCCGCGCAGCATCGACATGTCCGCGTATGCCGCGCCGGAGGCCACGGCATACTTCGTCGCGAGGAAGGCTTCGTCGACGATGTCGGAGCCGCGCACCCCGCCGCGGGCGGTGTAGATCACCCGCACCGAAGCCGCGTCGTCGACGAGCTGGAAGAGGTCGCGGTCACCCGTCACGACGTCGACCGCCCGGATCCCCCGCGCGGCGTGGGTGAGGGTGCCGATGACGTCGTCCGCCTCGTAACCGTCGGAGCCGATCCGCACGAAGCCGAGCGCGGCGAGGGCGTCGACGATGACGGGCACCTGGACGCCGAGCTCGGCGGGGACGGACTCCTCCTCGGGACCCGCGCCCTCGGCGACCCGGTGCGCCTTGTAGGACGGGATGGCCTCGACCCGGAACGCGGGCCGCCAGTCGTTGTCCCAGCAGGCGACGAAGTGGGTCGGGCGGTGCTGCTCGATCAGCGACGCGACCATGTCGAGGAACCCGCGGATCGCGTTGGTGGGCGGCTCGCTCTCGGACGTGCGCTGGTCCGGGACGCCGAAGAAGGCGCGGAAGTAGAGACTGGCCGAGTCGAGCAGCATGAGGCGTTCGGGCGTGTCCGGTGACATGGGAGGGAGCCTATGGTCCCCGCCCGCTGCCGTGCGTCCGGCAACGTGGTTGCCCTGACTACCGACATGCCGGACGCGACACCGTTTCGCGTATGCCGCGGGTCGGGGGAGTGGACTGGCTAGCCTGTCCCTCGTGGAACGTCTCGACCGTCGCCTCGTCGACCTGCTCGCCACCGACGGGCGGATGAGCTTTACCGACCTCGGCAAGGCCACCGGCTTGTCCACCTCGGCCGTCCACCAGCGGGTGCGGCGCCTCGAGGAGCGTGGCGTCATCCGCGGCTACCACGCGGTCATCGACCCCGAGGCGGCCGGGCTGCCGCTCACCGCGCTCATCTCGGTCTCGCCGCTCGACCCGGCAGCACCGGACGACGTGCCGGAGCGCCTCGCGCACATCACCGAGATCGAGGCGTGCTTCTCCGTCGCCGGCGACGAGAGCTATGTGCTCAAGGTCCGGGTGCCCAAGCCCGGCGCCCTCGAGGACCTGCTCGCCCGGATCAGGGCCGCCGCCAACGTCCGGACCCGGACGACAGTCGTCCTGTCGACACCCTGGGAGGGGCGTCAGCCCCCCTCGCCCGACACCGACTGACACCGACTGACAGCGACTGACAGCGACTGACAGCGACTGACAGCGACTGACAGCGACTGACAGCGACTGACAGCGACTGACAGCGACTGACAGCGACTGACACCGACTGTCACACCGTACGGTCCCCGATCGTCGAAGTAGTTACGTGGTCGCGTAAACCTCGTCGGCACAACGAGATTCGTCGCCGCGAGGTCGTCGCTGGCCGGTGCCCCGGGGAGGGCACTGGTCAGCGGGCGATGGTGGCCGTGCGCGCAGAGGTGATCCTGACGAGGTCCGCGGGGGCCAGCTCGAGATCGAGGCCACGGCGGCCGCCCGAGACGAAGACGGTCTCGTGCTCGAGGGCCGAGGTATCCACGATCGTGGGGAGAGGACGTTTCTGACCGATCGGGCTGATCCCGCCGACGACGTAGCCGGTGCTCCGCTCGGCTGCAGCCGGGTCGGCCATCGACACCTTCTTGGCGCCCAGCGCGGCGGCCACCGCCTTGAGGTCGAGCTGACGGTCCACCGGCACGATCCCGACGGCCAGCCCCGCGCCGGTGTCGACGAGCAGGGTCTTGAACACCCGGTCGGGCGGGACGCCGAGCGCCTGCGCCGCTTCGAGGCCGTAGGACGGGGCGGCCGGGTCGTGGTCGTAGGGGTGCATGGTGAACGCCACCCCTGCCCGGCCGAGCGCGAGCGCCGCCGGGGTTCCCGACCCGCCCGGCTCACCCCTGCCTGTCGTCGACCGTGCCACGGATGGAGTATGCCGCGTGGCCCGCTCCGACCGGCTACGCGCGGGACCTGATGTGGTCAGACACGCGACCCGCGCTTCCTGACAGCCGCGATGAACCATGGTCGCTGCTGAGTAGTCTTCGATGGTGCCCCGACGACCATTGCGCCGCCGCCCCGACAGCGATGAGCGGACTCCCACACAGCGTTTTCCGGAGCCCGAATCCGATGCGTCTGACGTGCCTGATGCGTCTGACGCACATGATGCGCCTGATTCCGAGCCGGTGGTGCTGGAACCCATCGGGACACGGCCCACGGCCTCAGACCCTCCTGAGGCAGCAGCTCCTGAGACGGAGCCCGGTGGGTCGGAACCTCCGGACGCCGAGCGCACTGAGGCGGACCGGGCTGACCCCCGGGCGGTAGGGGCGGTGCCCGTCGAGACCCGGGCGGTCGAGAGCCGGACGGCTCGCAGCGAGAGCGCTCCACCACCGACGACGAGGGATGGGAAGGGCGGCCGGGGTCCGCGGGTCGGTCGCCGGCGGGGCCGCCGTGATGGTGAGCTCACCGTCGACGAGCTCGCCGCCGAGTCGGGGATGACCGTCCGCAACGTCCGCGCCTACAGCAGCCGTGGGCTCCTGCCGCCGCCGCGGCTCGAGGGTCGCACCGGCTACTACGGGCCCGACCACCTCGCCCGGCTGACCCTCGTGCGCGAGATGCTCGACCAGGGCTACACGCTGGGGGCCGCTGAGAAGCTGATCACGGCGGCGCCCGGCAGCGGCACCCAGGCGCTGGGTCTCTACCACGCGTTGATGAGTCCCTGGGAGGGTGTGGAGGCCGAGGTGTTCGAGCCTCGGGCCCTGGCCCGCGAGGCCGGGGTCGCCTACGACCCCGCCTTCATCGACCGGCTCGTCACGCTCGGGCTCGGCGTCGAGCTCGACGACGGCACCATGCGCATCGACAACCCCACGCTGGTGCGCGCCGGCCTCCGGGTGATCTCGACCGGGGTGCCGGTCGAGAAGGTCTTCGGACTGGTCCCGGAGCTGGTGTCGCACGCCGATGCCGTGGCCGACCTCTTCGTCACGCTCATCCGCGACTCGCTGTGGGTCGACTTCGTCCAGGCCGGTATGCCCGCCCGCCAGTGGTCGCGGATGTCCGAGTCCTTCGAGGAGATCATCCCGCTGGCGGGGCAGGCCCTGCTGGCGGCCTTCCAGGCGTCACTGGGCAAGGCGGTCGAGGTCGCCATGCGCGACGGGCTGCTGCGCGTCGACGACGAGGACGAGGACGAGGACTGACGCCAGGGGTCAGCGGGCGAACGAGCTCAGGCCGTGCCAGACCGCAGACATCACGAAGTCGGTCGCGTCGTCGGCGGAGATGTCGTCGCGATGGGTGCGCCAGACGGCGACCCGTTCGCAGGCGCCGATGATCACCTCGGCGTAGCCCTCGAGCAGCAGCGGTGGCACGCCGGCGAGCTGCGGCGAGCGGAGCAGCGAGCTGACCACCACCGCGGACTGCTGGGCGCGGATGCGCTCGATGTCGGTGCTCGCCCCGGCCGCTGCCGCGTTCTCGGTGTGGATCACCCGGAAGCCCATGACGTGACCGTCGATGAAGGTGAAGAAGGCGGCGATCCCTGCCCGCAGGACGTCCTCGAGGGACGTCCCCTGGGGCAGCGCCCGGACCGCTGCCTCGGTGACGTCGGCGAGCTCGGTCCGGGCCTTGTCGACGCACGCGACGAGCAGGCCGTCCTTGCTGCCGAAGTAGTCGTAGATGAGCGGTTTCGTGACTCCCACGCGCTCGGCGATCTCGTCCATGGTCGTCGCCTGGTACCCCCGCTCCGCGAAGACCTGCTCGGCCACCGTCAGGATCTGCGCCTCGCGCTGGGCGCGTGGCATCCGTCGTCGGGTGATCGGTGGGGAGGAGCTCACAACAAGGGATTCCTTACTCTCGTGCAATCTAACTTACTCATGGTAACTTGACGCCCGTGAGCACACCACACGTGCGGGTCGCCATCGTCGGCAGCGGGTTCTCGGGCCTCGGCATGGCCATTCGACTGTCCGAGCGAGGCGACTCCGCACCGCAGGACTACGTGGTCTTCGAGAAGGCCGACGAGGTCGGGGGCACCTGGCGGGACAACCGGTACCCCGGGTGCGCCTGCGACGTGCCGTCGCGACTCTACAGTTTCTCGTTCAGGCAGAATCCGCGCTGGTCGCGGGACTTCGCGACCGCCGGGGAGATCTGGCAGTACCTCATCGACTGCGCCGACCACTACCGCGTGCGTGACCACATCGAGTTCGGAGCCGACCTGACCTCGGCGGCATACGACGAGACGACGCGGCGGTGGAGCCTGCGGCTGGCCGACGGTCGCGAGTGGACCGCTGACTCCCTCGTGATGGGGGTCGGCGCGCTGCACCGGCCCGTCGTCCCCGACATCGAGGGCATCGACACCTTTGCCGGCCCGACCCTCCACACGGCCATCTGGCCCGACGACGCCGACCTCGCCGGCAAGCGGGTCGCCGTCATCGGCACGGGCGCCTCAGCGGTCCAGCTCGTCCCCGAGCTCGCCCAGGAGGCGTCCCACCTGTCCGTCTTCCAGCGCACCCCCGCCTGGATCCTGCCCAAGCACGACAAGGTGTGGGGTGCCCGACGTCAGCAGACGTTTGCGCGTTTCCCGGCGCTGCAGCGACTCGTGCGGTGGCGCACCTACCTCCAGCTCGAGTCGCGGGTCCTGCTCTTCGCCCGCATCCCCCGCGGGATGGTGCTCGTCGAGGGGATCGCCCGCCGGCACCTCAAGGCGTCGGTCAAGAACCCGGAGGTCCGCGCCCGACTGACCCCGACCTACACGATCGGCTGCAAGCGGATCCTGCTCAGCAACGAGTACTGGCCGACCTTCGACCGCGAGGACGTCGACCTCGTGACCGACCCCATCGTGCGCATCGAGCCGGACGCCGTCGTCACCGGCGACGGCACGCGCCACGAGGTCGACGCACTGGTGCTGGGGACCGGCTTCTCGCTCAGCGGGAGCTACGACCGGATGCGCATCACCGGGAGCGGGGGCCGCGAGCTCGCCGAGGTGTGGTCGGGCGGCATGCACACCAACCTCGGCATCACCGTCGCCGGCTTCCCCGAGCTCTACGTGCTGCTCGGGCCCAACACCGCGCTCGGGCACAACTCGGTCGTCCTCATGATCGAGTTCGCCACGGACTACGTCCTGCAGTGCCTCGACCGGGCCCGGGCCGGGGCGCGCGTCACGACGGCCGCGGCGCAGGACGGGTTCACCTCCGAGATGGCGTCCCGCAGCAAGCACACCGTGTGGACCAGCGGGTGCCAGAGCTGGTACCTCGACCGCTTCGGCAACAACACGTCGGTATGGCCCGGGTCGACGATCTCGTACTGGCTGCGGACCCGCCGGGTGCGAGCCGCGGACTTCGAGCCCGTCGCCGCCCACCTCGAGTCCGCTGCCCTCGAGGACCGCGTGCCCGCGCCCACGTCCTGACCCTCGAACCCGCCCCGGCCTGACCTTCGACCCCTCCCTGAGCACCCGCTCCCCGAAAGGAAACCCATGTCCTCCGCCAGCCTCCTGCAGCGCGCCGGGATCTCGACCCGAGGTCACTTCGCCCCCCGGGCCAGCATCGTCACCGGCGCCGCATCCGGCATCGGCGCGGCCATCGCCGCCCGACTGGTGGCCCGGGGGAGCCACGTGGTCATCGCCGACCTCGACCTCGACAAGGCCACGACGGTGGCGGAGCAGCTCGGCAACGCCACCGCGGTCGCCGTCGACGTCTCCGACGCCGCAGCCGTGCGCGACCTCGTCGCCTCCACGGTCGCGCGCCACGGCCGGCTCGATGTGATGGTCAACAACGCCGGGGTCGCGATCGGCGGGTTCCACGAGCAGCTCGAGCAGGCCCAGTGGGACCTCGCCCTCCGGGTCAACCTGGGCGGGGTCATCAACGGGGTCAACGCGGCATACCCCGTGATGTGCCAGCAGGGGTCCGGACACATCCTCAACACCGCCTCCCTCGCGGGCCTGATCCCCGCGCCGACGATGCTTCCCTACACGACGACCAAGCACGCGGTCGTCGGCCTCAGCACGGCGCTGCGGGCCGAGGCCGCGTCGATGGGGGTCCGGGTGAGCGTCCTCTGCCCGGGCTTCGTCGACACCCCGTTGCTCGACGAGATCCACACCGGCGGGCTACCCGAGGGTGAGGAGTTCATCAGCATGCGCAAGGAGATCCGCTTCATGCAGCCGAGCCTCATCACGGCCGACGCGGTCGGCGACGCCGCCCTGCACGGGATGGAGCGCAACAAGGCGATCATCGCGGTCGGGTCCTCGGCGCACGTCATGTGGCGGCTCAACCGCTACCTGCCCCCCGTCGCCCGGGCGATCATCCAGGTGCAAGCCACCGGTGCCCGCCGGGTGATGAAGCGCACGCCCGTGGTGACCCAGGTGCAGGACAGCCCGACGCCGACGAAGGTCGGCGCGTAGTCAGGGAGAGCCACGCCCCTGGCGCCGGGCTGGGCTACGCGGCCGGCCAGTTCTCGATGCCGATACCGACGACCTCGGCGACGCGCTGGAGGTCCATGTCCTGCGCGAGAAGGGTGGCGCCGGTGCGCCAGGCGACCGCGGCAATGAGGCAGTCGATCAAGCCGCGTGGTGTGACGCCGACGTGCCGACACCGGCGGTAGACGCGCGCGGCAGCGTCGAAGTCCGACACCGGATCAAGCGGAGTCCAGGCGAACCGGAGCAGCAGGCGCCGCAGGTCCTCCGCGCGCGCATCCGTTCGCGCACCGGCCAGGACCTCCGTCAGGATCGGCTCGGTGACGGTCAGGGGTCCGTCGCTCGTGATCAGCTCCGTCATCCGGAGGTCGACAGGGCTGCCTGTCGCTCGGTCGAACTCGACCCAGGCCGAGGTGTCTGCGAGGATCACCGGCCGGAAGGGGGCCCGGTGTCGGCCGGCACGTCATCCATGGCCCGCGAGCCTCGCATGGCCAGCGCTTCCTCACGCGTCATGGGTTGACCCGCAAGGTGTCGAAGGGCAAGATCCACGGCCTCGGTCTTGGTCCGGACGCCGTAGCGGTCCATCACAGCCTCGACGTAGCTGTCCTCGATCTCGATGTTGGTGCGCACCCTGGCCATACACCAAGCATACACCTGCAGTGTACGCAAGGTGTATGCCGCGGAGCCCTCACGCCAGCTGGGCCTCGGCCAGCTCGCGGCTGGCCCGAGCGCGCTCGATCGCCACCACCTCGCCACCACCGTCAGCCTGCTCGAGGTCCCGCTGCTCGCGCCACCAGCGCTGGCCGGACTCGGGGAGCGTGTCGATCGGGTCGTAGTAGACGAAGTCGCGGCTCAGTGCCGCGGCGTCCGCGCCCTCGATGGAGGTGCGATAGTTCTTGCGCCACAACGAGATCCCGCGCTCGGTGTCGTACTCCTCCTGCTGGTGGACCCACCGCTTGCCCACGTAGGGGACGTCGCAGACGATGCGCGGCGTCGCGAAGCCGGGCAGGTAGCCCATGATCGCGTGCTGCAGGTGCTGGGCGTGCGCGAGGGACACCCGCCAGTGCTCGCTGAACGGGATCATGTCGCACATGTAGAAGTAGTAGGGCGTGATCGAGGCATGGTCCTGGAGCGCGAAGCAGAGGTCGAGGAGCTGCTCGGGGGAGTCGTTCACGCCCCGCATCAGGACGCCCTGGTTGCGGACGTCGCGCACGCCGGCGGCGAGCATCGCGCGGGCCGCGTCGGCCACGGCCGGGGTGACCGACTGGGCGCTGTTGACGTGGGTGTGGATGGCCAGGCTGACACCACGAGCGCGGGCCTTCTGCGCCACCCGGCCGACGCCCGCCACGACGTCCTCGGCCAGCCAGTGCTGGGGCAGGCCCATCAGCGCCTTGGTGGCCAGCCGGATGTCGCGGATCGTCTCGATCTCGAGCAGCCGGTCGAGGAAGGCCTCGAGGTTCTTCCACGGCATGTTGGCGACGTCACCGCCGGAGACGACGACGTCGCGCACGGTCGGCGTCTGCGAGAGGTAGGCGAGCATCGCGGCATACCGGTCGACGGGCTTGCCGGCGAGCTTGAGCTTGAGCACCTGCGGCGTGGAGTTGCCGACGAGGTCCATCCGCGTGCAGTGGCCGCAGTACTGCGGGCAGGTCGGCACCAGCTCGGCGAGGACCTTGGTGGGGTAGCGGTGCGTCAGGCCCTCGGCCACCCACATGTCGTGCTCGTGCAGCGAGTCGCGCGTCGCGTAGGGGTGCGAGGGCCAGTCGCTGCGACGGTCGGAGAAGACCGGCAGCATGTAGCGCCGGACGGGGTCGGCGAGGAAGGCGCGGGTGAAGTCCTCGCCGGCGGCCGGCATCGGCGTGTCGGTCGCGGGGACCATGGTGTTGACCATCTGCGGGGGCACGAGCATCGACATCGTCGCGCGCTCGGCCTGGTCGCGCTCGAGGTCGGCGTAGAAGTCGTCGGTCAGCAGGGCGCCCATCAGGTCGCGCAGCTGCCGGATGTTCTTCACGCAGTGCGCCCGCTGCCACTGGACGTCGTCCCACTCGGCCTTCGTGGCGTGCGCCCACCCGGGCAGCCGGGTCCAGTCGGGCTCCACGAGGGCACGCTGTCGGTAGGCGTAGGGCTGCTCGATGCTGCTCATGCGTGTCAGGATAGCGATAATTTCCCGTAAAGATCGACCTTGACCGCAAGACTTGCGTTCACGCCTCGCCATCCTCGGAGGATCTGTGTCCACTGATGCCCTGCCCACTGACGCCCTGCCCGCTGAACCCTCGTCCTTGCGCGCGACGCCGTCACCGGCGCGCGTGTCGTCGCCCGTGGGGCTGCACCGGGTCCTCGAGCCGTCGGGCGAGGCGGTCACCCTCCCACAGGCCGCGCTGCGTCTGGACGCCCGACCGGAGGTGTGGCCGGACGAGGTGCGGATCTCGCTCGACACGCTCAACCTCGATGCGGCGTCCTACCGACAGCTCGCGGGCAAGCACGCAACGGCAGCCGGGGTGGTCGACGGCGAGGCGCTGCGGGCCGAGGTGCTCGACATCATCGCTGCCCGCGGCAAGATGCAGAACCCGGTCACCGGCTCGGGCGGCATGCTCATCGGCACAGTCGATGAGGTCGGCCCGGACAGCCCGCTCGGTCTGTCCGTCGGCGACCGGGTGGCGACCCTGGTCTCCCTGTCGCTGACCCCGCTCGTCGTCACCGACGGCCTCGCGCGCTGGGACGGGCTGGGTGAGCAGGTGCCGGCCAGCGGGCACGCGATCCTCTTCGGCCGGAGCATCGTCGCCGTGCTCCCGGACGACCTCGACCCGCAGCTCTCGCTGATGATCATGGACGTCTGTGGTGCGCCCGCGCTGGTGGCCCGCGTCGTGCGCGAACATGCCGCGGGCTCGGCGGCCGGGGCCGGCCCACCGGGCGAGGCGGGCTCGGTGGGCTCGCCGGTCGAGGCGGGCTCGGTGGGCTCACCGGTCGAGACGCGCGGGCAGGCCGGGCCGACGGTCTGTGTCCTCGGCGCGGCCGGGAAGTCGGGATCGCTGTCGCTGGCTGCCGCCCGGGAGGCCGGCGCCGGCCGGATCATCGCCGTCGTCCCGGTCGAGCGGGAGGCCGAGGCGCTGCGGGGGACCGGACTCGCCGACGAGGTCGTCCTCGCCGACGCGCGCTCGCCGCTCGGGCTGTCGGCCGCCGTCGAGTCTGTGGGCGGCCCGGCCGACGTCATCGTGGTCTGCGTCGACGTCCCGGGGTGCGAGCAGCCGGCGATCCTCGCGACGGCTCAGGGCGGGACGATCATCTTCTTCTCGATGGCCACGAGCTTCGCCGCTGCCGCGCTCGGCGCGGAGGGTCTGGCCGCCGACGTGCGGATGTTGGTGGGCAACGGCTACGTGCCCGGCCACGCGGCATACGCGCTCGGGCTGGTGCGCGGCAACCCCGCGGTCCGGCGGCTCTTCGAGGCGCGCCTCACCCACTGATCCCCGCTTGTTGCTTCGCGCGTGCCCGAAGTGGGGGCGAAGTGGCCTCGTTCGGGCACTCCGAAAGCAATAAGCGGGGGTGAGGGGTATGCCGCGCGCCCGAAGGGTCAGGCTCGATCGCTCCGAGTAGGGCGTTCTCGATGACCTCGGTCAGGGCAGGGTGGATCCAGTACTGCTTCTTCGCGATGTCGTCCGCGCGCTGGCCGAACTGCATCGCCTGGATCAGGGGCTGGACGAGCGTCGAGGACATCGGACCCATCAGGTGGGCGCCGAGGATCTCGAGGGTGTCCGGGTCGACGATGACCTTGCAGATGCCGCTGGTGTCCTCCAGGGCCCAGCCGAAGGCGACGTCCCCGAACCTCTGGGTGGCGGCGTGGAACGGCCGCCCGGCTGCCTCGAGCTGCTCCTGGGTGTGGCCGACCGCCGCGATCTGGGGGTGGCTGAAGACCGCGTGGGGCACGTAGCGGTGGTCGCTCTCGACGGGGGCCTCGGGATGGGTGAGGTTGTGCTTGACGACGCGCATCTCGTGGTTGGCGACGTGCTTGAGCTGGTGGTCGCTGCTGATGTCGCCGAGGGCCCAGACGCCGGTCACCGGGGTGCGTTGCTGGGCGTCGACGACGAGCCGCCCGTCGTCGTGCGTCGGGAGCCCGCCCGCTGCAGCGTCGAGCAGGTCGGTGTTGGGGACGCGCCCGACCGCGAGCAGAACGGCATCGGTGTCGATGCAGGACGTCCCGTCGGGCCCCTCGACCGTGAGCCGCCAAGCCGACCCGCTGCGCTCGGCGGCGACCACGGTGGACTCCAGCCGCAGGTCGAAACGAGCCCGCGCGAGGTCGGTGAAGGCGCCGCTGATCTCGCCGTCCTCAGCCGTCAGCACTCGCGGACCGCGGTGCACCCAGGTGACCGCGCTGCCCAGGGCGTCGAGGACGTGGGCGAACTCCGCCGCGATGAAGCCGCCGCCGACGATGACGATCCGGGCCGGCAGCCGGTCGACGCGCATGATGGTGTCGCTGGTGTGCACCCCGTGGTCGGGGTCGGCCGCACGGAGCCCGTCGATCTCCAGGCCCCGGGGACGGCCTCCAGCGGCGATGACCCAGCGGTCGGCGGTGATCGTCACTCCCGTCCCGGTGTCGAGCTGCATCGGTCCGGTGAAGTGGGCCAGGCCCTGGTAGACGGTGACGTTGGCCGCGTCCTTGCGGTAGGCCTCCCCACCGCTCGCGATGGGGTCGATGCGGGCGAAGACCCTTTCGCGGATCGCCGCCCAGTCCGAGTGGACCCCGTCGACCTGGACGCCGAGCCGGACGGACTCGGCCGCCTCGACGACCCGGTCGGAGGGCAGCACGAACATCTTCGTCGGGATGCACCCGACGTTGAGGCAGGTGCCGCCGAAGACCCCCTTCTCGACCAGTCCGATGTCGAGGTCGTCCAGCTCCGGCCCGATGATCGAGTTGCCCGATCCGGTGCCGATGATGACGAGGTCGTGGTGGCGGGTCTCCGGCGCAGGCATACCCCGAGAGTAGTGAGCGCCGGTGGGCGACCGGGAGCGGGCGGTGCCAGGATGGCCGGATGAGAGCAACCCTGCTGCTGTGCGACCACGCCGTCGTGGCGGAGGGCAAGCTCTACATCAGCGGAGCCGGGTGGTCCGTGACCGGTCCGGACCCCGCCCCCTCGGCGATCGCCCTCAAGCTCGACGTGCCCTGGGACCTCACCAACCAGCCCATCGAGATCCGCCTCCGGCTGGTGACCGAGGACGGCGCACCGGTGCTGCAGGCCGGCCCGGCGGGGCCGTCCCCCATCGAGGTCGTGGCCCGGCTCGAGGTCGGCCGCCCGGTCGGTGTCCCGGCCGGAAGCCCCATCGACGCGCCGCTCGCGGTGAACCTCCCCGCGCTGCCGCTCGCCCCCGGCAGCCGCTACTCCTGGGTGCTCGAGATCGACGGCGAGCACGAGGCGGACTGGCACCTCGCCTTCTCGACCCGACCGGCGCCCGCGCCGCCCGGCAGTGCGACCGCGCTGCCTCAGTAGCGGTTCGGGCGCAGTAACGGTCCGGGCGCAGTAAGCATGCGGGCGCAGCAGCGGTTCGGGAGGATCCACGTCGCAACCCGGCGTCCGACGTGAGATCTGCGGCAGATCTCCCGGATGACAGGAAGAACGCCCATCGTGGGTACGCTTCAGCCGTGCCCACGACGACCCGTGCCCGCCTCGAGCTCGATCCTGCCGTCGTCCGCCGTGCTCGCTCGCTTGCCCGCACGGCGGGCGCCCCGGTGGTCCGGCTGGCGCGCAGCCACACGACCGTGTCGGTCGAACGCGCCACCCTGCGCCTCGCCGGCCTGTCCGGCGCCGACCACGAAGGCATCCCGTGGGTCAACCACCTCGTCGACGCCGTCCGGGCCGAGGTCGGTCTCGAGCGCGGGGTGACGACCCCGGTCTTTGACGCGCTGCGCCGCGGGGAGGCTCCCGACCTGCTGATCCTCGCGCAGAAGGCGGCCAGCGGCTCGGTGTCGTTCCAGCTGCCCGACGGCCGGGGGCTGACGGCCGCCCGGCGGGCCGCGCGGCGCGAGGTGAGCCAGGGCATCCGGCGCATCGACCGCCAGCGGGTCGCCCGCGAGCGCCTCGTCCGGCGGCACGGCGACCCGAAGCAGACCCCGTGGATCTACCTCATCGTGGCGACCGGCGACATCGACGAGGACATCCCCCAGGCTCAGGCCGCCGCCCGCGAGGGCGCCGACGTCATCGCGGTCATCCGCTCGACGGGGCAGTCGCTGCTCGACTACGTGCCCGAGGGCGCCACGCACGAGGGGTATGCCGGCACCTACGCCACCCAGGAGAACTTCCGGCTGATGCGGGCGGCGCTCGACGAGACGAGCAAGGAGGTCGGGCGCTACATCCGGCTCACGAACTACGCCTCCGGCCTCTGCATGCCCGAGATCGCCGTGCTGGCGGGTCTCGAGCGCCTCGACATGATGCTCAACGACTCGATGTACGGCATCCTGTTCCGCGACATCAACCCCGTCCGCACCTTCGTCGACCAGCGCTTCTCGCGGCAGATCCACGCTCGCGCCGGCATCATCATCAACACCGGCGAGGACAACTACCTGACGACCGCCGACGCCGTCGAGGCCGCCCACACGGTCACCGTGAGCCAGCTGCTGAACGAGTTCTTCGCCAAGGAGGCCGGGCTGCAGGACTGGCAGCTCGGCCTCGGGCACGCGTTCGAGATCGTCCCCGAGATCCCCGACTCCTTCCGGATGGAGCTCGCCCACGCCATGCTGGCCCGGCAGCTGTTCCCGAAGGCGCCGCTGAAGTGGATGCCGCCGACGAAGCACATGACGGGCGACATCTTCCGCGGCTACCTGCTCGACGGCTTCTTCAACCTCGTCGGGGCGATGACCGGCCAGAGCATCCTGCTGGTCGGGATGATGACCGAGGCGGTCGTCACGCCGTTCCTGTCCGACCGCGACCTCGCCCTGCAGAACGTCCGCTACGTGCTCGGCGCCGCGGGCGGCCTCGTCGAGGACTTCCATCCGCCGCGGGACGGATTCATCCAGACCCGGGCGCGCACCGTGCTCGGCGAGGCGGTCGGGCTGCTCGAGGCGATCGTCGCCGACACCTCGGGTCGCTCGGGCGGCGTCCCGCCGCTGCTCGCGGCCATCGGCGACGGCACGTTCGGCCTGATGAAGCGGCCGGCCGATGCCGGCAAGGGCCTCGGCGGGGTCGTCGAGCGGGCCCCCGGACCGGACGGCTACGACAACCCGGCCACCACCCTCCTCGAGGAAGGCAGCTCACGATGAGCACGCGGCATACCCCTGGCGCGGCGGAGCGGCCGAGCCCGCCCTCGATCGTGCGGCCCTACGGCGACACCACCGGTGACGGCATGGTGCAGGTGTCCTTCACCCTGCCGCTGCCCCACGACAAGCGGGCCGAGGGAGCGGCGCTGCAGCTGGCGAAGAAGATGGGGATGGACCCGGCGCTGCTCGTGCACGCGAAGCCGATGGGGCCGGACTTCACCTTCTTCGTCGTCTACGGCTCGGTGACCCACCTCGTCGACACCCGCGAGGTCGTCGTCATCGAGCGCGAGTACCCGCTGCTCGCCGCCAAGGAGATCAACCTCGCCATCAAGCGCAGCCTGCGCCGCAAGCTCGTGGTCGTCGGGGCCTGCATCGGCACCGACGCCCACACCGTCGGCATCGACGCGATCCTCAACATCAAGGGCTTCGCGGGGGAGAAGGGCCTGGAGTACTACCGCGAGATCACCGTGGTCAACCTCGGCGCCCAGGTGCTCGTCCCCGACCTCGTCGCGCGGGCACGCGCCGAGAGGGCCGACGCCGTCCTCGTCAGCCAGGTCGTGACGCAGCGGGACGCGCACATCCACAACACGGGCCAGATGTCGGCGGCCTTCCGTGAGGCCTACCCCTCCGGGCAGGTGCCCCTGCTCGTCGTCGGCGGGCCGCGCTTCGAGGAGGGCACGGCGGGGGCGCTCGGGGTCGACCGGATCTTCGGCCGGGGCACCACCCCCGGTGAGGTCGCGAGCTACCTCGTCCACGCGCTGGTCCCCGACGCCCCGGCCCGCGTGGCGTCATGACGCAGCCTCCCGTCGTCGGCCTGAGCGTCACGCACCGCCGTTACGTGCCGTACAGCCACGCCCACTACGCCGGCAACCTCGTCGACGGCGCCTACTCCCTGGCGGCCTTCGGCGACGTCGCCACCGAAATGTGTGTCCGCACCGACGGTGATGAGGGGCTCTTCGCCAGCTACAGCGACGTCCAGTTCGTCTCGCCCGTCCGCGCGGGGGACATCATCGAGATCGAGGCGCGCCTCGTGCGGGTCGGCCGCCGCAGCCGCGAGATGGAGTTCGAGGTCCGCGTCGTCGGACGGGGTGCGCCAGAGCTCGGCTCGTCCGCCGCGACCGTGCTCGACCCCCCGGTTGTCGCGACAACAGCGCGTGGTGTCGTAGTCGTGCCCTGAACGGGTGGCCACGGCCCGATGCCGCTGCTGATCGGCGGGTAGCTGTGGGACCGGGTGATCACCGAGGTCGCGCCGCAGGTCCGGTGACCGGATGGTGAGACGAACCGCCCATCTGGACATATCCGAGAAGTCGGTTATGACGCATATGTTGACCAACTCCTGACGTCTTGCTGACCCGGCCCAGACGGGGTGTCTGAGTTGCGCACCGGGTGACCTCGCGCGCCCTGCGGGCGGCGTCGGCGTGTCGCGCGCCGACACGCCGGGGTGCACCAAAAAGTTTGTCCGAGAACGAAATTGGGGCGACGCTGCTGACCTGCGGCGATGCGCGTTTCCGCAGGTGAACGCCGGGTTGACAGGTCGTGGACGCTGAGTAGTTTTGCTCTCGGTTGTTCGCCCGGAGGACTGCACACGAGGCCGGGGGAGTGCACCGACAAGGGAGTTCTTCGGCGGCGTGCGCGCGCAGCCGCCGACCAGGCCAGGCTCTCCGGACGGTGCACGATCCCGGGTCCGCGTGTGCGGTGGACGAACGGCAGCAGGCCCGCAGCGCTCAGTAGACAACATTTCGGCACCGGCATCCGGTCGGCCCCCGAGCTGGTCCCAACGGCGCTGCGGGCCTTGCTGCTGCCCCGGGCTCGAGCGACAGCCGGGGTCGAGCGACAGCCGGGCTCGAGCGAGAGTCGGGCCCGAGCGAGAGTCGGGCCGGAGCGGGAACGGGCCTCCGTGCAGGGACACAGCCGGTCCGGTTACCGTGACCCCGTGCTTCGCCGACTGCTCCTCGCGTTGCTGTCCGGAGTCGCCCTCTGGCTGGCCTTCCCGGGACACGACCTGTGGCTGCTGGCGCCCGTCGGTGTCGCCCTGCTTGCCGTCGCCACCCGCGGCACCCGGGCCCGCCGCGGCTTCCTTCTCGGCCTGATCTCCGGGTTCGTCTACTTCACGGCGACGCTGAGCTGGTCGGGCATCTACGTCGGAGCCGTGCCCTGGATCGCGCTCTCGGTGCTGCAGGCGCTCTTCGTCGCCGTGCTGGGCGCCGTCACCGCGTTCCTCCAGACGGGCAGCGGCGGGACCGTCCGGACCCGCCCACCCGTCGTCGCCCTGGCCTGGGTCGGCCAGGAGGCGCTGCGCGACCGGATCCCCTACGGCGGCTTCCCCTGGGTG
The DNA here is from genome assembly GCF_025353065.1 of Lapillicoccus sp. GTDB lineage: Bacteria > Actinomycetota > Actinomycetes > Actinomycetales > Dermatophilaceae > Lapillicoccus. Next base: position 64,712 of record NZ_JANXRJ010000009.1, read on the forward strand.
CGGCTCGCGTTCAGCCAGGCAGACTCGCCGTTCGGCCGGTTGGCTGCTCTCGGCGGGGCGCCGATGGTGACCTTCGGCGTCGCGCTCAGCGGGGGGCTGCTGGCCGTCGTCCTCGTCGCGGCGGGTCGGGCGATCACCTCCCGGCATACGCCTGCTGGCTCTCCCGACCCGGTCGCGCCGACCGCTCACCCGCCGCGCGCTGCCCGCGCCCGGGCGTGGCTCGCGGGTCCGCGCGCCACGGTCGGTGCCGCCGCCGCCGCGGTGGTCGTCGGGGCAGCCGGCCTTCTCGTGCCGCTGCCCACCGACGGCGCCCTGACCCAGGTCATGGCCGTGCAGGGCAACGTGCCCCAGGCCGGTCTCGAGTTCAACGCCCAGCGGCGAGCCGTCCTGGACAACCACGTCACCGGCACCCTGGACGGCGCGGCCGACGTCGGCGCCGGCCGGACCACCCAGCCCGACCTCGTGGTGTGGCCGGAGAACTCCTCCGACATCGACCCCGTGCGCAACAGCGACGCGGCCGACCAGATCACCCGGGCCCTGACGGCGATCAAGGCTCCGATCATCCTCGGCGCCCTCCTCGAGGAGCCGTTGCCCCATGTCTCCAACGCCTCCCTGCTCTACCTCCCCGGGGAGGGCCTGGTCGGCCGCTACATCAAGCAGCACCCCGTCCCGTTCGCCGAGTACATCCCGCAGCGGTCCTTCTTCCGGATCTTCAGCGACAAGGTCGACCTCGTCCGGTCCGACTTCGCGGCAGGCACCACCCCGGTCGTCTTCCGCGTCCCCAACCGCGCCGGCGGGGAGCTCGTCGCCGGTCCGACGATCTGCTTCGAGGTGGCCTACGACGACCTCGTGCGCGAGAACGTCACCCTCGGCGCCAACCTCCTGCTCGTCCAGACCAACAACGCGACCTTCGGCTACACCGACGAGTCGGTGCAGCAACTGGCCATCTCCCGCATCCGGGCGATGGAGCACGGCCGCTCGATCGTCCACATCTCCACGGTCGGGGTCAGTGCCCTGATCACCCCCGACGGAACCGCGCACCAGGCGACGTCGTTGTACACGCGGGCCGTGCTGTCCGGAGCGCTCCCGCTCCGGACCGAGCGCACCATCGCGACGGTGGTGGGGCCGTGGCCGGAGTATGCCGGGTGCGCCGTTCTCGTCCTCCTCCTCCTCGCGCGGTCCGCTCGGGCCAGAAGCCGCCGCCAGCCCGTCGGCCGCTAGGCTCGGGCGTCCCCCGCCCAGCCATCCGAAGGATCCTGACGTTGTCCGACACCGATCGTGGTCCCCTTCAACGGGTCCTCGTCCTCGTGCCGACCTACAACGAGCGCGAGAACGTCCGGCGCATCCTCGCCCGAGTCCGCGCCTCCGTGCCCGAGGCCGACGTGCTGGTGCTCGACGACAACTCGCCCGACGGCACCGGCCGGGTGGCCGACGAGCTCGCCGCTGCCGACCCGGGGGTGCACGTCCTGCACCGAGCGGGCAAGGAGGGTCTCGGCGCGGCCTACCTCGCCGGGTTCGCGTGGGCGCTCGACCACGACTACGACGCAGCGGTCGAGATGGACGCGGACGGGTCCCACCAGCCGGAGCAGCTGCGGGCGCTGCTCGTGGCCGCGCAGGACGCCGACGTGGTCATCGGTTCGCGGTGGGTGCGCGGCGGGTCGGTGGTCAACTGGCCGGTGCACCGCAAGTTCCTCAGCGTGGGCGCCAACCTCTACACCCGCATCCTGTTGGGGATGCCGGTCAGCGACGCCACCGCCGGCTACCGGGTCTACCGCGCGAGCACCCTGCGCCGGCTCGGGCTGGAGACGGTCCGCTCGCAGGGGTACTGCTTCCAGGTGGACATGACCTGGCGGGCCATCAAGCAGGGCCTGGTCGTCGTCGAGGTGCCGATCGAGTTCGTCGAGCGCGCGGTCGGCTACTCCAAGATGAGCCAGGACATCGTGCGCGAGTCCCTCGTCCGCATCACCGGGTGGGGGGCCGCCTATCGCGGCGCGCAGCTCGCCGGGGTCGCGCGACGTCTCACCGGTCGTCCGGCCTCGACCCGGTGGCACCGGCTCAAGGCCGACCGGTGACCGCGACAACACCCACCCCGCCCACCTCGCCGATGTCCCGGCTACCCGGCCGGCGACGCCGGCGGGCGGTCCTGCTGCTGCTCCTGATCGTGGTGCCGATCCTCGAGATCCTGGTCATCATCGCCGTGGACCGGGTGATCGGCGGGTGGCCGACCTTCCTGCTGCTCGTCGCCGAGTCGGTGGTGGGCGCCTGGTTCGTCCGGCGCGAGGGGGCGAAGACGTGGCGGGCCCTGTCGGGGGCCCTGGGGACCGGGCACATGCCGTCCCGCGAGATCTCCGACGCGGCCCTCGTCCTCGTCGGAGGCGCGTTGATCCTCGCCCCGGGTTTCCTGACCGACGTCGTGGGCTTCGTCCTCATCCTGCCGCTGACCCGGCCCGTGGCACGGCGGGTGCTGGAGGCCGTGGTGGCGAGGCGTCTGCTCGGTGGAGTGTTCGCGAGCCCCCGCGGGGGCACGCCCTTCGACCCGCGGCCGCCGAGTCACGGTGCGCCGCCGAGGTCCCCACGATCGGGTGCGGCCTCCGACGACGTCATCGAGGGCGACGTCATCGAGGGCGAGATCCTCTGACCTTCCGGCAGTGGTCGGGAGCCCGTCCAATCCGCTCGGCCGATCGTGACGAATACCCCTATAGCAGTGGGATCCGCGCCCACGACTGGCGTCCCATGTAGGTCTGGATCACATGGGGCACCGGAACAATGCAACCGTTTGCCACGTTCTCACGTCTAGCAAGTTGAGGCGTCCGGGGCATTCACCTCTCCCGAGGCGACCACACACAGGGAGGACCCGCCATGGCCGATCGCACACTCCGAGGTACTCGACTCGGTACCTTCAGCATGGAGTCCGACGCCAACGTCGTACCCAGCGAACGTCGCATCACCACCTACATCTGCCCACAGGGCCACCGGATCGAGCTGCCGTTCAGCATCGAGGCCGATATCCCGCCCGTCTGGGAGTGCCGCTGCGGCAACGAGGCCAAGCTGCTCGACGGCCCCGAGGTGGAGCACAAGGAGGTCAAGCACGTCCGCACCCACTGGGACATGCTCCTCGAACGGCGCTCCATCCCCGAGCTCGAGGAGCTGCTCGAAGAGCGGCTGTTCCTGCTGCGTGAGTCCCGCGGCGAGAAGCCCAAGGCCAAGCGGAGCGCCTGACCTGTCGGACCTGTGAACGGCCCGTCCCCGATGGGGGCGGGCCGTTCGCGTCTGCTCAGACGACGGCGGGAACCTCGTTGCCTGCCGCGAGGACGCCTTCCCGCATCCGCACGCGGGAGAGGAGCAGGCCGCCGACGACGAAGAAGACCACGAGCGCGATGATCGCGTGGCGGTAGGAGTGGGTGAACTGCTGGACGAGCCCGAACGTCAGCGTCCCGAACCAGCTCGTGCCGCGCTCCATGGCCTGGTAGAGGCTGAAGAACTCGGCCTCCCGTCCGCGGGGGATGAGCTGGCTGTACATCGAGCGGGACAGCGCCTGGCTCCCGCCGAGGACGATGCCGATGAACAGTGCCAGCACGACGAAGGCCGCGAGTGACCGCGCCGGGACGAAGTAGGCCGCGATGACGATGATCGTCCACACCCCGAGGCTCCAGAGCACCGTGCGCCAGGCGCCCACCCGGGCAGCGATGGCACCGAAGAGCGTGGCGCCCCCGAAGGCGACGAACTGCACGAAGAGGAAGACGCCGAGGACGGTCGACTGCGAGAACCCCAGCTCGGCGCTGCCGTAGAGGCTCGAGCTGCCGATGACGGTCTGGATGCCGTCGTTGAAGAAGAGGTAGGCGAGCAGGAAGAGCATCGTCTGGGGGAAGAGACGCAGCTCGCGGAAGGTGTCGCGCAGCTGGACGAAGGCCCCGGTCACCAGGCCCCTCCTCCCCTCCACCGGGACGGCCGTGGTGCCGCGGAGGTGGCGCAGCCCGAGGACGGGGACCAGGGTGAACGCGCCCCACCACAGCCCGGCCGACAGCAGGCTGATCCGCGTCGACGTACTGCGGTCGAGGCCGAGCCTGGCGTGGAAGATGTCGAGCCCGAAGTTCAGGGTGAGCAGCAGGCCGCCACCGAGGTAGCCGAAGCCCCAGCCCTTCGACGACACCTTGTCGCGGTCGTCGGGAGCGGCGATCCGCACGAGCAGCGAGTCGTAGATGACGAGGCTGGCGCCAAGACAGAGGTTGGCGACCACGAGGAGGGTGACGCCGAGCTGCCAGCTGGTCCCGGACACGAAGAACATCAGGCTCGCGGCGACGGCTCCGACCCAGGCGAACCCCGCGAGCAGCGAGGTCGGGCGCTCGCTTCGATCCGCGATGGCTCCGACGACGATGAGTACCAGCGCCGAGATGATGGTCGAGACCGTCGCGGTGTAGGCGAAGAGGGACCCCGGGTCGATGGGGATCCCGAGGACGTCGAGCGCCTGGAGGCACTTCTGCCCGTCGGGCAGACCGGGGCAGGCTGCGGCGGTGGCGACCGAGGTGAGATAGGGGGCCATCAGGACCGTCGCGGTCGTGGTGACGTATGCCGAGTTGGCCCAGTCGTAGAAGTACCAGGCGCGCTGCTCCCTGGCCTCCGCTCCAGGCTGCGGGGCCGGGGGAGCGGTGACGGCGACGTCATCGGTCATAGGGGAAAGACTGGCATACCGGTACGGGTTCAAGGGGAGGTCCAGCCGGTCCCGTGTTGTCCCGAAACGCGCTCGTAGCACCGCGAAATCGAGGGCGAAACGTTCGGGTCACGAAGTGGTCACAAAAGTGCAGCGCTCTTACTTTTAGGCCCGGGCGGTGGTCGGATGAAGCACCCCGGTCGGGAGAGATGACCAACCGAAAGGACACGGCGCAGTGACTGATGTGACCGAGCAGAACTCTGAGGGAAGCCTCAGCCGGATCGTGAGCTCCGGCCTCCCACGACGGGACTTCCTGAGGTTCACCCTCGTGGCCGGTCTCGCCACGCCGATCGGCCTCGGCCTGGCGGGCTGTGCGACGGGCGGCGGGTCGACGGGCTCCGGTGCCCCCACGGTGGCGGGAGCCGCCAAGAGCGCCACCAACCCCTTCGGCATCGATCCCAAGGCGACCGTGGACGTCGTGATCTTCAAGGGCGGCTACTCCGACCAGTACGCGATCGACGCGGGCAAGACCTACGACACGACCTGGACCGGCTCCGGCCTGGCCAAGGTCACCTCCACGACGAAGATCAACACCGAGCTCCAGCCGCGCTTCGTCGGCGGCAACCCCCCCGACGTCATCGACAACTCGGGCGCCGACAGCATCTCCTTCGCCGGCATCCAGGGACAGGTCGAGCCGCTCGACGACCTGCTGGAGGCCCCAGCCATCGGGTTCCCGGGCAAGAAGATCAAGGACATCCTCATCCCGGGGGCTACCGACCCCGGCACCTTCGACGGCAAGCTACTCCAGCTCAACTACTTCTACACGGTCTACAGCCTGTGGTACGGGGCAAAGCTGTTCAAGGACAACGGTTTCACCCCACCCACCACCTGGGACGAGACGATGGCGCTCGGCGAGGCCGCGAAGGCCAAGGGCATCTCGCTCTTCGTCTTCGGCGGCCAGAACGCCGCGAGCTACTACCACGAGTTCGCCCTCTCGATGGCGGTCCGCCAGGGCGGCGTCGACATCCTGAAGAAGCTCGAGAACCTCGACTCCGACGGCTACACGCAAGAGCCGGTGATGACGGCCTTCCAGTCGATCGAGAAGGCGGTCAAGGCGGGCTACTTCCTTCCCGGCGGCTCGGGCATGATCCACACCCAGGCCCAGACGCAGTTCGTCCAGGGCAAGGCGCTGCTCTACCCCTCCGGGTCCTGGCTCGAGAACGAGATGAAGGACATCACCGGGCCCGACTTCGCGATGACCTCGCTCCAGGTCCCCGCCCTCGCGGCCAGCCCCAAGCTGGTCAAGGGCTTCCACGGCGCTGCGGGCGAGCCGTTCATCGTCCCCAAGGGCAAGAACCCTGCCGGTGGCAAGGAGTTCCTGCGCAACATGCTGAGCAAGGAGGCGGCCTCCAACACCTCCAAGCTCGTCAAGGCGGCGACGATCGTCACGGGCACCGTCCCCGCGGACGGCTTCGGCTCCACGGCGCTGGCCTCGGCCACGAAGATCCAGAACGACGGGCTCTCCGAGGTCTACAACTGGAGGTACGACTCGTTCTACGGCATGGGCAAGCAGGTCGTCACCATCTGGAACACGTTCCTCTCCGGTGGCATGACGTCGGCCGACCTCGCCAAGCAGCTGCAGGGCCTGTCCGACAAGGTCAAGGCCGACCCGAGCGTCAAGAAGTACACGGTGTCGTGACCTCGCTGACGACGTCGAAATCTCCGACGGCGGGGGGCACCTCGAGTGCCCCCCGCGGTCGGCGACGGCCCCTGTCGTTCGAACGCATCTCGTTCTTCGCCGTCTTCCTCGGCCTGCCGCTCGCGCTCTACATCTACCTCGTCGTCTCGCCGATCATCCAGGCGTTCTACTACTCGCTGACGAGCTGGTCCGGCTACGACGCCAACCCGGCCTTCGTCGGCCTGGCGAACTACCAGGCGCTCATCCACGACGACCTGTTCTGGACGGCGCTGCGCAACAACGCGATCCTCGCGGTCGTGCTGCCCACCATCACGATCGTCCTCGCCCTGGCCCTCGCCACCCTGGTGACGGTGGGCGGCAGCGCGCGTGGCCAGACCCGGGGGATCAGCGGCGGCGGTTTCTACCGCGTCGTCTCCTTCTTCCCCTACGCGATCCCCGCGATCGTCACGGGAATCCTGTGGCAGCAGGTGTATTCGCCGCAAGGGGGGCTGCTCAACGGGTTCCTGGACGCCATCGGCCTGCACAACCTCAAGAACACACCGTGGCTCGGCGACCCCAACCTCGCGCTCGGCGCCATCATCGTCGTGATCGTCTGGAGCTTCGTCGGGTTCTACATGGTGCTCTTCGTCGCGGCCATCAAGGGCATCCCGGCGGAGATCTACGAGGCCGCGCGCCTCGACGGCTCGGGACGGCTGCGTACCGCCGTCCAGATCACCGTGCCGCTCATCCGTGACAACGTCTCGACCGCGGTCGTCTACATGGCGATCCTCGGCCTCGACGCCTTCACCTACATGGCGATCCTCGCGCCGACCGGCGGACCCAACAACCAGGCGCTCGTCGTGACGCAGTACCTCTACTCGAACTTCACCCAGGCCAAGTACGGCTACGCCATCGCCATGGGCGTGGTCCTCGCCCTCGTGACGCTGCTCGTGTCGATCGGCGTCCTGGTCTCGAGCCGCCGCCAGCAGGTGGAGCTGTGAGCCGGACCGACACGACCGCCGCATCGGCGACACCGGCACCGGACCCCGAGGGTGGCGCTGCGCCGTCGAGGCCGCCCGTCCCCCCGCCGGCTCCTCCGAGCAGGTGGGGTGAACGGGGGGTGTCCCTCGCCTCTCACGTCGTCCTCAGCCTGTGGGCCCTGGCCGTCGTCCTCCCCCTGGTCTGGACGCTTTTCTCGTCCCTCAAGGACAGCCGCTCGATCAACGTCTCGCCCTTCGCCCTGCCCGACGTCCTCCACTGGGACAACTACGTCCGCGCCTGGAACTCCATCGGTGTCGCGAGGTACCTGCTCAACACCCTCGTCGTGGTGGGCAGCGCGCTCGTCCTCGTGATGATCCTCGGCGCCATGTCGGCCTACGTGCTGGCGCGCTTCACGTTCCGGGGCAATGCGTTCGTCTACTACCTGATCCTGCTCGGCAACACCTTCCCGATCTTCCTCGCGGTCGTGCCGCTCTTCTTCGTGCTCAAGAACGCCAACCTGCTCGGCACCTACCAGGGCCTGATCCTGGTCTACGTCGCCTACGCCTACCCGTTCACCGTGTTCTTCCTGCACTCGTTCTTCAAGACCCTCCCACAGGAGATCTACGAGGCGGCGCAGGTCGACGGCGCGGGCGACTGGCGCACCTTCTTCCAGGTCATGCTGCCGATGGCGAAGCCCGGACTCGCGTCCGTCGCGATCTTCAACTTCCTCGGACTGTGGAACCAGTACCTCCTGCCGACCGTGCTCAACCCCAACAAGGACAAGTACGTGCTCTCGCAGGGGCTCTACTCGATGGCGTCCCAGCAGGGCTACAACGTCGACTACGGCGGGCTGTTCGCCGCGGTGATCATCACCATCGCGCCCGTGCTCATCATGTACGTCATCTTCCAGCGCCAGCTCCAGGGTGGGGTCAGCGCCGGGACGATGAAGTAGTTGACCGCACCTCTGCCGCGTCCTACCGGTACTGCGCGAAGTCCTGCGTCGCCCACCATGTGCCGTCGGCCGAGCGGGCGACACCGATCCCCGTGCTGGTGTATGCCGCGTTCGAGAGGTTGGCCAGGTGCCCGGGGGACTGGATCCACGCGCTCACCATCACCTGGGCGACCTCCTCGGGCGTGGTGGTCGACGGCAGCCCCGACATGACGATGTTCTCGCCCCACGAGGTCCAGCCCGGCGGCAGGCCCGCCGAGACGTTCGGGTTGTGCTCGAGGGCGGCGGTGGCGGCCATGTGCTGGCTCCAGCCTCGGGCGAGCGCGTCGATGCGGGAGTCGCGGACGAGGGCCGCCCGACCGTGCGAGGTGCGATAGGCGTTGATGTCGGTGTTGATCGCGACCTCCGCGACCGTGACGGGGTCGGGCGCCACGGTGACCGGCGGGGGGGTGGGACGCGGCCCGACGCGGATGGCGTGCTGACCGACCGAGCGGGTGACGAGCGGCGTCACGCTGGTCCCCGGCGCAGCCGCGAACGTGCCGGCGACGTCGACGACGACGTCCGCCGACCCCTGGGCGTTGCGGAGGGCGAAGCGCCCCTGGCCATCGAGTCCGATGGTGGTGCCCGAGGCGACGATGTGGCCGGCTGCCGTGTTGGCGATCGACGTGGCCGGCCATGGTTCGCCGGCCGACCAGGCGGTGAGGTAGCTGGGCTGCGACGGCGTGACCAGGGTGACGTTCGCGGCGAGCGCGGCTGCCCCCGTGGTCATGACTGCGGCCGGTGTGGCGACCGTGGCGATGGTGCCCGTCCCCAGCCGGGTCGCGCCGAGCGCTCTCCGGCTGTCGACGACGCGGGTCGGCGTGCCGAGGGGCGCGAAGGCGGTCGAGTCGAGGCCGGCGACACCCGTGGTCGTCACCCCGACCAGGTCGACGACGACGTGGGCCTGACCGGCGTTCGACGCGAGGACGGCGCGGGCGAGGATGGCCGGCAGGGCGGCATACGTCGCCGAGGCGCAGGAGGCCCCGCACGCCCCGACCTCGACCACGGCGGTGTTGGCGACGTCGACGCCGGGCACGAAGTTGAGCGAGGAGGTGCCGGGCTCGGCGACGCTGGCGCTCCACAGCCGCACGTAGCCCGGTGAGGTGGCGCTGGTGACGGTGACGGTGACGACGAGGGCCCGGATCCGGCTGTCCGCGGTGTCCGAGAAGGAGACCGGGATGCGGGCGGTGTCGCCGTTGACGAAGGCCCCCACGCCGTCGGCGCGCGAGTCGAAGAGTCGCTTCGGGGTGACGGGCAGGAACCCGCCCGATGCGCCGAGCTGCGTTGCCACGGTGGAGGACCCGGCATACACCCCGACGACGTCAGCGACCAGGTCGATCGAGCCGGCAGCGTTGACGAGGTCGATCCGGCCGTCGGCGTGGAGCGGCACCGTGACGAGGTTGGCGCGGATGGTGCCCGCGTCGAGATTGAGGGACGAGACACCGGGGCGCGGGGAGTCGGCCGGGTATGCCGTGACGTAGGTGCCGGCGGTGGGGGAGACCCCGGTGAGGTTGAGGACGACGGCCGAGACGCCGGTCTGGGGGACGCCACCGCGTCCGGCGACCTGGAGGGTCAGGCTGGCCCCTGCACCGAGGCGGGCCATCGCCGCGCCGAGCCCGTTGCGGGTGTCGAGCAGGCGGGTGGGCGTGATCGGGTGGTAGGCCCCGAGGCCTGTTGTCGTGGTCACGGACTGGATCGCGTCGAGTGACAACGGGACTGCCGTGGCGGGGGCCATCGCGACCGCGCCGAGGCTCGCGGCGAGGAGGCCGGCCGCGGCGGCTGCGCTAGGGGTGCGACGGGTTCGACGGGTTCGCGTGGGCGGATGGGCTCGGGGTGTGGGGAGAGTCATCGGGAAGGCCTCCGGATCGGGGTCGGACTTTCATGATGGGCTGGGTCACCCGGACGACGGGACCCACGAACGCCCAGAGGATCGGGCTGAACGGGTGTTTCCATGGACCCGTGTTTCCGTGGACGCGTGCTTCCTTGGACGCGGTGCAGCAGGCGGATCTTCGCGACGTCAGAGTGCCCGGGTGAGGACGGCGAAGTAGAGGTCATCGCGGAGCGCGGAGCCGTTGACGAGCTGGTCGTAGGGGAAGGGACGGGTCTCGTCGCTCACGAGGTAGCCCCGGCGGACGTACCAGGCGATGAGCTCCTGGCGTTGGGCGATCACCGTCATCTCCATCGTGCGCGTGCGCCATATGGAGGCCGCGTGCTGCTCCGCCCTGGCCAGCAGCTGGCGGCCCAGTCCGGCCGCCTGGAGGCTCGGGTCGACGGCAAACATCCCGAAGTAGGCGAGCCCGTCGCCCCGGTCGATGAGCTCGCAGCAGCCGATGATGGTCCCCATGGCGTCCACCGCGACCAGGACGGCGCCCCGGGGGTTGGCGATCTTGTCCGCCACACCCGACGCATCGATGCGTTCGTCGTCCAGCAGTGCCGTCTCCGTCGTCCAGCCCACCTCGCCCCGGTATGCCGTGCGCACGAGGGTCACGAGGGCAGGGACGTCGGCGGGGACCGCCTCACGGAAGGCGTCGATGGGGGTCGTCACCGCATGTTTCTATCCCACCTGGCCGGCGGGGCGGAAGGCAGCGCTCGCGTAGTCTGTGCCGGTGGCCCTCGACGCGCATCCCGACCTGGCCCGTCTGGAGGGGGCGCGCCCTTCTCGGGTCGCCGACGCGGTGTCGGCGGTGGGGGAGCCGGGGCACCTCGTCATCCTGACGCTGGTCGTGGTGTCCGTGACCTCCACTGCTTGTCTCCTGTCGGCGCTCGGGTGGGTGGTGCTGACGACGGTGTTCTGTGTCGGCCTGCCGTCGATCGCGTTGCGGATCCTCATTGCTCGCGGTCTCGTGCTCGACCGGCACGTGGTGGTCCGGGAGCAGCGGACCGTTCCGCTGCTGGTGGCCCTGGCGTCCGTCGCGACCGGGCTCGGGCTGCTCGTCCTGCTGTCGGCTCCGCGTCCCGTCGTCGCGCTCGTCGCGGCGATGCTGGCCGGGGCGATCCCGATGAGCGTCGTATCGCGGTGGTACAAGGCGTCCTTCCACGTCGGTGTCGCCGGCGGGACGGCGGTGATCCTCGTGCTCGTCCTCGGGCCGTGGTGGGTGGCTGTCGTGACCCCACTGCTCCTGGTGGTGGGGTGGGCCAGGGTGCGGGCCGGGCGGCACACCGTCGGGCAGGTGCTCGTGGGCGCAGGGCTGGGATGTGCTGCCGCTGCGGTGGTCTTTCCGTGGCTGGCGTGACAGGCGTGGGGGACCGGCGCGTCTTCATCTCCGGCGCGGCCGCGGGCATCGGCCGGTCCACCGCGCGTTGTTTCCTGCGGGACGGCTGGCGCGTCGGCGCCTTCGACATCGACTCGGCCGCGCTGGACGGCCTGGCTGCCGCAGACACCACCGGGCGCCTCACGACCGGGCACCTCGATGTCACCGACCCGGACGAGTGGGGAACGCGGTTGGCGGAGTTCTGCCCTGACGGCCGGCTGGACGTGCTGATCAACAACGCGGGGGTCCTGTCCTCCGGCCGGTTCGCCGAGATCGATCTCGTGGCCCACCACCGGATCATCGAGGTGAACGTGCTCGGGACCGTGAATGGAGCCCACACCGGCCACCGCTACCTCGCGGCGACGCGAGGGGCGGTGATGGTCAACATGTGCTCGGCCTCGGCGATCTACGGGCAACCGGACCTGGCGTCCTACTCCGCCTCGAAGTTCGCCATCCGTGGGCTGTCGGAGGCGCTCGAGCTGGAGTGGAAGGCCCAGGGGATCCGGGTCATCGCGATGTGGCCGTTGTTCGTGGAGACCGCCATGGTGGACGGCATGGACACCGGAGCAACCCGGCGCCTCGGGGTGCGGCTGACCAGCGACGACGTCGCCGACGCCATCGCGGCGGCGGTGGTCGGTGGCCATGGCCGGCTGCCAAAGGTGCACTACCCGGTCGGGCGACAGGCGCAGGTCTTCGCCGGGGCCGCACGCTTCTCGCCGGTCTGGGCGAACCGCTTGCTCAACAAGATGCTTGCAGACTAGTCGTCGTGAGGATGACGAGTCGCTGGGTGGCTCGGGTCATCGCGACGTAGCGGTCCACAGGCTTCTCGATGCCCGGGCCGGACGTCTTGGCGCCCGACACGCTGGTGCCCCACATGTCCGGGTCGATGAGGACGACGAGGTCGAACTCGAGCGCTTACGCCGATAATCGACATTATGTCACTTTGTATCCTGCGTATTGCATCAGATGAATCAGTGCCACTGGGTCCGCCCCTCTACCCCGATGGCAGCGACGAAGCGCCGTTGACCTGCGGGAACGCAGCGACGATACGGTCGTTGCTGACGCTGAGAGCGACCCGTGCTGATCAGATCGGTTCAACTTAACGTCTGCGCGACACGCCGCTGACCTGCGTAAATACCGTCGCCGTCTCATCGGATGCATCATTGAATCACTGGATTCAACCGAGATCGCGGGAGTATTCGATGCAGATTGACGGCTCAGGACGTGTCCAGCTGGTGCCGTC